>JBKKDI010000195.1:0-33797 GCA_046708645.1 Aestuariivirga sp.
TCGTCGAGGATGATTTCGGCGAGTTCGGTGTGCGGAAGACTGGCGAGCGCCTGGCGCCAGCGTCCGAAACTTTCAATCAATGTTCGGAGTGCCGTCCGGGTCTTGTTGGGTAATTCATCGGTAAGGGCCAAGGCTTCGGCGGTGCGATAGAGTGATGTTTTCTGGGCGCGAGCCAAGACATGCATGCGCTTCACCGAAGTATCGCCGATGCCGCGCTTTGGGGTGTTAACGATGCGCTCGAAGGCCAGGTCGTTGTCGGGCGCGGCGGTGACCTTGAAGTAGGCCAAGGCATCACGGATTTCGGCGCGCTCATAGAAGCGGGGGCCGCCCACCACGCGGTAGGGCAGGCCAAGCGTGATGAAGCGGTCTTCAAAGGCCCGCATCTGGAAGGAGGCACGCACCAGAATGGCCATGTCGTCGAGTTTATCGCCCTTCCGTTGCAGATTCTCGATGTCATCGCCGATGGTGCGGGCTTCCTCATCGCCGTCCCAATGGGAGCGCACGATGACGGGCTCGCCCTGATCGCGGTCGGTGTGCAGGGTTTTGCCAAGACGCCCTTCGTTCTTGGCGATGAGGCCGGAGGCGGCGCCCAGGATTTGCGGCGTCGAGCGATAATTGCGCTCCAGCCGGATCACCTTGGCGCCGGGGAAATCCTTCTCGAAACGCAGGATGTTGTCGACTTCAGCTCCGCGCCAGCCGTAGATCGACTGGTCATCGTCGCCAACGCAGCAGATGTTGTGGTGGCCCTGGGCGAGGAGCCTGAGCCACAGATATTGCGCCACGTTGGTGTCCTGATATTCGTCGACCAACATGTATTTGAAGCGCTGCTGATAGCGCTTCAGGACATCCGGATGTTCCTGGAACATGCGCAAGGGCTCCAACAGAAGATCTCCGAAATCGGATGCGTTCACGACTTTCAGGCGTTGCTGGTATTCGGAATAAAGCTTTCCGCCCTGCCCATTGGCGAAGGAATTGGCTTCGCCGGCGGGTAGCTTTTCCGGCGTGAGGCCGCGATTCTTCCAGCCATCGATAAGAGAGGCCAATTGGCGCGCGGGCCAGCGCTTTTCGTCAATATCGTGAACTTCGAGCAACTGCTTGAGCAACCGGATCTGGTCATCGGTATCGAGGATCGAAAAGCCGGATTTCAGCCCAGCGAGTTCCGCATGATTGCGCAGGATTTTCACACCGATGGCGTGGAAGGTGCCCAGCCAAGCCATGCCTTCCACCACGCCGCCGATCAGCGCGCCAATCCGGTGTTTCATTTCGCGCGCCGCCTTGTTCGTGAAGGTGACGGCGAGAATTTGCCCCGGCCAGGCCTTGCCTGTGGCCAGAATATGAGCAAGCCTGGTGGTCAACACGCGGGTTTTACCCGTGCCAGCGCCAGCCAGCACCAAAAGCGGTCCTTCGGTGGTTTCCACCGCAATACGCTGTTCGGGATTGAGGCCCTTGAAATAAGGTGGCTCAACGCCCTGCATGGCGCGCGCCGACAGGCTTCCGGGCATAACCGGCGGCACTGCCTCGCCGTCATCGAAATCGCCGATATCGATTGGTTTGATGGCCATGGAGCTTCGAATCCTCGAAGCTCCTATATAGCAACCCGGCGAACGAAAGCGAAATTCAGGCAGCTTTCTTTCGCGTCAATAATTGTATTGCGTGCTGCACATGACGCCACCTCTCGGCGGTTTCCGCGTCTCCGGATTTCTCGCACAGGATCGCATGTCTCGCCGCTTCCGTCTCGGCCCTGTTACCATGAACAAAGACAAGCGCTTCGGCGAACTGGTGGTAACCCTGGTTCATCTCTGCCTCCTCTCGGTGGCCATCCTTGCCTGCAGTCTGAACCAAGAATGCGCCGAGATTGTTGCGGCGGTGTGACGGCAGGAGACAACAATCAGAGAATGGTAATTTTTGCTGAGTGCCCTGCCGTACCGGCTAACCGCCGATCGCGGGTTACGACACGAATGTCCAGAACCTTCGCCAAGACAACATAGGCCGCGTCGTAGCTTGAGACATTATGCCGGAGCCGCCAGATGTCCGGAATCAGTTCGGCCACGTCGAAACGCATTATGTTGAATTGCTGAAAATCGGAAAGGGCCTCTTTGGCGCGGGTGGCGGTGATGTGTCCGCCCAACTCAAGCCGCCGTAATCCGCTCAGAACTTCGACATCGATGAAATTCGGGGCTGCGTGCCAGTCCTCGCCATCAGGAAACGTCAAAAGGCGTTCCATATCCTCGGCATTCAACAGTGAATCGACGATAGCCGAGGCATCGAGAACGATCACCGGCTATCCCGTTCCTGCCGGATAAGCTCCGCCGCCGATACTTTCAACTTCACCGGTTTGCGCCGCCGGATGCGCTCGTAAATCTGCTTCATGGTGGGCCTGCTCGCGAGCGCACTCATTTCCCGCCGCAAGTATTCCGACAAGCTTAATCCCTCTTCCTTGGCGCGCGCCATCAGAATTTTGTGCAGGCTGGGCGACACATTCCTGATCTGAATATACTTGTTCATGCGTGGAGCATGCGTGCATGTGCAGCGCATGTCAATTCAACTCTTGTGGGGAATCCCTATCCTGTGGCCGACCTGCGGCGGGATCGGCAGGGCGCGATGGGCCTCATGCATGGCTTTGATTTTCGTCAGCACATCCGGAGGAAATGGCGAGGACTTCTTCGCGGCCATATCCACGTGCATGACGATGCCCTCGCTCACGCAGGCGAGCCAACCTTCGGCGGCGTGAAACATCTGCTGCACGTAGTGGACCCGTTTGGCGTCATAGTCGAGAAACTGCACGGTGGTGCGCACCGCATCGCCTTCGTGCAGTTCACGCACATAGGTGACGTGGACTTCCAGCGTAAAGAATGAGCCGCCTGTGGCATTCAGGTAACCGGGGTCGAGGCCCACGAGGGCGAAGGCTTCATCGGTGGCCTTGTCGAAGAGCACGTTGTAGTAGGCCATATTGAGGTGGCCGTTATAATCGACCCACTGGTCCTCGACTTTTCGAATCGTTCCAGTGAAGGGGGCGGGGAGGGCCATCGCGGAATTCTCACTTTCTGCTAGCGTCGGGCGGTGAATACTCCGAACTCGAGGAACAGCACAACCCAAGCCGCCATTTGATTGACGCAATGGGTGGCCAAATGAAACCTTCATGAAAGTCTTGAAATCCCCGGTTTTCTATCTCGGTGTGGTGCTGCTGGCCGCGGTGTTCACGGCGCTGCTGGCGCCCTTCATTGTCGACTGGAATTCCTACCGCGCCGGCCTTGAGGATTATGGCCGCAAACTCACGGGACGCGAGGTTACCATCGCGGGGCCGATTTCGGTCAGGCTTTTTCCATGGCCGCGCCTGATCGCCGAACACGTTCACATTGCCAATGTGCCGGAGCTGGACGAGGCGGAATTTGCCGGCGCGGCGCGCATTGATGTCCGCATGCAGCTTGCCGGGCTGCTCAACGGCGCAATCGATGTCGAAAGCATCGAGATCGATCGGCCGGTGATTACCCTTGAACGCACCGCGGGCGGGAAAAACAACTGGAATTTTAACCCGCCGGCGGATCTCAAGAACAGGGGGTTGCTGGACCGCGTCAAGCTCGACGAAATCACCATCAACGATGCCACGATCCGGTTCATCGACAGGCGCCGTGGCAACGGCGAGATTGAGCTCAAGCTCCCCGAGGCGAGACTCGCTTCGCCCGGTATTACCGGGCCCTGGCGTCTGACGGCGGGCAACGCCGAATATGGCGGGCAGAACTTCGATTTAAGCCTCAACACCGGGATCTGGAACGCCGAAGCTGAGTCGTTTCGCTTCTCGCTCCATGTTGCAGGCGCGGATGGATCCGGCCCCACATTCAACTTCGATGGCGCCAGCCACGGTGACCGGCTGGCCGGCGGCATCCAGATCGAAACAGCTACAAGTGGCGCGGGCAAGACCGACGTCGAAGGCCGGTTGCGGCCCCTCGTCATCCGCTCGAAAGTCGTGGCCACATTCGATGCGCTGGCCTTCGATCAAATCGAAATTTCATCCCTTGATCCCGATGACCGCGGCACGTTGATCAGCGGCAGCGCCAAGGCGGCGCTCGGCGCCCGCATTTCAGCCGAGGCCGATCTATCCGCCCCCAAGCTCGATCTGGCGGAATGGGCGGGTGCGCGGGTCAATCAGGTGTTACGCGAAGGCGGCAGCCTTGCCGTTGCCGACAGTCTGCTGGCCACATTACCCGCCGGTGTCGATCTCTCGGGTTCGCTCACGGTCACGGCGCTGGCCGCCGGGGGTGACACACTGGAAAATGTCGAACTGCATATGGAAGCCGACCGCGAGGCTATCCGGATACGGAAACTGCTGGCCACTCTGCCCGGGCGCTCGCGGGTGCTCTTTGATGGCGTATTCTTTCCGGGCAAGACCGGGGCCGAACTGGCGGGCAATTTGGCGCTTGAATCGAATGATTTGCGGCGGCTCGCATCCTGGGCGTGGACCGATGGCAAAGACCCCATCGCCAAAATTTGGACCGGCAGCCGCGGCCGCCTGAAACTGCAGACCGAGCTTAGCCTAACCGGGCAACGCTTCCGTCTCAGCAAGACACAATACGAGATCGATGGCGTGCCGGGCCAGGGGGAACTGACCATCAGCGGAGGCGGGAGAGGTGCTGTCGATTTGCGCATAGATGCCGGCAAGCTCGACATCGACAATCTCATGCCTGGCGGCATTTCGGCGGCGTCTTTCGGTGGACAGACCGGGCCCGCTGGGCTTGTGGGCTTTCTCGTGCCGGACCGGGATGCGCGGGATTTGCGCTTGATGGTTCAGGCGGGCCAGCTTCTGCTCAATGGGGTGGAGGCCGGCGATGTGACGGTCGATATCGTTTCGGGGGCGAACGGGATTGATCTCAAAAGGATCGAAATCGGCTCCGTCGGCGGTGCGAGCCTTAACGCCTCGGGTCTTATTCTCGATACGGGTTCGGGACCCGACGGTTCCGTGGGCATAGATGTAAAGGCTGACGATCCGCGCGGCCTCCTGAGACTTCTCGGCCTTACTCCCGGGGACGCGGTTCCCGAGTGGACGGCGGGGTTGGGTGCTACGGCACTCAAGGGAATTGTCACGGTCAAAACGCGCGATGAATTGCCCATCACCGGTTTCGACATAACCGGACGGAGCGGCGACTTTGATGTCTCGGCGTCCGGTTCCGTTTCGGGAAACACCGATCTCCAAAGCGCGCGCATCGCCGGCTCAGCCGAACTCAAGGCCCAATCGAGTTCCAGCCTTGCGCGGCTTGCGGGCCTTGTACCTTCCACCTCCGACGAAACGGCGGCGCGGATCATCGTTACGGGCTCGGGATCGGTCGCCGAGGGTTTCCTCGCTGACGTCAAGCTCGAGGCCTATGGTGCGCGGCTCGATTTCAACGGGACCCTGGGCGGGGCTGCGGCACCCACCGCAATCGACGGCAAACTGGCGCTGCGCAGCACCGATGTAAGCCCGCTTTTCGCCGCCATGGGCCTGCCTTCGACGGCGCTGCCCTCCGGCGTCTTGGTGCTCGATTCGCGTGTCATGTCGAAAGCCCGCACCCTGAAGCTGCCTGATCTTGCCGGCCGCTTTGGCATGGCTACGGTGGGCGGGCAGCTCATGTGGGCGCCGGATGGCAAGATCACCGGCAATCTTGAGACGGGCCCGCTTGATCTTGATGACGTGCTTGCCGCGAGTTTTCTAGCCTGGAACGGCCTGCCGCCGGAACGCGATGCTTCCCTTGCCGTGGCTTTGCCGCTGGGCCTCACGGGGGAAATCTGGATCAAACCAAAAAATCTCAAGATCCACGAGACATTCACCGCCTCCGAGGTGCAAATCGGATTGAGCGCCGGAGCGGACGAAATTCATCTGGCCATGTTTGGTAAGGATGCATCCGGCAGGGATGCTACAATCGAGATCGGATCGAGCGGGACCGGCGGCAATCGCGCCATTGTGGGCAAGGTGAATCTTCCGGCCGATCTCGCCCAGCAATTGCGGCTCGCCGGAGGTTCTGCAATCGCCACCGGCACCGGCAGCATCGAACTGGATTTCACTGCGAAGGGGCGGACTCCCGGTGGCGCTCTGGCGGCGCTTGCGGGTAGCGGCTCTTACGATATCAAAGGGCTCACGCTGCTGAATATCTCGCCGGAGAATTTCTCGGCTGCGTTGGCCGGAGCCAAGGATACAGCGGGTCTCACGGTGGCTTTCGATGCATTGCGCGGCGGTGACGGCTTGGCCGGTGGTGATATCAAGGGCTCGATCACCGTCGCCAATGGCGTTGCGGATTTCGCGCCGTTTACCATCGCAACGCCTGTCGCCGATGCAGTGGTCAAGACCGTAGCCGAACCGGCGGCGGGTCTCATCGACATGTCTGTGACACTTTCGCTGAAAGCGCGGGCCGGACTTCCGCCCATGGAAATTTCCTATTCCGGCCCACCGGCCGCCTTGGCCCGCAACGAAGACAAGGCGGAGCTCATGTCCGGGCTTGGTTATGGCATCATGCAGAAGGATGTGGCCGAACTCGAACGCATGCAGCGCGAACAACTGCGGTTGGCGGCCGAAGAAGAGACGCTCCGCAAAGCTGACGAAGAAAAGCTCCAGGCCTATTACGCCCAGCGCGACGAGGTGCAGTTGCGGCGGCGCGAGCTGAAGGTTCACGCCGAAATGCGGGTTCTCGCGGCGGAGACTCTGCGCCGGCAGCTTGAAAACGAGCGCGCCGCCAATGCCGAAATCAATCGCAGTGAGATCAGGCAGAGGACGCGCGAACTGAAGGTGCACCGGCGCCTTGCGCGCTTGGCGCAGCAGCAAAAGGAGGCGACCGAAGCGGCGCCGGCCCCTTTTGACAAACCTCCGATCATCCCGGATGCCGATCCGAAATTGCTTCAGTTTCCCGTCACTATCGTGCCCCCTTCGCGCCCCCCGTCGCAGGAGTAGCTCAGCCCTTCGCCGCCAGCAGCCACACGCGGATGGCGCTTGACAGGTTTTGCTCGCCGCGCGCGCTATCGATTTCGGCCACGAGACTTGCCAGTGATATTTTCCGTGCAGCGGCGGCTTGCGTCAGCGACGTCCAGAATTCCGGTTCAAGCGAGAGAGACGTGCGATGGCCGGCGATGGTGAGGGAGCGTTTGAAACCTTTTACCATTGGAGCAAGCCGCTCTTTTTTCCGTCATCCCGGCGTAAGCCGGGATCCACGGCAGAGACAGAACGTATTTCCGCAATTCTTCACGTTGACAAATGGGTCCCGGCTTTCGCCGGGATGACGAAATAAGGAAAGGGACACCTCCAAGCGCTACTCTTCGATCTTGTGATCATCGAGGCGCTTTTCTTCCAGATCGCGTTTTCGCTCGGTGAGTTTGCGCTCATTCTTGGTTCTGCCGAACTTGGCGCGATTGGCGGCGGCGCCGGATTCGTTCACGCCACGCGCCTTGCGCTTGCGATGGAGTTTCAGGCTCAGAATTTCGCCCATCACTTGGGTCCGATCATGTCCTCGGGGCGGACGATGCGGTCGAAGTCGGCCCCGTCGATTCCGTCCCTGATGGCTTCCTCTCGCAAGGTGGTGCCGTTCTTGTGGGCGGTCTTGGCGATCTTGGCGGCGCGGTCATAGCCATACTTTGGCGCTAGCGCCGTCACCAGCATCAGGGAGCGCGACAGCGCCGCCTTGATGTTGTCTTCGCGCGCCTCGATCCCCACCACGCAATTGTCGGTGAAACTCACCGCCGCATCGGCCATAAGGCGCACCGACTGGAGGAAGTTATAGGCCATGACTGGATTGAAAACATTCAGTTCGAAGTGGCCCTGGCTTCCGGCGAACGTCACCGCCGCGTGATTGCCGAAGATCTGTACACAGACCATCGTCAGCGCTTCGCATTGGGTGGGATTGACTTTGCCGGGCATGATGGACGAGCCGGGCTCGTTTTCCGGCAGCGACAATTCGCCTAGCCCCGAGCGCGGGCCCGAGCCCAGGAAGCGGATGTCATTGGCGATCTTGAACAGGGAAACCGCCACCGTGTTGATGGCGCCGTGACTCATCACCATGGCGTCATGGGCGGCAAGGGCTTCGAACTTGTTGGGAGCTGAAGTAAATTTCATTCCGGTGATCGCCGCCACGCGGTCCGCCACCATTTCGGCGAAACCCTTGGGCGCGTTAAGACCGGTTCCGACGGCCGTTCCGCCCTGGGCCAGCTCCATCAGCATGGGCATGGTTTGCTCGATGCGCGCGATGCCGTTCTCGACCTGCTTGGTGTAGCCGGAGAACTCCTGGCCAAGCGTCAGCGGGGTGGCGTCTTGCGTGTGAGTGCGGCCGATCTTGATGATCTTGCGCCAGCCTTGCGCTTTGTCATTGAGGGCCTTGCGCAGTTTCTGCAGAGCGGGAATGAGCCGGTGATGGATTTCCGCGGCGCAGGCGATGTGCATGGCGGTTGGGTAGGTGTCGTTTGACGACTGGCTCATGTTGACGTGATCGTTGGGATGCGCCGGCTTTTTCGATCCCATGTCGCCACCCAGCAGTTCGATGGCGCGGTTTGAAATCACTTCGTTGGCGTTCATGTTCGACTGGGTGCCTGAACCCGTTTGCCATACGGCCAGCGGAAAGTGCGCATCGAGCTTGCCCTCGATCACTTCCTGGGCGGCCTTCACGATGGCCTCGCCGATTTTAGGATCAAGGACACCCAAAGCCATGTTGGCTTCGGCGGCGGCGCGCTTGACGATACCCAATGCCCGGACGATGGCAAGCGGCTGCTTTTCCCAGCCGATCTTGAAATTGCCGAGGCTGCGCTCCGCTTGCGCGCCCCAGTAGCGGCCGGCCTCCACCTCGACGGGGCCAAAGCTATCGGTTTCGGTGCGGGTTTTGGTCATGGCATCGGCTTCTTGAGGTTTGATCGCGGGCGGGTGATTATCACGATGCAGGCAAAGCCGCCAGCCAGACGAAAAGGACAGATGAAAACCATTCCGCGCGGCGTCTGGGCATTGGGTTTCGTCAGCCTGTTCATGGATGTCTCCTCGGAGATGGTCCACGCCGTGCTGCCGCTTTTCGTGGTCGGCACCCTGGGAGCGAGTGCGGCATTGCTCGGCCTTATCGAAGGAACCGCCGAAGCAACGGCGCAAATTTCCAAAGTGTTTTCCGGCGTTCTCAGTGATCGCTGGCGCAGCCGCAAAGGGCTGGCGCTTCTGGGTTATGGGTTGGCCGCCGTGGTCAAACCGCTGTTTCCACTGGCCGAGAGTGTGAATGCGGTGTTCTTCGCGCGGTTTGCCGACCGGATCGGCAAGGGGATTCGCGGCGCACCGCGCGACGCCATGATCGCCGACATGGCACCTATCAAATCACGGGGCGCCGCGTTCGGGCTACGCCAGGCTCTCGATACGGTGGGCGCCCTTCTTGGGCCTCTTGCCGCCGTGGGATTGATGGCTTTGTGGATGGCCGATCTCCGCACCGTTCTGTGGGTGGCTTGCGTCCCGGCGTTGGCGGCCGTGGCAATTCTGGCCCTCGGCGTGAGCGAGCCCAAACCCGCGGCCGGCAATTTCCGGAAACCGGCCTTCGATTTCGCGACCATGCGCCGGCTGGGCCGCCCCTTCTGGATCATTACCGGTTTCGGCGCCGCCATGATGCTGGCGCGGTTTTCGGAAGCCTTTCTGGTGCTCAAAGCCTCAGGCGCGGGGCTTTCCACCGCGTTCGTGCCGCTGGTCATGGTGGTGATGAGCGCGGTTTATGCCCTCTCCTCCTATCCCGCAGGCGCCATATCGGATCGCTATGGCCGCCGAAGCCTTCTTGCCGCGGGGCTAGCTGTTCTCATCGCCGCCGACATTGTGCTGGCTTGGGCGCCCTCGATCACGGCGTTAATGGCCGGTGTCGCCCTGTGGGGCCTGCATATGGGATTGACGCAAGGTGTGCTGTCAACACTCGTCGCCGATGCAGCACCGCCGGAGATGCGTGGCACTGGCTTCGGCGCGTTCAATCTGGTGAGCGGGGTTGCGGCGCTGTTCGCCAGCGTGATCGCAGGTCTTCTGTGGGATCAGTGGGGTGCCGCACCGGTGTTTCTGGCAGGCGCGGCTTTCGCCGGCATTGCGCTGGTGGGGTTAGCGGGGATGAGTGGAGCCCCAGCCGATGATCTGGGTGATGCCAAGGCCGGTGATGATCCGCCAGAGAGGCAAGGTTAGCGGATCTCATCCCACCAAATCGGGTTTGTCCAGGCGCGTTTGCCGGCGGCGTCGATTACCGACACGCGGAACCACGGGCTCGTTTGGCGCAGCAGCCAGCCTTCCTCGAATTTCTTGAGATCGACGGTGGCGCTGGTGATCGACTTGCCCGTCCGTCCGGCGCTCCGCGAATTGCCGCAGATGGCCACGATGGTATTGGCGGGCGAACAGGTGACATGAAGCTCGGTGCCTTCGAGTTCGATATTGTGGATCACCGGCCCCTGGCTGGAATAGTACGCACCCTTCTTCAGGCCCGCCAGTAGCGCATCCGGATCGAGACTATCGGCCTTGACGTGCACCCAGCCGCCGAAAGCATCGTCCGTTTTGAAGTGCGCATCGTCGGTGGCGAAGGCAGACAGCCTCCGGCCCTCATTGAGCATTTGATCGAGCAGATACCAGCCATCGCCCCGATCCGAGTCCACCGCGCAGCCATGGTTATAGACTTCGACGGCATGGGCGCAGTCGATGGCGCGGCTGTCCTCCATGGTGAGCTGCGACCAGGCGGGATGGGCGATGCCGATGAAGGCGCCAGCCTCGGCGGCACGTCCGGCAATGCGGGCTCCGGTTTCGTTTTTGCCGCAGGCTGGAAAATCGAGCGGCAGCCCGGCGCCCACAATATGCCAGAGTTCGCCCACTTTGGTTTCCGGCGCGTGCAGTTCGGAACCGATGATGGTGGTGAAATTGTTGGAGCGGAAGCTTCGCGTGTCGGCCACCGGCCAATCGTAGCGATCGAGGAAATGGTCGGACAACATCATGAAGTCGTAGCCCGCATTCTTGTAGGCCTCGACAACATCGCCGGGCGCCAGGGCGCCATCGGACAGAGTGGAGTGGGTGTGAAGATTGCCGCGCCAGAAACGGCCGGGTTGGGAGAACGGGGCAAGCTGCATGGTGAAATCCTATACGCTCATTTGCATGCCGAGTTCGACCACGCGGTCTGGTGGAATGCGGAAGAATTCGATGGCCCGGGCAGACTGATTTGCCAGCATCATGAAGATGCGCTGCTGCCAGAAGGGCAGCACCGAGCGGTCGGATATGCGGATGACGCGGCGGCCGAGGAAATAGGAGGCCTGGCGGGGGTCGATGTCGAGACCATGAGGTTTGCAAGCGCGGATTGCAGCGGGGACGTCTGGCTGCTCCATATAACCGAAGCGGGCTTCCACCAGCCAGGCGCCAAGCGGAATCCGCTTGACCAGAACGCGTTCTTCCTCCTGTTCCAGCCGCGGTTTGTCGAGAGTTTCCACGGTGATGAAGACGAGGCAGTCATGCAGCACACGGTTGTGCTTGAGATTGTGCATCAGGGCGCTTGGCGCGTAGACGGGATCGGTTTGCATGAACACAGCAGCGCCCGCCACCCGGGTTGGAGTGCGCTTCTCAAGACTCTCCAGCAGTCCGAGCAATTCGATCGACTCGCGGCGGAGCTTGCGAGCGAGGGCGGCGCGCCCGCGCAGCCAGGTGACCATGATCAGGATGATGGTGGCGCCGATCAGCACCGGCATGTAGCCGCCGCTGGCAAGCTTGAGGCCATTGGCGGCAAGGAACGTCATCTCGATGGCGAAGATGCCGAGGAGGGCAGGCAATACCAGCCACACGGGCAGCGTGCGGGCCTTCCAGAAGAAGATGATGGCAAGTGCGGAGTCAATCACCATGGATGTATTGACGGCAACGCCATAGGCCGAGGCGAGATTGGACGAAGACTTGAACACCAGCACCAGGATCACGACACCAAAGAGAATGAGCCAGTTGATCTGGCCGATATAAATTTGGCCCTGTTCGGTGTCGCTGGTGTGGGTGATGTTCATGCGGGGCAACAGGCCGAGAGACATGGCCTGCTGGGCGATGGAGAAGGCGCCGGTGATCACCGCCTGGCTGGCGATGACGGTGACGAGCGTTGCCAGGATGACCAGCGGCGCCAGCCCCCAGCTGGGGGCCATGAGGAAAAACGGGTTCGCCACCGCCTCGGGATGAGTAATAATGAAGGCGCCCTGTCCGAGGTAGTTGAGCACGATCCCCGGAAATACGCAGGCGAGCCAGGCGATACGAATCGGCTTCTTGCCGAAGTGCCCCATGTCCGCATAGAGCGCCTCGCCGCCGGTTACCGCCAGAAAAACCCCGCCGAAAACCAGGAGTGCCAGGCCGGGACGCTCGAACAGCATGGCGACGCCATTGAGCGGGTTGAAGGCCTGGAAGATGCTGAAATCGTCGGCAATATGAAAAAGGCCCATAAACCCGATGACCACGAACCAAATTGCCGTGACGGGGGCGAAGAATTTGGCAACGCCGGCGGCTCCCCGGTATTGGAACAGGAACAACGTAACCAGAACCGCTACCGTCAAGGGTACGATGAAGGTTTGGAAACGCGGGTCGATGACGGTCAGCCCTTCGACCGCCGACAGCACCGATATGGCGGGCGTGATCATGGCATCGCCAAAGAAAAACGCAGCGCCGATGATGCCCAATCCCAGCACCACTCCGCCTTTTCGCTTCAAAATGCTTTCGACGAGCACGACCAACGAGAGGATGCCGCCTTCGCCGCGATTGTCGGCGCGCATCAGCAGGATCACGTATTTCAGCGTAACGATAAGGATCAGAGCCCACAGCAGGAGGGAGGCGACGCCAAGGACGGCGAGCTTCAGGTCGCCACCCGCTTCCACGACGGGGCGCAGGGCTTCGCGCATGGCGTAAAGGGGACTCGTGCCGATGTCGCCGAAAACAACGCCCAGCGAGGCGAAGGCGAGCTTGAGGGTTGACGGAGAAACCGGCTTTGAGTCGAGAGTGGCTGTGTATGCCATGGGAGCCCGGTGACGGGCTGCTCCTTCAATAGACGGCGCGGGAACTATCTGGCCGTTACGACGGCGCGGCATTCAGCAGGAAGGGCCGCGAGTGTCAAGGGGGGCGCCGGTTTGGGCGGTTTGGCCTTGGGATTGGGCTTGGGCCAGGGCTTGTCGCCCATCCAATAGGCCAATTCATTGCCGCAGCCGGTGCCGTCCGGGGGGCTGGCCGCCGGCTGATTCTTGCAATTGGTTGAGCCCCTTGGGCAATTGATGCGGATATGAAAGTGGTAGGTGTGGTTGTAATAGGGCCGGACCTTGGCGAGCCAGGAGCGGTCGCCCGTGGCCCACTTGCAGAGTTCGGCCTTGATCGGCGGATTGACAAAGATGCGCGCCACTTGCGGCTTGGATGCGGCGCGCTTGATGAGGCGGGCATGGGCCGCGGTCCACACCTTTTTGTCGATGGCCTTGCGGTTTATGACCATCTCGGTTGCGGAGATGTCCTCGCGCTCCTTGGCCGTCAGGGTGCGGTCCGGCATGGGCGTCAGCCAGATATCGGCGTCGAGGCCGACCTGATGGCTGGCATGGCCCGAAAGCATCGGCCCGCCGCGCGGCTGGGCCAGATCGCCCACCAGGAGGCCATTCCAGCCGTCAAGCGCTTTGGCTTCGATGGCGATTTTTTCGACCAGGTCGACCAGAGCAGGGTGGCCCCAGTTGCGATTGCGCGAAAGCCGCATGACCTGCCAGGCGGGGCCGTTGACCGGGACCGCCTTGCCACCGGCGAGGCAACCCCTGTTGTAGAACCCGATCGCGCGGGCGGTAAGATTGGTGGGAGCCCTTTGGTGCCCGAACAGTTCCTTGGCCGGCGTTTTGTCCACGGCTGCCTTGCTCATGGCCGCGAGAGCTGCCTTGTCGGTCGCCGTCTGCGCCGCCGCAGAAGCGGTGCCGAGAGCAATACAAAGGGCTAGCATGGAGATCAGGCGTCGCATGGGCAGCTCATTTCTTGCGGAAGGAATCTAGCGAAACGATCTTGGGCTTGTCACCTTGCGGCGTGCTTTTGGGTTTTACTTCGGGTGGCTCAGCCTTGGTTGTGGATTTCTCGGCTACGACGCTGGCGGCGGGCGCCGTCACGGTCTCGAACTGCAGACCAAACTGCACGGCGGGATCGAGGAAGCCCTTGACCGCATCGAAGGGCACGATCAGTTTTTCCGGAATATTGTCGAAGGACAATTCGACCTCGAAGCGATCCTCGGTGACCGTCAATCCCCAGAACTGGTGTTGCAGCACGATGGTCATCTCGCGGGGATAGCGCGCCATCATGCGTTCGCCAATGTTTACGCCGGGATGGGTGGTGTTGAAGGCGATGTAAAAGTGATGTTCCCCCGGCAATCCCGTGCGCTCGACGATCCGCAGGGCTTCGCGAACCACGCCTTTCAGGGCGTGCTGGGCCAGCTGGTCGTATCGCATCAAATCATCAGGCATAATGCAGGGAGCTCATGAAAAGGGTCGACTCGAAGGCCAATCATAGCCGCCACGGCGTCCGGAAGTCACCCCTCAGAAGGAAAGTGCCGGCTTCTGTTGCCAGGTGCCGGCGGACCCCGCCTGAAACGGCTAAGCCTCAGGACTTGATTTCGGTTACTCGCTACCGCTTACGCGGCGAGAGCGACCGGAGCATAGTTGTCATTGGCAACTATAAGTTTAGCCCGATAACGCCGGTACCATCGCGGGCAAAAAGCAATCCTTTACACCCTCGTCGATCCTATTTCGTCCCCGTGTCAGGGATCAGTAGTCGGAAATCAGAAGTCAGGATTTTCCTGATACCTGACTTCTGACCACCGATCCCCTGGTGGAGACGCCGGGTACTGCCCCCGGGTCCGAAAGGTTTATTACGATAGCCGTTTATCACCATATCCGCCCCTTGCGGGGAGGCACGGGGAATATAGGGCAGGGCCGGGGTGGATGGAAGGGTCGAAGAGTATAAAGTAGCAGAATGCTTTCCAACTCCCTGTCATCCCCGCACTTGTTGCGGGGACCCATTGCCGAGCAAACTCAGGCAATCCAGCGTCGGCCCAATGGGTCGCCGGAATAAATCCGGCGATGACAGTTTTGGGGAACGCTTTCAAGTTTCATAATGATCGTCTAACTTCGGGCCCATGGAACAATATCTAGATCTTATGGGCCATGTCCGGAGCCATGGCGCGCGCAAGGCTGACCGGACGGGGACGGGCACGCTTTCGGTGTTTGGTCATCAGATGCGGTTCGACCTGGCGCAGGGCTTTCCGCTGGTCACCACCAAGAAGTTGCATCTGCGCTCGATCATTTACGAGTTGCTGTGGTTCATCCGAGGGGAGACCAATGTCCAATATCTGCGCGACAACAGTGTCACGATCTGGGACGAATGGGCGGATGCCGAGGGTGAGCTTGGCCCGGTTTACGGCCAGCAATGGCGCTCTTGGCCAGCGCGAGACGGCTCGACCATCGATCAGCTTGCCGATGTCATCTCACGCATCAAGAAGAGCCCGGACTCGCGCCGCCTGATTGTTTCAGCATGGAACCCGGCGGATGTGGACGAGATGGCGTTGCCGCCGTGCCATTGCCTGTTCCAGTTCTATGTGGCGGGCGGCAAGCTCTCCTGCCAGCTTTACCAGCGCTCGGCCGACATTTTCATTGGCGTGCCGTTCAATATTGCCTCCTACGCGTTGCTGACCCACATGGTGGCGGAGGTCTGCGGGCTGAAGGCAGGAGAGTTCATTCACACGCTGGGGGATGCTCATCTTTATCTCAATCATCTCGAACAAGCCGACGCCCAGTTGGCGCGGCCGCCATTGCCCTTGCCCCGCCTCATCATCAAACGCGAGGTTCGGGCCATCGATGATTTCCGCTTCGAGGATTTCGAGATCGCGGGCTACCAGTCGCACCCGCATATCGCCGCGCCAGTGGCAGTCTGACCACAATGGGCCTTACCATCCGCCAGGCCGAGCCGCGTGATACGGCGTTGGTTTTATCTTTCATCGCTAAGCTGGCGGACTATGAGAAGCTCGGCCATGAGCTTGTTGCGACGGAAGCTCATATCCATAAGGCGTTATTTGGCGCGACACCGCGATGTGTTTGCGATCTGGCGTTTTGGGAAGGGAAACCGGCGGGTTTTGCCCTGTGGTTCTATAATTTCTCCACGTTCCGGGGCAAGGCTGGCATCTATCTGGAAGATTTATTCGTGGAACCGGGTTTGCGCGGGCACGGCATTGGCAAAGCGCTGCTCAAACATCTGGCGCGTCGATGCTTAGCCGAGGATTTGCCCAGGTTGCAATGGTGGGTGCTCGACTGGAACACGCCATCCATTGACTTTTACAAGTCACTGGGAGCCGAACCTCAAGATGAGTGGACGGTGTTCCGGGTTTCGGGCGAAGCGCTGGGCAGGCTGGCGCAATGAGCCGGATCGCGTTCGTCGTGGCGGTTTCGCGCAATGGCGTCATCGGGCGCGACGGCGGCCTGCCGTGGCATATTTCCATGGACCTCAAGCGGTTCAAACAGATCACCATGGGGAAGCCCGTGATCATGGGCCGCAAGACCTGGGAGAGCCTGCCGAAGAGGCCCCTGGCTGGCCGGACCAACATTGTCATCACCCGTCGGCGGGATTATGCAGCGCCCGGCGCCCACGTGGCGGCGGACGTGGGTGCCGCTCTCGCCATTGCCAAGGCAGAGAAGCCCGATGAGATCGCCGTGATCGGCGGCGGCGAGATATTTCGCGCGTTTCTGCCGCTGGCGGATCGCGTTTACCTGACTGAGGTCGACCTTTCGGTCGAGGGTGATACATTTTTTCCCGGGCTGGCGCCGGCTCAGTGGCATGAGACATCCCGCGAAGTTCACCAAAAGGGGCCAAACGACACGGCGTCCTTCATTCTGCGCGTCCTCGACCGGACCCTGCCTTAATCTTCGTTAACCCTCGGCACAATGGACAATGGCGGCCAAGGTTCCTATATCGGCATGCAATTCAACGCAGAAGAACAGGTGGGCAATCGATGCCGTGGAACAAAGAAGGCGGCGGGGGAAATCAAGGCCCCTGGGGACAGGGTCCCTGGGGCCAGGGCCCGCGGAAACCATCGGGCGGGGGGCGGGGTCCGAACCTGCCGCCCGACCTAGACGAACTGCTCCGGCGCGGGCAAGACAGATTCCGCAATGTCTGGCCAGGCGGCGGTAAGTCGACGTGGCTGGTGCCGGTCTTATTTTTTGCCGCTCTCATCCTGTTCAACTCGATCTATCAGGTGGAGGCCGATGAGCGCGGCGTCGTACTGAGGTTAGGCGAACATACACGCACGGTAGAGCCCGGCCTGCATTTCGCCCTTTGGCCCATCGAGAAAATGGAGAAGCCCAAGGTCGAGGCGGAAAATCAGATCAACTTCGGCGACAATGAGAGCCAGGCCCTGATGCTGGCCGGCGACCAGAACATCGTGGAAATCCAGTTCACGGTTTTGTATCGCATCGCCAATCCCGAGGCGTTCCTGTTCAATGTGGAAGCCCAGGAGACGATGGTGAGTGCTGTCGCTGAAAGCGCCATGCGCGAGGTCGTGGGCAGAACCAGCGCCGAAGAAATCCGCACCACCGGGCGCCTGTCGGCCCAGGACCAGGTGCGGGCGATTACCCAGGCGAGCCTCGATGCTTATGACGCGGGTATCATCATTACCGCCGTCAACCTGCAGAAGGCCGATCCGCCGAAACAGGTGATCTCCGCCTTCGAAGAAGTGCAGCGCGCCGAACAGAACCAGGCCCAGTTGATCAACGAAGCCGACCAGTACCGCAATCAGCGGGTCCGCCTGGCGGAAGGCGAAGCCGCCAAACTCGTCGAGGACGCCAAAGGTTACAAGTTCCGTGTCGTGGCCGATGCGGAAGGCGAGGCGGCCCGTTTCGTCTCGATCTACAACGAGTACAAGAATGCCAAGGACGTGACGCGCGAGCGGCTGTTCCTTGAAACCATGGAGCAGATACTGTCGCAATCCAACAAAGTCATCATTGAAGGGGGGCAGAACGGCTCGGGCGTCGTGCCTTATCTGCCGCTGCCGGAAATACAGAAACGAACCGAAACCACCACGGGAGGGACCCCGTGATGGGCGGTCTCAGGACAGCGGGCGGAATTGCGCTGGCGGTGATCCTCATCGCCGCGTACATGTCTTATTTCATCGTCGACGAGCGCAAGAAGGCGCTGGTGCTTCGCTTCGGCGAGATCAACCGGATTGTCGAGGCGCCGGGGCTCTATTTCAAATTGCCCATCGCCGATGCGGTGGTGCTGATCGAAGATCGCAAGGTCATCTGGGAAACCCCGGATTACATCGTTCAGGTCGTCGACGGCCGGCGGTACAAGGTGGACACCATGACAGTCGCGCGGATCGCCGACGCGCAGAAGTTCCGCCAGACAGTCGGCGCCGACCTCGCACGGGCACGGATGCGCATCGAGACGCGTCTCGATTCAGCACTGCGGCAAACCTACGGCCGGCGCACTTTCGATGCGGCGCTCTCCAAGGACCGCGACGTGATGATGAAGGAAATCCGCGATCAGGTGCGCGTCGAGGCACTGGCGCTTGGCATCGATATCGTCGATGTCCGCATCCGCCGCACCGATCTTCTGGATGACGTTCTCGACGACACCTACAACCGCATGGCGTCCGAGCGGAAGGCCGAGGCCGCCGATCTCCGCTCGAAGGGCGAAGCGACCAAGACCCGCATGCTGGCCGAGGCCGACCGCACCTACACGGAGCGGATCGCCCAGGCCCGCAAGCAGTCCGAAATCATTCGCGGCGAAGGCGATGCCGAGCGCAACAAGGTGTTTGCCCAGGCCTTCGAGCAGGATGCGGAGTTCTTTTCATTTTACCGGTCCCTCCAGGCCTATGGAATCAGCCTTGCCGGGAAAGGCACGACCATGGTGCTCAGTCCCGACAGCGAGTTCTTCAAGTATTTCAAGGTCGGCAAAACCGAACGCACTCCGCCAGCGCCGGTTGAATGACGGCTGAATTCCTGACGGCGCTCGGTCTTGTTTTTGTGATCGAGGGTCTTCTTTATGCCTTGGTTCCGGGGCAACTGAAACGCATGCTGATGACGATGCGGGAATTGACGGACGACCAGTTGCGCATTGGCGGCCTATCGGCAATCGCGCTGGGCGTGGTAATTGTGTGGCTGGTACGAAGCGTCAGCGGTTAGCGGGGGATGACGAGAGGACGAATTCAGCAACAAACTTCTCCCTCCCCCTTGCGGGGAGGGTGGCGCGGAACGCGCCGGGTGGGGCTCGCTCCGGCACCACCACCAGACCCCCACCCCTAGCCCCTCCCCGCAAGGGGGAGGGAGATAGATAAGCAAGTGGAGATCGCAACATGGACGGACGGCATGGATTGCTTCGCAATGTGGCGGCGGGAGCGGCGCTCGGCCTGCTGACATTGGGGCTGGTATTGTCTCCGGCCCGGACACCCCTCGCGCAAGACGCACCGGCGCTGTCAAAAGACTCTCCGGCGGTGTCCGATCTGCCGACGGTATCCGATCTTGCCGAACGTTTGTTGCCGGCGGTGGTGGAAATAACGGTGGAGACGAAGGGCGGCGGCCCCGTTCCAAATCTTCAGATGCCGGACCTCCCGGACAATTCGCCGTTCAAGGATTTCTTCGACGATTTCTTCAAGCGCCAGCAGCAGGGCCAGGGTGAGCGGCCGCGCACCATGACGTCGATGGGTTCGGGCTTCGTCGTCGACGGCACCGGCATCATCGTCACCAACAGCCATGTGGTGGAAGGTGCCGAATCAATCGAGGTGCGCTTTCAGGATTCGAGCATTCTCAAGGCTGAGCTGGTGGGGCGCGATCCCAAAACCGATCTTGCGGTGCTGCGGGTGAAGCCGCCCCAGCCGCTGCCGGGAGTGACCTTCGGCGATAGCGATACACTGCGTATCGGCGAATGGGTCATGGCCATCGGCAATCCGTTCGGCCTCGGCGGCTCGGTATCGCTCGGCATCGTCTCGGCGCGCAACCGGGATATCAGCGCTGGCCCCTACGACGATTACATCCAGACGGACGCTGCCATCAACAAGGGGAACTCCGGCGGCCCCCTGTTCAATCTCAAAGGCGACGTCATCGGCATCAACACCGCGATCTTTTCGCCCTCGGGCGGTTCCGTCGGCATCGGCTTCGCGGTTCCTGCCAACACCGCCAAGGGCGTGGTCGCGCAGCTGCTCGAATTTGGCGAGACGCGGCGCGGCTGGCTTGGCGTGAAGATCCAGTCGGTGACCCCCGACATCGCCGAGAGCATGGGACTCGATCGGCCGCGCGGCGCTCTCATCGCCGACGTCACCAAGACCGGCCCGGCCGAAAAGGCCGGCATCGAGGCTGGCGACGTCATCATCGAGTTTAATGGCCGGCCGGTGACCGCCATGCGCGATCTGCCGCGCATTGTCGCCGAAACCGAAATCGGCAAGCAGGTCACCGTGAAGCTGCTGCGCCAAGGTAAAGAGATGACGGTAACCACGGAAGTGGGCCGCCTTGAGGATGGCGAGAAAGTCGTGGCGCAACAGGATGGTTCCAACGAACCCGCACCGGCCGTTGCCACGGTTCTCGGCATGACGGTAACGTCGATGACCGAGGAGCTTAAGACCAAATATTCCGTCGACGCTGAAGTTAAGGGCGCTGTGGTCACCGAGGTTGCCAAGGAAGGCCCGGCTGCCGACAAGCGCCTTGAGCCCGGCGACGTGATCACCGAGGCGGGCGAGAAGCCCGTGGTGGGAGCAGGCGACATCGCCGAGCGCGTCGATGAGGCCGAGAAAGCCGGAAAATCCTCGGTGCTGCTGCTGGTCGCCAAGGGCGGCAAGCAATCGGAAATGCGCTTCATCGCGCTCAAGCTGAAGAAGTAAGAAAGTAAGAGCCTTCATCCGGCCTTCTCCCACGCGTGCCGCGCGGGCGAAGGCGAAATATTGATGTGCCTTCTCCCGTGCCGCGAGGCATGGGAGAAGGTGGCCGAAGGCCGGATGAGGGCCCTCTTACCCCTTGCGGGTGGGGGGCCGATACTTCCGCATGGGGGAGATCAGCCGCTCGTATTCTGTTTCGGGCACCCCGTAAGAGCCTCCGGCAGCCTTCTCCAGCAGGGAGCGGCTGAGGACGGTGACGTGACCGCGCGTCGACTCGATGATCTTCTGGCCCTCCAGGACGTGAAGGGCTTCGGTTACGCCGGAGCGGCGAACCGCCAGCATCACCGCGAGAAACTGATGGGTCATTGAGAATATGTTCGCACCCACTCTGTCGTGGCACATCAAGAGCCAGCGCGCCAAGCGTTGCTCAATTGTGTAGTGGCCATTGGCCAATGCGGTGTGGGCAATTTGCAGATTGAACGTGTGAACGAAGTGCAGCAGCGCCGTATTCAGCGCGGCGCACGTGGTGATCGCCGCCATGAGGTTTTTGGGCGACATCCGCAACGCCCGGCCCTCCGCCTGAACGATCGTTTGATAGGGAGCGTGGTCCACCTTGAGAAGCAGGGAGGCGCCGAGAAACCCTTCCTTGCCGATGAGCCCCGTTTCGATGCGCACCCCGGCGGGATTAACCGCGATGATGGAGCAGATTCCCTCCACCGGAAAATAGGCATGCTCAACAAGTTCGTTAGGCTCGCTCAGAATGTCGCGCAGGTTCAGGTCCACCCATTCCAGGTGTGGCTGGATCACCGCGAACTGCGGTGGCGGCAGGGCAATGAGCAACAGATTTTGGACAGACGATTGATTGATTTGAGACACTGAACTCCCTCCTGATTGGGGCGGGAGCTATAATCCTCTCAGCCGTTTGCGCCCTTACATGTGCAAACGATGCCTACAGCATAGCACGTTGCTCGTGGGAATAGTACGCTTTCGGACAGAGCCTGACTCCCGGCGGCGAGGAGGCGTAGAACCGGGACAGTTTCCTTCGTGGGTGGAGTGGTCCAATGGATAGGTCCGGCTTACAGCCTCATTTTGTCAAACAGCACCTCTTGCACGCATTCGGTCCCCAGGATTTGACCCGGATGCAAACCGCTTTCGATCAATTGTGCCGCGAGGAGGCGGTGCACTTGGTCAGCGACACGGAACGGGACAATCTCGCCAAGGCGATCGTTACCGCTTACGATTCAAAAATGGACGCGGAAACTCTGGTGGCGGTTGCGCTCTCCCTGTACACCGACATGAGGTACAGAAGCAGAAGGCCCTCATGGCGTCAGAACCAGGAAGCGGCGGCTGCGCCGCGCGTATTGGCGGCCAAGTAGAACTCCAAAATACCCTCCCAAACTCCCTGCATCCCGGCCCAAGCCGGGATTATTTTTTAGGGTTTCGTCATGCTGGACCTTCCCATGAAGCGCCTTCTCCCGCCGAAGGTGGGAGAAGGTGGCCGAAGGCCGGATGAGGGCCTTTTTTTCGCTTCCATAAAATCTAATAGTTGGGTCATTGAAGAAGAGCCCTCACCCGCCCTGCGGGCACCCTCTCCCATGCTTCGCACGGGAGAGGGCAGATTGCACAAAGGTCTCCAGGGAGAGGAACGCCCTGTCAGGTCAAGATCCTCACAGCGCCATATAGAATCGCCGCAAGGGCCACGGCTCCCACCGCCAAAATGGCGTAGGCCCCCTTCGTCATCGCGCCGGTGGACATGTTCCCGTGCGGCCATAGCCCGCGCCGATGATTTTGAGCGTCATTGTGCTTCCTTCATGGGGCGATGAATTCAGCCCTCGTGTATCCCTGCAGATAGAGCAGAGACGTCAGATCGCCGTGATCGATGGCGACGCGGGCCTGTTGGCGCACCCTGGGCTTGGCATGGAGGGCCACGCCCATGCCCGCTGTAAGCAGCATGGGAATGTCATTGGCGCCGTCACCCACGGCAAGCACGTCGTCTTCCGTGATTGAAAGCTCCCGAATCATCCGTTGCAGGATCGTTACTTTCGCATCCTTGCCCAAAATCGGTTCGCGGACAGTTCCGGACAGCTTGCCGTTCTCGATAACAAGGTCGTTGCCCTGATGGCTATCGAAGCCGAGCCGGGCGGCCACCGCGGTGGTGAACTGCCGGAAGCCGCCGGAGACCAGTGCCGTATGGGCGCCATTGGCTTTCATAGTGGCAACCAGGGTGGCGCCGCCCGGAACATAGGTGATCCGTTCACGGAGGATCGCGTCGATGGCGCCAGCATCAAGACCGCCCATCAGGGCGACACGCTGGCGCAGCGTTTCGGAAAAATCGAGCTCGCCCCGCATGGCGCGATAAGTAATGGCCTTGACCGCCTCGCCCGCACCCGCCATGGCGCCCAGTTCATCGATACATTCCTGCCCGATCATGGTTGAATCCATATCGGCGACGAGGAGCCGCTTGCGGCGGTTGGCCTTCGGCAGAACTGCAACGTCGATGGGCAACCCAGCAAGCTGGCTCCGGAATTCTTCCAGCCGTTCAAAGGTATCCACCTCGGCGGCTTCCGACTCCGCCAACCAACGCAGAGGTGGAGCGCCAAATTCGCGCAGCATTGCCACGGCCTCGGACCCGATTGCGCCTGAACCGGGGGCTGCTATGAGAACTGCGACGGAATCCATATGGCCAAGTTGTCCAAAAGACGGGCGCTGCTTATTGCAGGCCCCACCGCCAGCGGCAAGTCGGCGCTTGCTTTCAGGCTGGCGAAAGAACGCCGCGGCGTCATCATCAATGCCGACGCATTGCAGGTCTATGCCGAGTTGCGCATTCTCTCAGCGCGCCCATCGCCAGGAGATGAAGCTCAAGTGCCGCACAGACTCTATGGCCATGTTCCTGGCCGGGAGAGCTATTCCGTCGCCCACTGGTTGCGCGACGCCACGGTGGCCGTGGCGCGCGCGTGGGATGACGGATTATTGCCAATCGTTACCGGCGGAACTGGGCTCTATTTCAAGGCCCTGGAGCAGGGACTGGCGGAGGTTCCCGCCATTGCCCCCGGCATCCGGGAAAAATGGCGGAAGTTCGAGGGCGATCTCCATGGGCAACTGGCCCGCCGTGATCCGCAGGCCGCTGGGCTTCTCAACCCCAACGACCGGCAGCGGATCATCCGGGCTCTTGAAGTCCTGGAGAGCACCGGCAAACCGCTTGCCCATTGGCAAGCCACGGCCAGCCACGGCGCCGTCCTGGCCGATGCCGCTGTCGAACGAACCTTCGTTGATGTGCCGCGAGAGAACCTTTATTTCCGCGCTGAGTCCCGCTTTGACCGGATGGTTGCAGCTGGCGCCATCGAGGAGGTGAGAGCGCTACTCGATTTCGATCCTTCCTTGCCGATGATGAAGGCGATCGGCGTTCCGGAGCTTTCCTCCTATCTGCGCGGCGAGAGCAATCTTGATGTGGCCCTCGCCAATGCCAAGATCGCCACGCGCCATTACATCAAGCGCCAGTTGACTTGGTGGCGGGGGCACATGAAGAATTGGGAGGGGAGAATTCATCATGAGCAAAGCGCCACCTAAAGTCAGCCGGTTTACCGACGTCAAGTTTGTGCCGCGGTTTGAATATGGCGATATGTGCACCATCGGTGCTGTGTGCGGAAGCGATCTTGGCACCGAGCTTGGAACCGGCTTTGCCCGCATGACCAAGGCGCGCATTCCCTGGACCGTCAAATATGATGAGGTGCTGACCGTGATCGAAGGCTCGCTCAAGGTCCATGCCGGGGGCAAGGTTCATAAATTGCATCCCCGCGATTCCATGTGGATTCCAAACGGCACGGCACTCATTTACGAAGCCGAGGACGTGCTTGTTCACTATGCCATTCATCCCGTGAATTTCTGAACGTGCGCATTACGCACCTGCCGGTAAACGACCGCGCCAATGGCTGGAGCCTTATCCTCGGTTCGCGCATGGCGAAGCCGGCACTCACAGGTGAGGTGAAGGCGGATTGGGTGGTGGTGGGTGCGGGTTACGCCGGGCTGGCAGCGGCGAGGCGGCTGGCGGAGAATCGTCCTGACGAGAAGATCGTGGTCGTGGACGCTGGCGAAGCAGGTGAAAATGCCAGCGGCCGCAACTCCGGGTTCGGCATCGATCTTCCCCATGTGGTTGGGAGCGCCCAAGACGATTTGAAAGGCGCTCACGCCTATATGCGCCTGTCTCGGGCTGCGCTCGATCATCTCGAGGGGGTGGTGAGAAGCCACGGCATTTCCTGCGACTGGAGCCGGGCTGGCAAATACCACGCCGCGGTCTCGGCGCGCGGCGTCGCCAACATGCTGGATCCCTTCATCTCCATGCTGAAGTCGCTCGATGAACCCCATCGCGTTCTCACCCGGGAAGAGACGGCGCGCGAGATCGGCAGCTCCTATTATTCAGCCTCGGTCCGTACGCCAGGCTGCGTGCTGATGAGCCCGGCGGCTTTGACGCGCGGACTTGCCGATACGCTGCCCGCCAATGTGACGCTTTGCGAGAACTCTCCGGTTATCGACTATGCGCGCGGCAATGGCATCCGGCTGACCACGCCCGGCGGCACGATCGCGGCGCCGCGCATGGTCCTTGCCGTTAACGCATTTGCGGAAGAGTTTGGCTACTGGAAGGGAAAGCTGCTGCCCTTTTCGGCACACGCGAGCCTGACGCGGCGGCTCACCGATGCCGAGCACGCGGAGATTGGAAACGTCAAGCCGTGGGGTGTGACGCCGGTAAATGCCTTTGTTTCATCGACCCTGCGGCTCACGGCGGACCGGCGCATCATGGTCCGCTATTTCCTGCGTTATTGCCCATCCCAAAGAACCGATGAGATCCGTCTTGCCAGGATTCGCCTGGCCCATCTTCGGGTGTTGCGGAGCCGGTTTCCCTCCCTGTCCGGCCTTTCCATTGAACATACGTGGACCGGCTACGTATGCCTGTCGCGCAACAATGCACCCGGTTTCGGCAAGGTCGACAACGATGTCTGGTCGGCCGTGTGTGAGAATGCGGTGGGCGTTACCAAGGGAACCATCGCCGGCCTGCTGGCGGCCGACATGGCCTGTGGGCTCGACAATCCGCTCATCGCCGATATGGAAAGCCTCGGGCGGCCCAGCGCCCTGCCGCCCCGCCCGATCCTCGATCTGGGCGTGCGCTTGCGCAACGCCTGGGACGCTTGGCGCGGGCGCGATGAGTATTGAGCTTAATCAAGACATTTGTCTTGATTTTTGAAATAGCCGGTATAATATCTCTTTGATGATCAAAGACGTGCTCAGAAAAGCGGTTAAAGTCGCAGGGGGACAGACAGCGCTGGCCGAGCAAATCGGCAAGACGCAAGGTCATATCTCCAAATGGTTGCAGCGCGGGTATGTTCCACCCGAATCGGTGTTGCCCATAGAGCGTGTCACGGGAATTCCGCGTCATGAAATTCGTCCGGATTTATATCCCGCTGAGCAACTGTCTTTTCGTCCCCGCGACCAGCAAATGACCACACAGGCAGCCGAAGGTCTTCCCCGCCGCCGCTGGACTGTGGCCGAAATCGAGGCAGCCGTTGGCTTGGGGATATTGCAGGAAGACGAACGATTTGAGCTGATCGGGGGAGATGTCGTTCCGATGTCGCCAAAGGGGAGCAGGCACGAAAGTTACAAGGTATCCTTACTGGATTTCTGGATGGCGCGTTCAGACAGGTCTTTTAGAATCGCTCAGGAGACCACTTTTCGTTTGGATGAAACGACGTTCTTGGAGCCCGATTTCGTATTCTATGCTTCTGAATTCAAGATCACGGAACTTTCATCGGCCACAGCTCTTCTGGCCGTTGAAGTGGCGGATTCATCGCTCGCCTATGACATGGGACGCAAGGCCAGAGTCTACGCGAACTTTGGCGTGAAGGTCCTTTGGGTGATCGATGTGGGTTTGTTGGAGACCCATATTTTTGAGCAGCCGGGCCTTGAGGGCTACCAAGTGAAAAAGGTGATTGCCTCAACGGAGTTTCTCGCGCCGGCCTTCGCGCCGGAACTTGCTGTTAAGCTTGCTGAACTGGAGTTAGTCTGACGGGCTTGACGTTTTTCCGCTACCACCGTACAAACCCACCCATGAACACTATTCTCGTCGTAGGACCGCGTAGCGCCGGGGAGGCTTGAGGCTTCCAGGATATTCGGTGTTGCGCGGAAACAGGCTCCCTCGGGGGCCTTTTTTATTGCTAGGAAAGAGGACGAAATGGCTACGGGCGATATGATGACGGGCGCCGAGATCGTGCTGAAGGCGCTGGCGGACCAGGGAGTGGAACACGTGTTCGGCTATCCGGGCGGCGCCGTGCTGCCGATCTATGACGAAATCTTCCAGCAGGAAAAGGTGAAGCACATTCTGGTCCGCCACGAGCAGGGCGCCACCCATGCGGCGGAAGGCTATGCGCGTTCGACCGGCAAGTGCGGCGTGGTGCTCGTTACCTCCGGCCCCGGCGCCACCAATGCGGTAACGGGCTTGACCGACGCGCTGATGGATTCAATCCCAATGGTTTGCCTCACCGGGCAGGTGCCGACGCATCTCATTGGCAATGATGCCTTTCAGGAATGCGATACGGTGGGGATCACGAGGCCTTGCACGAAGCACAACTATCTTGTGAAGGATGTGAACCATCTCGCCCGAATCCTGCACGAGGCCTTCTATGTGGCGACCCATGGCCGCCCCGGTCCGGTCGTCGTCGATATTCCCAAGGATGTGCAGTTCGCCACGGGCAAGTACGTGGGCCCCAAGAATATCGAACACAAGACGTATCGCCCGCGGATAAAACCCGATCAAAACGCCATCCGGGCGGCAGTGGAACTCATTGCCACCGCCAAGCGCCCGCTCTTCTACACGGGCGGAGGGGTCATCAATTCAGGCCCAACCGCTTCGAAGCTCTTGCGGGACTTCGTAGCCCTAACCAACATTCCGGTCACATCGACGCTGATGGGCCTGGGCGCGTATCCCGCGAGCGGCAAGAACTGGCTCGGCATGCTCGGCATGCACGGCACCTACGAAGCCAACATGGCGATGCATGATTGCGATGTGATGGTCTGCGTCGGCGCCCGTTTCGACGACCGCATCACGGGGCGCATCAATGCCTTCTCGCCAGGCTCGAAGAAGATTCACATCGACATCGATCCGTCATCCATCAACAAGACGGTGCGTGTCGATATTCCCGTGGTCGGCGACGTGGCCCATGCCCTCGACGACATGATGCGCGTGTGGAAATCGAAATCATACGCCCTCGACAAGAAAGCGCTGGAGGTCTGGTGGAAGCTGATCGATGGCTGGCGGACCCGGGATTGCCTCAAATATCGCGCCAACGCGGACGTCATCATGCCGCAATACGCGATCGAGCGCCTCTATGCGCTCACCAGGGGTAAGGACGTCTATATCACTACGGAAGTGGGCCAGCACCAGATGTGGGCGGCGCAGTTCTTCCGTTTCGAGGAACCCAACCGTTGGATGACGTCCGGCGGTCTCGGCACCATGGGCTACGGGCTACCGTCGGCCATCGGCGTGCAGATGGCCCATCCCAAATCGCTGGTCATCGACATTGCCGGCGATGCCTCGGTGCAGATGACCATGCAGGAAATGTCGACTGCCGTGCAATATCGCCTGCCGGTCAAGATATTCATCCTCAACAACCAGTACATGGGCATGGTGCGCCAGTGGCAGCAGCTCTTGCACGGCAACCGCCTGTCCGAAAGTTATTCGGAAGCGCTTCCCGATTTCGTCAAGCTGGCGGAAGCCTATGGCTGTGTCGGCATGCGGGCGCAAAAGCCCAAGGAACTCGATGACAAGATCAAGGAAATGATCGCTACGCCGCATCCGGTGATCTTCGATTGCCGCGTGGCGAGCCTTGCCAATTGTTTCCCGATGATCCCTTCCGGCAAGGCGCATAATGAAATGCTGATGGGCGAAGACGTTCCTGACGAAGACGTGGGCTCCGCCATCGACGCCAAAGGCAAGATGCTGGTTTAGGAGAATGAACATGAAACCCCATCTGCCCTCCACGGGTTCGGCTTACTTCCTCGATACGGCGAAGCTTGCGGTTGAAACCCACACACTGGCGGTCATCGTTGATAACGAGCCCGGCGTATTGGCGCGCGTGATCGGCTTGTTCGCGGGGCGCGGCTACAACATCGAGTCGCTCACCGTATCCGAGACACAGCACGAGGCGCATATCTCGCGTATTACGATCGTGACCACCGGCACACCCAACGTGATCGAGCAGATCAAGCATCAGCTTGAACGCATGGTGCCGGTTCATTCGGTGGCGGACCTTACTGTTATGGGTAATGCCCTGACGCGCGAGCTTGCCATGGTGAAGGTTGCCGGGCAGGGCGAAAAACGGGTCGAGGCGCTCAGGCTGGCGGAAGCCTTCCGGGCCCGCGTCATCGACGCCGGCACCACCAGCTTCATCTTCGAGATCACCGGCAAGACCGACAAGGTCGAGCAATTCATTTCCCTCATGGTCCCCCTGGGTCTCGTCGAAGTGGCCCGCACCGGCGTTGCTGGCATCAGCCGCGGCACCGAGGGGATGAAGGTTTGACAGCCCTCCCTTCCCCCCTCGCGCCTCCCGGCGCGATCCACCTTCCCCCGCGAGGGGGGAAGGGGTAGTGGTGCTCAGTGCGTCCATGAAGGGGCCAATCGCCAGCTAAGCGGTCTGGCGTTATTTCCTGAAACCGGATCATTTTGCCGGTCCATTTGGCGGCTATAGACATGGCATGCCGTGCAAATTGTCGGTGAATGTCAATGCTATCGCCTATCTGCGCAATCGGCGCGAGGTGCCGTGGCCATCGCTTGTCGGATTGGGGCGAATTGCGCTGGAGGCTGGCGCTGCGGGGCTCACCGTTCATCCGCGCCCGGATGAACGCCATGTCCGTGCCGCCGATGTTCCGGTGCTGCGCGATCTTATCGTCAAGGAGTTCCCCGGACGTGAATTCAATATCGAGGGTTATCCGGACGAGCGCTTTCTGAAGCTCGTGGAAGCGAACCGGCCCGATCAGGTGACGCTTGTTCCCGACGATCCGGGGCAGGGCACCTCGGACCACGGCTGGGATATCGTGATGAACAACGGTTTCCTGAAGGATGCGGTGGCGCGGCTTCAGGCGGGCGGCATGCGGGTGTCGCTGTTCGTCGATCCCGATCCCTATGCGCCGGCGCTGGCGAAATCGGTGGGCGCCGACCGGGTGGAAATTTATACGGGACCTTATGGCGGAACGCTCGAACCGGCACGGGCGCTGCGTGAGCTTGACCGGGTGGTGGCCACCGGCAGGGCGGCGGAAAAGGCCGGTATCGGCCTCAATGCGGGGCATGATCTCACCCGGGGAAATCTGCCGGCGCTCGTGGCGGCCCTGCCCAACCTTCAGGAAGTGTCAATCGGTCACGCCATCATCGCCGATGCGTTGACATACGGAATGGCGGAGACCGTGCGATTGTTCCGCGAGGCCATGGGGGATATCTGACCGGCGGTATTTGCACGCATTGACGCTTGCCACGGGCCCCCACGCCCGCTATTCCCGCGCCAGCTTTTCAATGGGGGTTCAGGGCCATGCGCGTCTATTATGACCGGGATGCCGACGTCAATTTGATCAAGGGCAAGAAGGTCGCAATCGTCGGATACGGCAGCCAGGGCCGGGCCCATGCGCTCAACCTCAAGGATACGGGCGCCAAGACGCTGGCGGTCGCGCTCAAGGCAGGTTCGGCAACCGCCAAGAAAGTGGAAGCCGACGGCCTTAAAGTCATGACCGTCGCGGACGCCGCCAAGTGGGCCGATCTGATGATGATGGCGGTACCCGACGAGCTTCAGGCCGATCTCTACCGCGACGAGATCGCGCCCAACGTCCGCGATGGCGCGGCGATTGCCTTCGCCCACGGCCTCAACGTGCATTTCAATCTGATCGAGCCGAAGAAGACACTCGACATCATCATGATAGCACCCAAGGGCCCCGGCCACACGGTGCGCGGCGAATACCAGAAGGGCGGTGGCGTTCCCTGCCTTATCGCGATCCATCAGGATGCGAGCGGCAATGCCCATGACTTGGCATTATCCTATGCCTCCGGTGTCGGCGGCGGCCGCGCCGGCATCATCGAGACGACCTTTAGGGAAGAATGCGAAACTGATCTGTTCGGCGAACAGGTGGTGCTCTGCGGTGGCCTCGTGGAACTGATCCGCGCCGGTTATGAAACGCTGGTGGACGCAGGCTACGCGCCCGAGATGGCCTATTTCGAATGCCTGCACGAGGTGAAGCTGATCGTCGATCTCATCTACGAAGGCGGCATCGCCAATATGAATTATTCGATCTCCAATACCGCCGAGTGGGGCGAGTATGTGACCGGCCCCCGCATCATCACGAGCGAAACCAAGGCCGAGATGAAGCGCGTACTGAAGGATATTCAGTCAGGCAAATTCACTTCAGAGTGGATGCAGGAGTATCGCGCCGGCGCCGCCCGCTTCAAAGCCATCCGCCGCGGAAATGACAGCCACAACATCGAGGAAGTGGGTTCGAAGCTCCGCGCCATGATGCCGTGGATCGGCAAGAACAAGCTGGTGGATAGAGCGCGGAATTGAAGAAAAAGGGGCCGCGTTGAGGGCCCCTTAAATTTCGTGGGAGCGTAGCTCAGAATTTGAAATTGACGCCCAACCGAACTGTGTGGAATGCGGCATCGATATCGGAGCTGGCTTCCTCGGTCCCGTTTTGCGCACCGCCAACGATGTTAGTGACTGGCGAATCCGCGTCGATGTTGCCGAAGTCGAGATATTGATATTCGAGCTTCATCGTCCAATTCTGGGCGAAGGCGAATTCGGCGCCGCCACCAACTACGTAACCGACCTCCGTCTTCGACGATTTCAGGCTGGTTTCGAACAGAGCCCCCCCGCCGGTTTCGATAGCCTCCAACTCATAGTCGACATCGCCAAAGGCGACGCCGCCGGTGATGTAGAAGAGCAAGCGGTCAAACGAGGCGCCGACCCGGCCCCGCACCGTGCCAAACCAGTCGAGATCCAGCGATGCCTCGCCTTCTATTGGATTAAATGCACCGTTCGGATTGGTGAAGTCTCCCGAGCGCTCGTCGCCGATGCCTGAGTATTGTATGTCACCTTCGATGCCGAAAACGAACATATCGGATTGCAGGTTGTAACCCGCCTGCAGGCCCCCGAACTCGCCTTCAGCCTTGAGTTTGCCAATTGTGCCTCTGGACTCATCCGTTGAGTCGCCCAAATTGGAGGGAGTGATGTCATCTGTGAAAAGATTCGTGCGTTCGCTGTCCGACCAGCCGTAACCGCCATTAATGCCAATATAAAAACCGGTCCAGTCATACGCTGGATCATCGATTACCGGATCGGCTGCCAAGGCAGCGCCGCCGGACGCCAAGAAACCGGATAAAGCCGTTGCAGCGATCAGAAGTTTTTTCATTTTCCCGAGTCCCCTTGTTTGGAGGAGAATGTCCTATTCCTGCTCGGGGCACAAGATTCGATGGAGGGTGGCCACTTCCAGACGATTTTAATATATTAGTTATTTCAATAGCTTCTCTTCGATCGAGTGTGACGAAAATGCTACAACGAATGATATTTTAGGATTGCCAGGGGACGGTGAAACCAAAAGCCTGTGCCGCCGCGCTGGCATTTCCAACGCACTTCACCGTCTAGCAGGACGCCTTCCCCCCGACTCCTTGACAGCACTCGCGAAAGCTTCGAAGCGGGCATAATACTCGTCGATGGATATGAAACTTTGGTGGACGCGGGCTATGCGCCCGAGAAAGCCCGGACCCGGGGTCATTTCCGCCCATTTGGGGCGGGCGGATGAGGTTTCCGGGACCGCCTTGATCTGTCGAACGTCCTCGACATGGGCACTTCCCGTTTTGGCTGTTATCTCTCGGGAGTTGCGGCGCTCTCACAAGGCACCGTTAATGATTCGTTACTCAACCCGAACAGCTGGGACAATCGGGACAATTCCCGTGTTGCGGCTTGGACTTCTGGCCCTTAATCAGTGGTGGCCATGAAGCTCAAATTCCATACGCTTGACGTTTTTACCGACAGGAAATTCTCCGGCAATCCGCTGGCTGTGGTTCTCGATGCAGATAGTCTGTCTACGGAACAGATGCAAACCATCGCACGGGAGTTCAACCTTTCAGAGACGATTTTCGTGATGAAGCCGGACAATCCGGCCAACACCGCCAAGGTGCGGATTTTCTTCCCTACCGGGGAAATGCCCTTCGCGGGCCATCCGACGGTTGGATGTGCGGTGCTGTTGGCGGAACAGAAATACAAACCCGGGTGCAGCTTCGAGACGGAAATCCGGCTGGAGGAGGTGGCGGGCCTCGTTCCGGTGAAAGTGAGCCGCATTGGCGATCAACCGCGCGCCATGTTCACGGCACCGGTGGTGCCTTTCGCCGTGGATTTGCCGTTGCCGCCCGCCGAAGCAGTCGCGCGCTCCCTGTCGCTTGGTCCCGCCGATATTGGCTTTGACAGCCATGGGCTGGCGCTTCTTCAGGGCGGTCCACGCTTCTTCTATGTGCCGGTCAATTCGCGGGGGGCACTCGCCCGGTCCTTGGTCATTGAACCCCACTGGTCGAAACTCATCGAAAGCCTGGGCGTCGACAGTGCCTATCTCTACACCCGTGGCGGCGATGGCCCGAAGACTGCGTTCCGCGCCCGCATGTATTCGCCTACAGGAGGCATCCCCGAGGATCCAGCCACCGGTTCGGCCACGGCCCTTCTCGCCGCCCAGCTTCTCAAGGCTGAAAAGCTCGCCGGCGGTAGCCACACATGGGAGCTGGAGCAGGGCTATGAGATGGGCAGACCCTCGGACCTTCACCTCGAAGCCGATGTGAACGGGGGCAAGCTCACCGCCGTGCGCGTCGCCGGTCAGGCCGTGCAAGTCATGGAAGGTGTGCTAGAGTTCTAGGCCCATGAGGAATCTCCTGCTCATTGTGCATTTGATCGCCATTGCCATGGGCACGGGCATGAGCAT
>JBKKDI010000196.1:0-2910 GCA_046708645.1 Aestuariivirga sp.
TGAGACGGGCAGGAACAGCGTGCTGTCGATCCGGCCTTTCGGATCGTAACGAACCACTCGCCAGCCACCCCAGTGGGCAATCCAAACATAACCTTCACTATCCACGGTAGCGCCGTCTGGCACTCCATCCTTGCTCTGAATCACCACGAATTCTCTGCGGTTCGAGATTGCACCTATCGAGGAATCGAAATCCCAGGCCCAAACCGTGCCGCGAGTTGAATCGCCGAAATACATAACTGAGCCATCCGGACTCCAGCATAGGGCATTCGAACAAATAATGCCCTCTACCAACCTTTCACACCGAAGCCGATGATCCAGGCGGTAAAGACCTCCAGTTGGCGCCTTGTCGGCTTCGTCCAGGGATCCGCACCAGAACCTGCCCTGACGATCGGTCTTGCCATCGTTGAACCGATTGGTGGCGAGCTCGTCGTGAACGGTGAAGAGTGACGTGATTTTAGCGGTTTCGAGGTCAAACTTATAGAAGCCTTTTCTTAGCGCGATGATCAACCCTCCTCCGGCGCAAGCTGCCAAACAACCCACCTCCGCAGGCGTGGACCAACTCCGCAATGCTAGTGTTTCAGGGTCGAACTGGTAAATGTAGCCTGGAATGGCATCGACCCAGTATAGCTGTTTGGTCTCGGGATGCCAGTACGGAGACTCGCCGATCGACATCTGCAACTTGCAAACGCAATGAACCTGGTTGCTGACTTGGAGGGATCGGGGAACGGTCATGCGAACACTACCTTCTTAGGACAATTTTGCTCGAATGAAATTCGGAACGCATAAGCCAATCGATCTTGGCAATGTCGGAACGGCCGTCCGAAATGGAAATAAAGGGAGCGACGTTATTTATTTTCCATCTCTCACCGCGTTGTCTTCAAGAATTCTGCAATGTGCTGAGCACTCCGAGCCGGGGCTGGTTGCTAGGCGCCGACCGCTCGCCGTGACGCCGTCTCTCTATCGGAAAGTTTCACTCGCTTGCCTTTGTTGATGACCTCCGGGCTATAGGCCTTGCGGGCAAAAACCTCGCGCACCATCGGCGCAAAGAATTCCAGCGGTTTGGTTTCATAATCCGGATCGAAGCTGTTTTGATCCCACTTCTCGCAGAATTCCGCGCAGTCGTCGAAATAGACATGGCTGCGATAGGCGTCGCGCTTGTCCGGATTGGCTCCGACATGCTTACCATAATATTTCAATTGAAAGTCGCCGTGGGTTTGTACGACCCAGGCGCATTGCTCGCGCACGAAGGGGCGGATGATGGCGGCTGCATATTCGTCGTGATTATAAGGCGCGTAAATATCGCCAATGTCATGCAGAAGCGTCGACACGACCCAGTCGATATCGGCTCCATCATTCCATGCCCGGGTGGTCGCTTGCAGTGAGTGGCCGAGACGCGTGATCTTGTATCCGGACATGGACTTGTCCAATTCAACCATCGCCTTCAGCAGGCGATCCGCCGTGCCCGCGGCGAACTCCGCCTCATGGGTGGTGAGGAAGGCATAATCCTCGCGGTCGCCATCTTTCATCTGGGTAAATTTCACTGTTTCCATGGGCCTTGGGTCCTTTCTTCTAGACAATTTAAATCACACGACTGGCATGCTTGATCCAAATAGAGTTGTATGATAACATGATGACGTTGCCTTGGGAGGAAAATATACATCGCCGCTCCAGAGATTAAAATGGACACTAGAGTAATCATTCACGCGGCATAACTACCGCTAAGTGCTTAGCGTGTCGTCCGTGCAATCGCCCGCAGAGGAATTTGCCCGGCCAAACAGGGAGAACTGAAATGAATTCGTTCTTTACGAAATTCGCCGCCGCCATTGCGATTAGCGTCAGCCTTGCCGCGATGGCCGCTCCGGCGCTGGCTGCCGATCCAGCATCCTGTCAGAAAGTGCGCTTCTCGGGTGTGGGCTGGACCGATATCGCCGCGACCACCGGGGTGGCCGAGGCCGTTCTCGGGTCCATGGGCTATACCCCCGAAGTCAAGCTGCTCGCCGTTCCCGTCACTTTTGCTTCCATGAAGAACGGCGATATTGATGCCTTTATGGGTAACTGGATGCCCTCGATGGAAAATGACATCAGGGCCTACCTTGACGATGGCTCAGTCGAAACGGCGACCACCAATCTGGAAGGCGCCAAGTACACGCTTGCCGTTCCCAAATACACCTATGAGGCCGGCCTCAAGGACTTCAAGGATATCGCCAAGTTCAAAGATCAACTCGGCGGAAAAATCTATGGCATCGAGCCCGGCAATGACGGCAACCGCCACATCCTTAAGATGATCCAAGATGACGCCAAATGGGGGCTCACCGGATTCGAAGTGGTCGAGTCCTCCGAGGCGGGAATGCTTGCCCAGGTTGCCAAGGCGATGGGCTCCAAGGAACACTTGGTGTTCCTCGGCTGGGAGCCGCATCCGATGAACACCAATTACGAGATGAAATATCTATCGGGCGGAGATGATCTATTCGGCCCCAACTTCGGCGGCGCCACGGTTTATACTGTGGCGCGCAAGGGCTACGTGCAGGAATGCCCAAACGCCGGCAAGGTTCTGCAAAATCTCAAATTCACCCTTGAGATGGAAAACCAGCTGATGGCTGACATACTTGAGAACGGCGCTGAAGCAAAAGCAGCTGCTGTGACTTGGCTCAAGGCCAATCCCGACGCGCTAACGGCCTGGCTCGACGGCGTCACCACCTTCGATGGATCGAGCGAAGCACTGCCCACCGTAAAGAAGGCCCTCGGGATCTAGTTGACCGGCGCGGCGGTTTCCGCACAGGATTCGAAAGGCGGATCGGAAGATTAAAGGCGCCGGTCCGCCTTTGACGTTTGCGCGGGGCTCAAGCAGGGAGGGCCTGGGCATGAAAGCTCTATTGGAGCAGATCACCAATAACAAAATTCCTGTAGGCC
>JBKKDI010000197.1:0-7565 GCA_046708645.1 Aestuariivirga sp.
GTTGGCTTCACCATGGTGAATCCGGAGCGGGCAAACGCTTATCACACGGAATGGAAAGACGATCGCGTGAACGAACTGTATGAGGCGGAACGCAAAACACTCGATGGTCCGGAACGCGAAGCGCAGTTCAAGGAAATTGAAGCCCGCGTCCACGAGGGCGCGCCCTATATCTTTCTCTATCATCAGCGCGCTGCCTATGCCTGGCGCGACAATGTTGAAGGCTTTGCCGTCCTTCCGACTTCGAACTACCGGCTGGAAGATGTGAAGATGAAGTAATCGCCGTGGCGACGGCGGTTGCAGGAGAGCCTGCAGCCGCCGGGCGGCTCTAGGAACGGCAGTGGAGCTAGCCGGTAATGTATCTTCTTCGCTTTACAATCCTTCGCTTCGTTCAAATGCTGCCCGTCCTAATCGGCATTACGCTCTGTGTCTTTCTATTGTTGCGCGTAATGCCGGGGGATCCCGCAACGCTTATTCTGGGCCGCCGGGGCACAGCCGAGGATATTGCACGGCTTAGCGCCCAGCTTGGGCTCGACCGTCCCTTCTGGCAGCAGTATCTGATGTTCCTTTGGGATATCGCAAAAGGCAGCCTCGGTCAGTCAGTTGCCTACCGTGCGCCAGTCAGCGCGATCATCATGGAGCGTCTGCCGGCAACCTTGTTGCTTGTCGCGTACAGCACGGTTCTCACCGTAGTGATAACCGTTCCTCTGGCCATTTTCGTCGCCATGCGAAAGGATCGCCCGGCCGATCTGCTGGTGAAAAGTTTGTTTGTGGTGCTGATGTCCCTGCCCCCATTCTGGCTGGGCATTCTTCTTATTCTTCTCTTCAGTATCAAGTTGCATTGGTTTCCGGTCTCCGGATACGGCTCGAACATCATTGAAAACATCTGGTACCTTTTTCTTCCAGCACTGGTCATTGCCTTGGCCACCTCTGCTCTTACGATCCGCAGCTTGCGCAGCAGCATTATTGCGGTTGCCACGGCCGACTACGTGGACACTGCCCGCGCCAAGGGCCTAAGGCCCAGCGCCGTGATGCGCCGCCATATCCTGCGAAATTCGCTCGTCAGCACCGTATCCGTTCTTGCTGTTCACACGAGCTGGATTATCGGGGGCACGGTTGTGGTGGAATCGGTATTCGCCGTGCCCGGCCTTGGCTACTTGCTGGTTTCCTCAATTTTCACCCGCGACTACCCAATGGTGCAGGGGCTCACGGTGACCTTCGCCATGCTGGTGGTGCTAATTAGTCTCCTGACGGATATTGCCTATGCATTGATTGACCCCCGGGTTCGTTATGATTAGCGCCAAGGCCGCGTTACGGAACTTCTCGCTTGTAGCCGGCGTCGTGATGCTCATCTTTATGCTGATCGCCATGACGGTTGGACCATTCATCAATTCCTACGATCCCTTGGCAATCGACCTCGCCGCCGCTCTCGGTCCCCCTAGCTCTAGCCATTGGCTCGGAACCGACAATCTGGGCCGGGACATACTCGCCCGCATTCTCGCCGCCGCATGGATCGATATGCAAATCGCTCTCGTCTGCGTGGCATTGCCGTTCGCTGTCGGAACGCTCGTCGGTGCTACCTCCGGCTACATTGGAGGGCGGACAGATGCCGTGATCATGCGAATGATCGACATTCTGTGGGCATTTCCGTTCTACGTTCTGGTGATCGCGATTGTGGGTAGTCTTGGGCCGGGCCTCGGCAATATGTATCTAGCATTCACTCTGGTGGTCTGGATTTCCTTTGCACGTATCGTTCGCGGCGAGGTGTTGGTCGTTAAGAGTGCCGAGTATGTCCTAGCAGCACGCTTGTTGGGCTTCAGCCACGGGCGCACGATCCTGCGTCATGTGCTGCCAAACGTCATCACTCCGGCCATCATTTATGCCATGGCGGATGTGGTGCTCACCATCCTCGCTGTCACGTCCTTGAGCTTCCTCGGACTTGGAATCCAGCCGCCCACACCGGAATGGGGCTTGATGATCTCGGAAGGGCGCAACTTCATCTTCGATGCGTGGTGGATATCTACATTCCCTGGTTTTGCGATTATCTATGTCGGGATCGCGTTTACGCTCCTGGGGGACGGACTCGACGATCTCCTGCGCCCCAAGACCTGAAACCCATGACCAATCAGCCGCTCCTCTCCATCCGTCATCTGACAACCGTGTTCGATATGCCCGGCCGCTCGGTGCGCGCAGTTGACGACGTATCATTCGATATCGGGCGCGGCGAGGTTTTCGGGTTGGTGGGAGAAAGCGGCTGCGGCAAAAGTGCCACTTGCCGCTCGGTCCTGCGGCTTTTTGCAGGCGCGCCTGCGCGCATTGTTCAAGGATCAATATTGTTCCAGGATCATGACCTGCTAGAGCTCGACGAGAAGGGAATGTGCGACGTGCGAGGTGCCAAGATCTCGATGATCTTCCAGGACCCAATGACGTCACTCAACCCGACCATGCGTATCGGCGAACAGATTGCTGAAGGATTGCGCCGCCATCAAGGTCTGAGCGCCTCTCAAAGCCGTCGCGCGGCGCAGGATTTTCTTGGTCAGGTCGGTGTGTCGCGACCTCAAACCCGCATCGCCGACTATCCACATCAATTCAGCGGTGGAATGCGCCAACGTGTCATGATCGCTATCGCACTTGCCTGCCGGCCTAAGCTCCTGATTGCCGACGAGCCGACCACTGCGCTCGACGTCACCATACAGGACCAAATCCTCAAGCTTTTGCTGCGCATTAGAGATGAATATGGAATGGCCATTTTACTGGTCACCCACGATCTTGGCGTCGTGGCGCAGACATGTGACCGCGTAGCGGTCATGTATGCAGGCCGCATTGCTGAACTCGCCGACACCCGCAGTTTGCTCAAGCATCCCCGTCATCCTTATACACAGGCGCTCCTCAACTCGATCCCCGGACAAGAAGATGCTGCGGCAGAGCTCGTACCGATTCCCGGCTCGCCTCCGGATTTAAGCGCGCCCCCGGCGGGCTGCCGTTTCCATCCACGTTGTAGTTATGCCATCGTAGAATGCACGACAGCACAACCACCTCTGGTCTTGGTGCGGCCTGACCAGGCGACAGCGTGTATTCGCCATGAGGTTTTGCCGTGACCACAGAAGTGCCGCTGCTAGACATCCAAGCGGTAAGCATGAGTTTTCCCGCCAGCCGGAGTCTGGCAGCTTGGATCGGTGGAGCTAAGCCCCGTGAGTTGCAAGCTGTGCGCGAAGTTTCTCTTCAGCTAAAATCCGGAGAAACCGTGGGTCTGGTAGGTGAGAGCGGCTGCGGGAAAAGCACGCTCGGTCGCTGCATCGCCGGTCTCTATAAGCCTACTTCCGGTCAAATATTTTACCGCGGTGAGCCGCTTCATGCCCCGGAAAATCGCGACAAGGCACCGCGCCGGGTCCAGATGATTTTCCAGGACCCCTACGCGTCGCTCAACCCGCGCATGACCATCGAACAGACGCTCTCGGAAGTTTTGAGAGTTCACAAGTTGGCCAAGGGGCGTCTTTCCGTCGATGAACGAATCGACCGGCTTCTTACGACGGTTGGGCTCTCCCCAGCCTTAAAAAAGCAGCTACCCCACTCTTTCAGCGGTGGCCAACGCCAGCGCATCAGCATCGGCCGCGCACTAGCAGTTGAACCTGAAATTATTATCGCCGACGAACCTGTTTCTGCTTTAGACGTGTCGATTCAGGCTCAAATCATCAATCTCTTTGTCCGGCTGCGCGAGGAATTTCGCCTCGCTTATCTGTTCATTGCCCACGATCTCAATGTTGTGCGCCATGTGAGCCACCGCGTCGCCGTCATGTATCTGGGCCAGATCGTGGAGCTTGCACCTTCGCGAGAGTTGTTCCGCAATCCGGGTCATCCCTACACACACGCGCTGCTATCGGCAATCCCGAAGCCCGATCCAGACCAGCGCAGCCGGGCCATCAGCCTGGAAGGCGAACTCCCCGACCCGCACTCACCACCGCCTGGCTGCAGTTTTCATACGCGCTGTCCGATTGCCATCACTCGATGCACCATCGAGCCTCCGCAACTTCTGGAGCATGCGCCTTCACGCTGGGTGCGCTGTCACCGGGCTTTCGAGATTCGTGCTCATAATCTTAAACCACCGTCCACGATCCAGACCTGACCGGTGACATAGAGGGCGCTCACGGCGAGAAACACGCTTACCTCCGCATAGTCCTCAGGCTGGCCGACGCGCTGGAGCGGAACGTGAACTCGCGCATCCGCTTCCAAATCCCCGAAAGAGCATTCCCAACTGGAATTAACATAGCCGGGGCCGATGCCATTGACGCGAACGTCTGGCGCCAGTCCACGCGCCAGTTCCCGAGTTAAGCCGGCTAGCCCCGCCTTGGCGGTTGCGTATGCGGTGCTGCTGGCGCCGCCGCTGAAGGCGGAAACCGACACGGTATTCACCACGCTACCCTTAGCCGAGCGCAATGCGGCCACCGCCGCCTTGGTGACCCAGAAGGCGCTCATGAGATTTACCGAGAGGATGCGATGCCAAAACTCATCGGTGAGCGCATCCAGATCGGCAGGCGGGATGGGCTTTCGGGTTGCAGGTGTGCCAGCGTTATTGAACAGATAATCGAGCCCGCCGAGTTCATCCGTAGCCCGCGCGACGACCGCCTGGGCACTGTCAGCGCAACCGACATTGCCAGGTGCTGCAATCACAGCCAGCCCCTCGTCGCATAACCGGCGAACTTGCAATTCCAGCTTCTCGTTCGTTGGCAAGTCATTGATCGCCACAGCCGCGCCGGATCGCGCCAGGCGCTCGACCGTCGCCAGACCGATTCCCGATGCCGCTCCCGTAACGAGCGCTCGCTTGCCGGCCAAATTGTAGCTCAACATGCCTCGCATCCCCGTTTCAGTTTCCGATTACTTTGGACTCCACAGCCCTTCCCGCGTCAACTCGTCCATCGTGTCTTCGATGCCGCCGCGCAGATGCTCGACCGCTTCGTCGATCTGGGCGCGCGTGATGATGAGCGGGGGCGAGAGCACCAGTTGATGACCGAGCGGCCGCACCATCAGGCCCCTCCTCATCGTGTTGCGGGCTATGCGCCAGGCGATGTCCCACTCCTCCGGCGGAACCCGTTTCGTTCGTCTATCCTCGACACACTCGACGCATACCATCATGTGGCTGCCGCGCACGTCGCCAACCAACGGCAGATCGAGCAGCGACTTCAAACGCTCGACGAAATAAGGTCCGATGGCGCGCACATGGCCGCAGATGTCCTCGCGCTCCATGATTTCCAGGTTCTTCAGGCCGGCCGCGCAGGCGACCGGGTGACCAGAGTAGGTGTAACCGTTGGCAAAGAGTTTCCCCTTGGCATTGGCGCCGGTCACCCGCTGATACAGCCGGTCGGACACGATGAAAGCGCCAAGCGGCACGTAGCCCGAGGTGAGGCCCTTGGCCGTCGTGATGATGTCCGGCTCCAGACCGAACATGGGCTCCGACGCAAAAAGATGGCCAAGTCGCCCGAAGCCCGTCACCACCTCATCGGAGATGTAAAGAACCCCGTGTTTACGGCAGACCTCAAGGGTGCGCCGCTGGTAGCCCTGCGGCGGCACGATGACGCCGCCAGATGCCAACAGCGGTTCGGCGATGAAGCACGCGACCCGATCCGGCCCGAGTTCCAAAATCTTGTTCTCGAGATCGGCCACCTTCAGATCGCAAAATTCCTCCTCAGGCATCCCCTCCGGCATCCGGTAGGTGTTGGGAGCCGGTAGGAGATGGACCGTATCGGTGACGAAGTCGAGATTACCGCGGTCGCCCGGCTTGCCAGAAACCGAAGCCGTCAGGTAGGTGCTGCCGTGGAAGGCGTATTCACGAGAGATGATATGCTTTTTCTCGGGCTGCCCCGTGAAGTTGAAGAAGAACTGTACAAAGCGCAGAGCTGAATCAACCGCGGTCGAGCCCCCTGTCGTGAAGAACACATGCTTCAGATCGCCCGGCGTATGGCGGGTTAAGCGGTGAGCCAGCTCGATTGAGGGCGGGTTCGAAATCACCGTGAATGGCGAGAAGTAGCAAAGACGGGTAGCCTGATCCGCGATAGCCTCGGCCATTTCCTCACGGCCATAACCGATGTTGACGCACCACATGCCGCCTATACCGTCGAGCATGCGATGACCGTCGGAGTCGAAGATATAGGCGCCCTTCGCTTCAGCGACCACCAATGTCTGGCGCGTTGCGGCGATTCCCAGATCTTCCCAGGGATGAATGATATGATCCCGGTCCTTGTTCCTGAGATCGGTGGTATCGTATCGTAGGTTGCTCAGCATTGGTTCCTCAAACCGCCAATGCGCTTTCAATGAATGACCGTTCATTACTTGTCAATTGCGGAATGCTGTAGGCAAAAAAGATGAGAACCAAAAAAACCCTGGCCATCCCGCCAGCCACGGAGATACGGGCGGATGCAAAATCGAGAAGCCGCTTGCAGATTATCGCGGCGACGATCGAATCAATCCATCGTTTTGGTTTTGCAGGCACGACGGTGACGCGGATTCTCGAGATCGCGGGGCTCTCGCGCGGAATGATTCACCTGCACTTCTCGAGCAAGAATAAACTGATGCTCGCAGTAGCCGAGTATCTGAGTGAGGGATATGCGACGCATTGGAATCGGGCGATGCGTGCCGCGGGATCGGCACCGGAACAGCAGCTTCGAGCGTTGCTGGCGGCCGACTTCGACGCGGCGGTTCTGAACGAGCGCAACATGGCGGTTTGGATCGCGTTCCGTGGCCAAGCACATGCGGCGCCTGCTTTCTTGCCCTATCTTGACTCCCGCGAGTCTCGGCTACGACGCGCTCTCCTCTCTGCATGCGCCGCGCTTTGCGCGAGCGGCGAGTATCCGAACATAACACCGAAACTTGCCGTTAATGCGTTTATGGCGTTGCTCGAAGGCATGTGGATCGATTTCCACCTTTATCCAAAACGCTTCGATCGTGCGACGGCCAACGCGGTTTGCCTACAAGTTGCTGCGGCGATGTTTCCCCGACACATCGCACCGAACAGAACTAAACAGTGACGGCCAATTTGAGCAAAAAGTAGCTTGTTAGCGAGGCATTGCTTCTCTCCGGATTGACAACTGGACTCAAAGAGCCATAGAATGAACGTACATTCATTCACCTTTACCCGAGGGAGAAAACCAATGAAGAATAACCATCTGGCGTGCATTCTTGCCGTGGCCTGGATTCTTCTAGGAAGCTCGACTCTTGCAAACGCCGCCGCGCTAGGCGCGAAGGAAGAACCGATTAAGCTCGCGATGGTGGAATGGACAGGTGCCCACATCTCAACGCATATCACTGGTCAATTGTTGGAGAAGCTGGGATACAAAGTGGAGTATGTGACTGCCGGGACTTTCCCCCAATTCTCGGGTCTTGCAGATGGTTCGATCAGCGCTTCTGTCGAAGTATGGATGAACAACGTAGGTGAGATCTTTCCAAAAGTACTCGCTGAGAAGAAGATCGAGAATGTCGGCTCCCTAAAGCTCGAGGCAATGGAAGGTTGGGCTTACCCGAAATACATGGAGGAGGTGTGCCCAGGCCTTCCCGATTGGACCGCCCTCAATAAACCG
>JBKKDI010000198.1:0-5524 GCA_046708645.1 Aestuariivirga sp.
CAATAGGAGGTTTCGGGAGTCCCCGCAACCTTGACGCCGCCCGCCCCCTCCCCGATCGATCCGCAAATTACCGGAGCGCGACCGATGCCGAGCCCCAATAAGCCCGCCAAGGCCAAAGCGCCGCCACGCGCCATGTTCGGCGACTGGAATGTGCCGCGCACCACTGGTCTTCTGGTGCTGGCTGACGGCTCGGTGATCGAGGGCTCAGGCTTCGGCGCCGAAGGGGAAGCGGTTGGCGAAGTCTGCTTCAACACGGCCATGACGGGATATCAGGAAATTCTCACTGACCCCTCCTACGCCGGACAGATCGTCACCTTCACGTTCCCGCATATCGGCAATGTGGGCGCCAACGACGACGACATTGAAACCACCAACCTCGCGGCCTCCGCCGGTGTCAGGGGCTGCATCGTCAAGGCTGCTGTTACCGAGCCTGCCAACTATCGCTCGGGCCGCCATTTCGACAAGTGGCTGAAGGCCCGCAACATTGTCGGCATCTCCGGCATCGACACCCGCGCCTTGACCGGCCGGATCCGTGAACACGGCATGCCCAATGGCGTGATTGCCCACAATGGCAAGGGCAAGTTCGATTTAGCCAAGCTCAAAAAGAGGGCGGCGGATTGGCCGGGCCTCGTCGGCATGGACCTCGCCAAGGATGTTTCCCTCACCCAGCGTATGGAATGGGATGAGAAGCTGTGGGGCTGGAAGGCCGGTTTCACCCGGGCCAAAGGCGGAAAGTATAAGGTCGTCGCCATCGACTATGGGTTGAAGCGCAATATCCTGCGCTGCCTCGTGAATGCAGGCTGCAACGTCACCGTGGTTCCTGCAACCACGAGTGCTGCGGATATTCTGGCGCTTAATCCCGATGGCGTGTTTCTGTCGAACGGCCCCGGCGACCCGGCAGCGACGGCCGAATACGCCGTGCCTGAAATCAAAAAACTTGTCGACTCGGGCAAGGCCGTTTTCGGCATTTGTCTCGGACACCAGATGCTGGCGATCGCCCTGGGTGCAACAACTCACAAGATGCATCAGGGGCCCCACGGGGCCAATCATCCGGTGAAGGATTTCACCCCCGGCAAGGTCGAGATCACCTCCATGAACCATGGCTTCGCGGTGGACCGCGCCAGCCTGCCCAACGGCGTCACCGAAACCCATATTTCGCTGTTCGACGGCTCCAATGCCGGTATAGCCCTTGAAGGCCGCCCCGTGTTCTCCGTGCAGTATCACCCGGAAGCCTCGCCCGGCCCACAGGACAGCCACTATCTGTTCCAGCGTTTCGTCGAGCAGATGAAAGCCGCGAAACGGTTGTTGACCCCCGCAGCATAGGAGTTCGTCCATGGCGCCCGCCGAAGACAGCGAGAAACCGGAGGTCGAAAGCACCAATCGCGCCCGCGCTGGAGTGACAGGTCACAATGTGCGCTATGTTCTGATGTTCGGGCTTATCGGGGTCATTGTGGCCTTTATCATCGCCGGTGTATTTGTGGGCTGGTGGTAGCGGGAACCAGCGGGCCGCCTCCGGCATTGACCAACCGGGGAGTTTCCAGGAGGCCACCCAATGTTCAAAAACACCAAGGCGTTTTCCAGTTTCTCCGTCGGTGATCTGAAAAAAGCCAAGGATTTCTATGCCGGGACCCTTGGCTTGACCGTAAAAGAAACACCCGAAGGGCTTGAGTTGCATCTGGCCGGCGGCGGCGTCCCGGTTTTCATCTACCCGTCAGACGATTATCACGCCCCTGAACACACGGTTCTCAATTTCATCGTCGAGGATATCGACAAAGCCGTGGACGGCCTTGGCAAGCTCGGTGTCCGCATGGAACAATATGACCTACCTGGCATGAAAACCGACGCAGGGGGAATTTTCAGAACCAAGGCTGGAGAGATGGGTCCCAAGGCCATCGCCTGGTTCAAGGATCCCGCCGATCACATCTTGTCCGTGATGCAGGAAAAATAATCCCAGCCTCACCAAAAAAGAAACGGCCCCGATTTTTTCGGGGCCGCCCATCCCAATCCCATAAACTCAGAACTTAAAGTTCGCCCCAAGCCTGATGACATCCACGTCCAGATCAACTTTGGGGCTTATAAAGCCCAAATCGTATTTCTGTTTACCGAGGTCATAATGCAGGTATTCCGCCCGCACCGTGAATGAGTCGGTCCACGCATATTCGAGACCGCCGCCATATACCAAGCCATCGTGAGTCTGTTTATCACTATCGTCAAGAAAACCCTCACGTGACCGTTCAGCCTCGGCCATTCCCCAGCCCACCGTGACATAGGGCATAAGCCTGTCGGCGGCGAAGCCAAGACGCGCGCGGACCGACGCCAGCATGTCTACCTCTTGCTCCACTTCGAAAAATCCCAAGTCCGCGGTATCATCCAGATCGGCGAAGGAAGCATCGGCCTCGATGCCGAGCACGATCGGTGCCAACTGCCAATTGAAGCCAATCTGGCCGCCGCCGACAAAGCCTTCCGCGTCGGTATCAAAATCGCTAGAGCCAGGATCGGTCTGATCTGCGTCGGCCCATCCGTAGCCGGCGTGCACCCCGAGGTAGAACCCGGACCAGTCGTAAACCGCTACTTCGTCAATGACGTCGGCTGCAAAAGCGGAACCGCCCATCGTCATCACGGCAGCAGCCGCGCTTGCAAGAAGAAATTTTTTCATTTGGACTTCTCCGTTTTCCCTGTTTTCTTGATGTCCTTTTTTAGAATGAAGCCGCGGGACTGCATAGCGTTAAGAGCACCGGAAACTTGTTTTGATAAGACGTGTTGCAATAGGGCAACGAAGCACTTTACATTCCCTTGATGTAGGGCAACTCGCAACCCCTTGCACTCCGCTTCTCTTTCCTTCATAAGCCGCCTCGCCTATTGGCACCCGGCTGGGGGCTGAACGGAAGGTCCGGTTTTTCCGGATAGGGTGTGAAATCCCGTCTTCCCGTGTCTCCGCTCTTTCGTCGACCGGTCTTTCGAGCCTTTTACTCAGGTTCGAAAGAGGCTCTGCGCCGGATGTTGAAGGCTGAACGTAACGAAAGGCTATACCAACCATGGCTCTTTACGAGCACGTATTCCTGACCCGCCAGGATGCATCCACCGCACAGGTCGATGCCCTGATCGAGCAGTACAAGGCGATCATCGAGGCGGGCGGCGGCAAAGTCGCCAAGACCGAATCCTGGGGCGTGAAGTCCGTGTCCTTCCGCATCAAGAAGAACCGCAAGGCCCACTACACTCTCTTGAACATCGACTCGCCCCCGGCAGCCGTCGCCGAGATGGAGCGCCAGATGTCGATCAGCGAGGATGTGATCCGCTTCATGACCGTCAAGGTCGAAGCACTTGAGGAAGGCCCATCGGCCCAGATGCGCCGCCGCGACGAACGCGAAGAGCGCTCAAGCTTCGGCGACGACCGTGGCTTCGGCTTTGGCGGCGGTGGCGGCCGGAGCTTCGGCGGCGGTGGCGGACGTGGCTTCGGCGGTGGCGGAGGCGGTGGTGATCGCGGCGACCGTGGTGGCCGTCCGCGCCGCGATGAAACCCCAGAAACGCCAGCCGTGGGAGCAAACTGATGGCGACCGAACAAGCTGCCCGCCGGCCGTTTTTCCGCAGGCGGAAAAGCTGCCCCTTCACCGGCGATAACGCGCCCAAGATTGACTACAAGGATACCCGCCTTTTGCAGCGCTATATTTCCGAGCGCGGCAAGATCGTGCCAAGCCGCATCACCGCAGTGTGCGCCAAGAAGCAACGTGAATTGGCCAAGGCCATCAAGCGCGCCCGCTTCCTGAGCCTCCTCCCCTATGTGCTGAAGTAAGGAGACCGGATATGGAAGTCATTCTTCTGGAGCGCGTCTCGAAGCTCGGCGCCATGGGCGAAGTGGTGAAAGTCAAGAACGGCTATGCCCGGAACTTTCTTCTGCGCCGTGGCAAGGCCCTGCGCGCCACCGACGCTAATAAATCCAAATTCGAGGCTGAGCGCGCCGTCCTCGAAACCCGCAATGCCGAACGCCGCTCGGGTGCCCAGGCTGAAGCCAAGGGTCTCGATGGCAAGAGCTTCATATTGATCCGCCAAGCTGGTGAATCGGGCCAGCTCTATGGATCGGTCAGCCCACGCGATATCGCCGAAGCAGCTTCCGCCTCGGGCCTCAAGGTCGAACGTTCCCATGTGCTGCTCGACACGCCGATCAAGACCATCGGCCTTTACAGCGTGACGGTCGCTCCCCACCCCGAGGTCGAGGTCAAGATCACCGTCAACGTGGCGCGCTCGCCCGACGAGGCCGCAGCCCAGGCCCGCGGTGAGTCCTTGACCGGCCCCGTGTCGGACCGCGCTGAAGTCCGCGCCGCCGCCGAGGCCCTTTTCGAAAAGGAAACCGAGGCGGACGAAGCCACCGCTGGACTGTAAGAGCATATCCGAGAAACGATTTTTCCCCAACTCATCATGACCGGGCTTGACCCGGTCATCGCCAAAGATGCCCGCGTCGAGCGCGGCATGATGAGAAAATGCCGCCTCTTGCCCTAACGGCCACTGCGGTATTAAGGTTTTGCCAAGACCTCGGGAGTGCTTGCGATGTACGCGTTGCTGGACCGTGTATTTCGGATGGTGGTTAAGACTGGCGCGCTGCGTGTGGTCGCACCCTCCGGCAAGCCTTTCACCTATGGCGACGGCACCGGACAGCCGGTTGGCATCAAGGTAACCAGCGAAGCGGCCGCCCGCCGGATTGCCATGGATCCCGACCTTGCACTTGGCGAAACCTATATGGAAGGCACATTGCTGGTCGAGCAAGGCACGGTCTATGACTTGATCGACTTGCTCATCCGCAACGCCGGCAATATTGCGGATTATCCCCCCTTGTCGCGGCTCCTTTATAAACTGCGCAAAGGCCTGAAACGGCTTCACCAGTACAATCCGGCGGGCAAGGCCAAGGCCAACGTCGCGCATCATTACGATCTCTCGGGCCAGATCTACGATCTGTTCCTGGATCGCGACCGGCAGTATTCCTGCGCCTATTTCGAAACGCCTGGCGCCTCACTGGAAGAGGCCCAGCTCGCCAAGAAGCGCCATCTCGCCGCCAAGCTCGACGTCAAGCCCGGAATGAAGGTCCTCGACATCGGTTCGGGTTGGGGCGGCCTCGGCCTCTACCTCGCCGAGATATGCGGCGCCAGCGTCACCGGCGTCACCCTTTCCGAAGAGCAGCACAACCTGTCGAACGAGCGCGCCGCCCAGCGCGGCGTCGCGGACCGTGTGCAGTTCCGTCTCCTCGACTATCGCGATCTCGACGAGAAATTCGACCGCATCGTCTCGGTCGGCATGTTCGAGCATGTGGGCGTGGTTCACTACAAGGAATTCTTCGCCAAATGCCACGCACTGTTGAAGGACGATGGCGTCGCCGTGCTCCATTCCATCAACCGCTCCGATGGGCCAGGCGCCACCAGCGCGTGGATCAAGAAATATATCTTCCCCGGCGGCTATGTCCCCGCACTTTCCGAAGTCATTCCGCACTTCGAGCGCCAAGGGCTTTACATCACCGACATCGAAATCCTGAGGCTTC
>JBKKDI010000199.1:0-10695 GCA_046708645.1 Aestuariivirga sp.
GCAACGCCGTGATGAAAGTGCCGCCGCCCCACGCGGGCGCGGGACGGGAGGTCTATCCGGGCTTTCTGCAACTGGGGGGCTTCCTCAGCATGAATCTCGATCGCCATGTCGATGCCCACCGGGAACTTTTCTGGCATCTGGTGGAAGGCGATGGTGAATCCGCCGAGAAACACCGCGACTTCTACGATGAATACATGTCGGTGATGGATTTGACCGCCGAATTCTATCTGCAGACCGTGGAAAAAGTATTCGTCAGCCACGACTTGCCGCAGGGGACTTTTTATCATCGTGACCGCAGGGTTGATCCCTCGCAGATCACCATGACAGCCCTGATGACCATCGAGGGCGAGCGCGACGACATATCCGGCGTTGGCCATACGGAAGCAGCCCACCGGCTTTGCACGGCGCTGCCGCCGGAAAAGAAGCTGCATCATCTGCAGATGGGTGTCGGTCACTATGGCGTTTTCAATGGCTCGCGGTTCCGCCAGGACATCGTGCCGCGAATCGTGAAATTTGTGAACGCCGCCGCCGGATGATCTGGGCGATTCGGCATATTCGCCGGATGATGACGCCGAATATCCTCGAGCCGGCGCAACTGGCGGTTGGCACGGAGCAGCTTGATGTCGTGTTCCGGCGGCACGTCAATGCCAGGCGTCTGGTCCTGCGGCTCAATCCGGAAGGAACCGCCGCGGTTGTAACCGTACCGCGCGGGGTGTCGCGCAACCGGGCACTGGATTTCGCCCGGCTCTCCGCGCCATGGCTGGCGGAACGCCTTGAGCAGCGCGGCAAGAACGTGCCGCTTGCGTCTGGTAGCGTCATTCCGCTGCGCGGCGTGGACCACGAAATCCGCCATGTCCCTTCGCGCCGTGGAACCGTGACGGTCGATCCCCTATCGAAACTCATTCATGTACCAGGTGAGATCGCCCATGTTCCACGCCGCCTGCTGGATTGGCTGAAGGCAACGGCGCGGGCCGAACTTATTGCCGCGTCGGGGAAATATGCGCAGGCAATGGGTGTCACCCATAAGCGGATCGCTGTACGCGACCAGCGCAGCCGCTGGGGTTCCTGTTCGGCGACGGGCGATCTCTCCTATTCCTGGCGTCTTATTCTGACGCCCTCCTACGTGCTCGACTATGTTGCCGCCCACGAGGTTGCACATCTCAAACATTTGGACCATGGCGCAGGCTTCTGGCGCCTGGTGCTGGCCCATTGTCCGGAAGCCTCACGGGCCAAGCGCTGGCTTAAGGCCAATGGCAATGGCGTTCACCGCATCGGCGGGTAATTATTTGCTTTCCCGTTCCTGAACGGTGTTCGCCTTTTTATTCCGGCTGCGCTCTTCCTGGCGCGAGCCGCCCGAGAACATGTTTCCAAGGTCTTCGAAAAAGCCGCCGTCACCTTCTTCACTGCCGGTGGTAAAGTCCTGCTCGGACATTTCTACGCCGTCGCGCGGAAAGCCGCTGCTATCGCCAGGCAAGGGTTCGGGTGCGAGATCGTCATGGGCTGCCTCCATCACGTCTCTCCAGATCGCGGCGGGAATCGATCCGCCGGTGACCTTGTGGGTGGGTGAATTATCGTCATTGCCAACCCAGACGCCGCCCACGAGATGGGTGGAGTAGCCAATGAACCAGGCATCGCGATAATCCTGGCTGGTGCCGGTCTTTCCCGCGATCTCGAACTCGCCGAATTGCGCGCGGCGCGCCGTACCGCCGGTCACAACCGCGCGCAGCATTTCATTCATCTGGCCCAGATCGTAAATGTTGATGGCATTGCCAAACCCTTCCCCCTTGCGCTCGTAGAGGAGTTGGCCATCGCGCGTGCCGATCCGGCTGATGGTGAACGGTGTTATCGGCCTGCCGCCATTGGCAAAGGGAACGAAGGCCGAGGTGAGCTCGAGCAGGGTGACCTCGGAGGTTCCCAGGGCGATCGACGCATCGTTGCCAAGGGGCGAGGTGATGCCGAGACGATGGGCCACGGCCACCACCGCTTGCGGTCCCACATAACTTGCGAGCTTGATGGCAACCGTATTGAGCGACAGCGCCAGCGCCTTCTTGAGCGTCACTTCGCCCAAATATTTCTGTTTGTAGTTTTCCGGCTCCCAATCGCCGATGCGGATCGGCTCATCGACTTCGACGGAACGCGATTCAAAACCCTGTTCGACGGCCGCCAGATAGACGAAGGGCTTGAAGGCCGAGCCCGGCTGGCGCATGGCCTTGGTGACGCGGTTGAACTGGCTGCGCTTGTAGGATTTGCCGCCGACCATGGCCTTGATCGCGCCATTGGCGTCCATGATGACGAGGGCGCCTTGGGAAACGCCAAGCTTGGAGCCCTCCTCGTTCAGCCGGTTGCGCAATGCCCTTTCGGCAATCCTCTGAAGCGCGGGATCTATCGTGGTTTCGATGACGATCGACTGGGAGTAGGTCTTGATGAGCTCCTCGAGCTGCTCATTCACCCAGTCGACGATGTATTGCTTGGCGGGGATATAGTCCGAGGCGAGGACGGCGCTGGGCGAAGCAAGCGCTGCCAGGGCCTCGCGTTCGGTAATGGCTCCGGTCGCCACCATGCCATTGATAACCAGCCGCGCGCGCCCGGCGGCGGCTTCGGGATTATGCAATGGATTGTAGCTGGAAGGCGCCTTGAGCACGCCCGCAAGCGTTGCCGCTTCGCCGATCGTCAGATCGCGGGCGGATTTGTTGTAATAGGTTTGCGCCGCCTTCTCGATTCCCGTAGCACCAGCGCCATAATAAACACGATTCAGATAAAGCTGGAGAATCTCCTCCTTGGAAAAGCGCGCCTCCAGCCACATGGCGAGCACCACCTCCTGCAATTTGCGCTCCATGGTGCGCTTGGGCGTCAAAAACAGGTTCTTGGCGAGCTGCTGGGTGAGGGTGGAGCCTCCCTGCACGACATGGCCCGCTTGCGTGTTGGCGTAAAGTGCGCGCAATAGTCCGAGGGGATCGACGCCCAAATGGGAATAGAACCGCCGGTCCTCGATGGCAATGACGGCGTTTGGCACATAATCCGGCAATTCGCTGAGCCGTATTTCATCGCCGAAAAAAGAGCCCTGTTCGGCCAGCGCCGTGCCGTCGGCGGCGAGCACCATGATGCCGGGTTCGCGCGCTGGAATTTCGAAGAGGCCTTTCTGGTCGAGCGACAACCAGATGTAACCCAGGAACGCCGCAATCCCCAGTGTGCTCCAGAACGCCAGAACGATCGAAAAGCGGCCGAGTCTCCCGACGAGATTGCTGCGTCTGGGCGATGCCTTGCGCTTGCGTCCGGTTTTTTGGCTGGCAAAAAGGCGGGGTTCTATCCGTGCCTTGCCACTCCCCGTTCTGCGCTCGCTGCTGAAAATGCCCATCTCGAACCGGTCTGCCAATCCGTGTCACAGTCCACAGCGGCCCACGACCACTGGCCGGGAATCATGGTGCAAAAATGACTTATAGCGAATTAACCCCTAACCTCCGAATCCATCCCAGAAGGCCTTGGCCTTGGCGAAGAAACCTTCCGACTCGGGCGAGTTGTTGCGGGCGTCGTTCTCGAACTCGCGCAGCAGTTCGCGCTGGCGCCGCGTGAGATTGACCGGGGTTTCGACCGACACCTGGATATACATGTCGCCCGACTGGGAGGAGCGCAGCACCGGCATGCCCTTGGCCTTAAGGCGGAACTGCTTGCCGGTCTGGGACCCTTCGGGAATGGTCACGCGGGCCTTCTTGCCGTCAATGGTGGGAACTTCGATTTCGCCACCCAAGGTGGCGGTCGCCATGGAAACCGGCACCTTGCAAAAAAGGTCGGCGCCGTCGCGCTGGAAGAACTCGTGCGCCCTCACCGAAAGGAATATGTAGAGATCGCCCGAAGGCCCGCCGCGCAGGCCTGCCTCACCCTCGCTGGCCAGCCGGATGCGCGTGCCATCCTCGACGCCTGATGGAATGTTGACCGAGAGTGTGCGCTCCTTGGTGACGCGCCCCTGGCCGCCGCAGGTATTGCACGGATTGGAGATGACCTGGCCCCGGCCCTGGCAGGTGGGGCAGGTCCGCTCCACGGTGAAGAAGCCCGATTGCGAGCGCACCGCACCCACGCCGTTGCAGGTGCCGCAAGTTTTCGGTTGTGAGCCAGGCTTGGCGCCCGAGCCCGAACAGGTCTCGCAGGTGATCGATGAGGGGACACGGATTTGCGCCGTCTTGCCACTGTAGGCCTCGGTGAGCGAGATTTCCATGTTGTAGCGGAGATCAGCGCCGCGCGCCGCGCCGGATTGCCCGCGGCCGCGCCCTCCACCTTGGCCGCGCCCCCGCTGGCCGCCCATGGAGACACCAAAAAGATCCTCGAAAATATCCGACATGGAGGAGGTGAATTCCGGACCGAAACCGGCTCCGCCGCCGCGCCCGGCTCCCATCCCACCCTCGAAAGCCTGATGGCCGAAACGGTCATAGGCCGCCTTCTTCTGGCTGTCCTTGAGGATGTCGTAGGCCTCGCTGATTTCCTTGAATTTGTGCTCGGCCGTCTTGTCGCCCGGATTGGCGTCGGGATGCAGTTGCTTGGCGAGCTTGCGGTAGGCGGCCTTGAGTTCTTTTTCGTCGGCACTCTTGCCGACACCGAGAATCTCGTAAAAATCGCGCTTGGCCATGAATCAATGTCACCGGGAGGCGGATGGAACGATTCGCCTATAGCAGACCCCGTCCCCGGGCGTGAGCGTCAAGGACGGCGATCCACAATCATGTTGCGTTAAGCCTTCTTATCGTCGTCTTTGACTTCTTCGAAGTCGGCGTCGACCACGTCGTCGCCGGCATCGGGCCCGGCGGAGGCGCCGTCGCCGCCGGGAGCGCTTCCCGCCTCGCTACCGGCCTGCGCCTTGTAAAGCGCCTCGCCGAGTTTCATGGCGGCCTGGGCCAGGGTGTTGGTTTTGGTCTTGATCGCCTCGGCATCGTCGCCGTCCATCACCGATTTTAGATCGGCAATGGCCGCTTCGATCGCCGACTTGTCGGCGGCGGAAACCTTGTCGCCATACTCGGCCACGGATTTGCCGGTCGAATGGACAAGGGATTCGGCGTGGTTCTTGGCTTCCACCAGTTCCTTGCGCTTCTTGTCCTCGGCGGCATTGGCTTCGGCTTCCTTAACCATCTTCTCGATCTCCTTGTCGGAGAGACCGCCAGAGGCCTGGATGCGGATCTGCTGTTCCTTGTTCGTCGCCTTGTCCCTGGCGGAGACGTTGACGATGCCGTTGGCATCGATGTCGAAAGTCACCTCAACCTGGGGAACGCCGCGGGGTGCGGAAGGAATGCCCATGAGATCGAACTGGCCCAGCATCTTGTTGTCGCCCGCCATCTCGCGCTCGCCCTGGAAGACCCGGATCGTCACCGCCGTCTGGTTATCGTCGGCGGTGGAGAAGATCTGGCTCTTCTTCGTGGGGATCGTGGTGTTGCGGTCGATCAACCGGGTGAACACGCCACCCAGAGTCTCAATGCCGAGGGACAGCGGTGTGACGTCGAGGAGGAGCACGTCCTTCACTTCGCCCTTGAGCACGCCCGCCTGGATCGCGGCACCGATGGCCACGACTTCATCCGGATTGACGCCCTTATGGGGCTCCTTGCCGAAGAACTGCTTCACCACTTCGATGACCTTGGGCATGCGCGTCATGCCGCCGACGAGTACGACTTCGTCGATCTGGCCCGCTGTTACGCCCGCGTCCTTCAACGCCGCCCGGCAGGGCTCGACGGTTTTCTGGATGAGATCGTCCACCAGTGCCTCAAGCTTGGCGCGGGTGAGCTTCAGCGTGAGATGCTTGGGACCGCTCGCATCCGCCGTGATGAACGGCAGGTTGATTTCAGTCTGCGTCCCAGACGACAGCTCGATCTTGGCTTTTTCAGCCGCCTCCTTGAGGCGCTGCAAGGCCAGCTTGTCCTTGCGCAGATCGATGCCCTGCTCCTTCTTGAATTCGTCGGCGAGATAATCGACGATGCGCATGTCGAAATCTTCACCGCCCAAGAAGGTGTCGCCGTTGGTCGACTTCACCTCGAACACACCGTCGCCGATTTCGAGAATCGACACGTCGAAGGTGCCGCCGCCGAGGTCATAGACCGCGATGGTGCCGGCTTCTTTCTTGTCGAGGCCGTAGGCAAGTGCCGCCGCCGTCGGCTCATTGATGATGCGCAGCACTTCAAGCCCCGCGATCCTGCCCGCATCCTTGGTGGCCTGGCGCTGGCTGTCGTTGAAATAGGCGGGAACCGTGATGACCGCTTCGGTGACGGGCTCGCCCAGATAGCGCTCGGCGGTTTCCTTCATCTTGGTGAGCGTGAAAGCGGAAATCTGCGAGGGCGAATATTTCTTGCCGCGCGATTCGACCCAGGCGTCGCCATTCTCGGCCTTGACGATGTTGTAGGGCACGAGCTTCTTGTCCTTGGCCACCATGGGGTCTTCCATGCGGCGGCCGATCAGGCGCTTGATGGCGAAGAATGTATTCTCTGGATTGGTAACGCCCTGCCGTTTGGCGGGCTGACCGACCAGCGTCTCGCCGTCGGCGTTGAAGGCCACGATCGAGGGCGTGGTGCGCGCTCCCTCGGCGTTCTCGATGACCTTTGGATTCTTGCCTTCCATCACCGCGACGCACGAGTTGGTGGTGCCGAGGTCGATGCCGATAACTTTTGCCATGTCTACCCTCCGAATGGCAGGCGAGCCTGTGGCCAAGCCCTTAACGGCGCCTGGCCATGCCCTTGTGGGGGCCGCCTCCTGTTGACATATGGCCCATGCCCCCATGATTCCCAAGGGGTTGGGACATTCGAAACGCTATATAGGAAGATAGGTTTTCCCTATCAAGCGGAGAGACATGGATAATATGAACCGCCCCGGCCTCAGGTATCTGCCGGGCTACCTCGACCGGGCAGCCCAAGACAATTTGGTGGGCCTGGTCCGGGCGGGCATGGCCGAAGCCCCGCTATTCACACCCTTCATGCCACGCACCGGCAGGCCCTTCTCCGTGCGCATGACCAATATGGGGCCTTTGGGTTGGGTTTCGGATAGGGCCGGTTATCGCTACCAGGAAACCCATCCCGATACGGGCAAGCCGTGGCCGCCGATCCCGGACCAAATTCTAAACGTATGGCGCGCGATTGCCGGCTACTCACATCTGCCCGAAGCCTGTCTCGTCAATTTCTACCGTGAAGGCGCCAAGATGGGATTGCACCAGGATGCAGACGAGGAGGATTTTGCCGCCCCCGTGGTGTCGATCTCGGTGGGCGATACGGCGGTATTCAGAATCGGCGGACCCGAGCGCGGCAGCACGACCGATACGATCAAGCTCACTTCCGGCGATGTGCTGGTGATGGGAGGCGCCTCGCGCCTGCGCTACCACGGCATCGACCGCGTGCTCTCTGGTACGTCGACACTTTTGGATGGCGGCGGCAGGATTAATCTCACACTCCGGCGGGTGACGAAACCTTGACGATGCTTCGAGGCCCGGCTGCGCCGGGTACCTCAGCATTAGGACTTTCAGTACCTTACCTCACCCTGAGGTGCAAGCGGAGCGAGCCTCGAAGGGCCTTGGCCAAGTCCGTGTACGGAGTTTTCAGCAACCTGCTAACCTTCCGCCTTCGCCACACCGACCAATGCTGGCCTTAGGCAGCGCTCGCCCACGGCATATCCCGATTGCAATTCCTGCATCACGGTGCCGGGCGGCTTTTCGCTGGTGGGCACTTCGAACAGCGCCTGGTGGAAGTTGGGGTCGAACTTCTGCCCCACTGCCTCGATTTGGCGAATGCCATGGCGTTGGAACACGTTCAATAATTCGCGTTCGGTGACTTCAACGCCGGCAATAAGGTTTTTTTCAATTTCACCGGCGCGCTCGCGCTCCTCGGCGGGAAGGGCCTCGAGGGCGCGGCCCAGATTATCTGCGACGCTCAGCAAATCCTTGGCGAAATTGCTGGCGGCATAGAGCGTGGCTTCGGCCTTCTCGCGCTCCAGCCGCTTCCGGGTATTTTCCATCTCCGCCGCAAGGCGCAACAGCCGGTCCTTGAGCGCCGCGATCTCGGCCTCACGGGGGTCGGCCGGAGCCTCGGCAATGGGAGATTCGATCTCGGTTTCGGCGAAATCAGGGATGTTGGTCTCGTCAGCCATGCTCACGGTTTCTTATGCAAATCGATGGGATGACCTGCATATCGGCCGGGAGGATGGAAAAATCAAGTGAGGAGACGGCCCATGATTTTGGCCGTGTAATCGACCATGGGGATAATCCGCGCGTAGTTCATGCGGGTAGGTCCGATAATGCCGAGAACGCCCACGATCTTTTCCTCGCTGTTCTTGTAAGGCGCCACAATCAGGGAGGAGCCGGACAGCGAGAACAGCCGGTTTTCCGAGCCGATGAAGATGCGCACCCCTTCGCCGGTTTCGGCCAAGCCCAGAAGCTGCACCAGCTCTTTCTTGTTCTCGATATCCTCGAACAGCTTGCGGATGCGGTCGAGATCGCTCGCGGCGGCGGCATTCTCGATGAGGTTGGCTTGACCTCTGACGATCAGCGTCTTGGCATCGGGGTCGCTGTCGCCCGACCACACGGCAATGCCCGCCTCGACAATGGGCGCCGAGACGTCGTCGAGTTCACGCCGCAGGCTTTCGACCTCATCGCGCACGAAGCGCTGGGCTTCTGCGATGGTCTTGCCCTGGAATCTCGACGACAGGTAGTTCGATGCCGTGGTGAAGGTTGAGGGCGGCAGGCCCGGCGGCACTTCGATCACCCGGTTTTCAACGCCGCCATCCTCGCCCACCAGAATAACGAGCGCACGCCCCGGCCCCAGATTGACGAATTCCACATGCTTGAGGCGGGCGTTGAGCTTCGGCGCCATGACGACGCCAGCGTGGTGAGAAAGGCCCGACAGTAGTGTGGTCGCTTCCCCCAGCACATCCTCAATGCGGCGCTGGCGGTTGGAGGCCGCCGCTTGCGCATCGATCCGGGCGCGTTCCTCGGCACTCATGGCCCCCACTTCCATCAGAGCATCGACGAAGAAACGCAGACCCTGTTCGGTGGGCACGCGGCCGGCGCTGGCGTGTGGCGAATAGATGAGGCCCGTGTCCTCGAGATCCATCATGGTGTTGCGCACCGACGCCGGCGACAGGTTGGACGGCAGGATGCGCGAAATGGTGCGCGATCCCACGGGCTCGCCGGTTTCGAGATAGGTGTCGACCAGCCTCCGGAAAATCTCGCGCGAGCGCTGGTCGAGCCCGGCGGCGGCCCCCTGCTTTTCATCGAGAAACGGTTTCGGCGGGATGATGCTCATGGCCCCACTGTAGAAATCAAGTTGGCGCAGGTCAAATGTGGGGCTAGAAGCGCTCCTTCACGAAAGGAATACAAATGCGTCCATCGGGGCGAATGCCCGGCCAGTTGCGTGCCATAAGCTTCGAGCGGGGCTTCACCAAGCATGCCGAAGGCTCCTGCCTCGTGCGCTTCGGCGATACCCATGTGTTGTGCACGGCAACCCTGGAAGAGAAGGTGCCGCCGTGGCTGAAGGGTTTGGGCAAGGGCTGGGTTACCGCCGAATATGGCATGCTGCCGCGTTCGACCGGCGAGCGCATGCGGCGCGAGGCGGCGTCGGGCAAGCAATCGGGCCGCACCCAGGAGATCCAGCGCCTAGTGGGGCGCTCGCTCCGCGCCGTGGTCGATCTGGTGATGCTGGGTGAAAAGCAGATTACGCTCGACTGCGACGTGATCCAGGCCGATGGCGGAACCCGCACGGCGGCCATTACCGGAAGCTGGGTGGCGCTGCATGATTGCCTGAAATGGATGCAGGCGCGCTCCATGTTCAAGGCCTGGCCCTTGAAGGACCATGTGGCGGCGATTTCCTGCGGCATTCACGGCGGCGTGGGCGTGCTCGATCTCGACTATGCCGAGGATTCAACGGCGGGTACGGATGCCAATTTTGTCATGACGGGAGCAGGCGGCATCGTCGAAATTCAAGGCACGGCGGAGGGTGAGCCCTTCTCGCAGGACGCCCTGCTGGAACTCTTGGCGCTGGCCAGCAAGGGCATCGGCGAACTCGTGGCGATGCAGAAAGCGGCCGTTGCATGAGCCGCAAGCTCGGAGGCGAGCGTCTCGCCGTGGCCACCCACAATCCGGGCAAGCTCAGGGAGATCAACGATCTCCTTGAGCCCCACGGTATCGTGGCGGTATCGGCGGGATCGCTTGGCATTTCCGAGCCCGAAGAGACGGAGACGAGTTTCGCCGGCAACGCCAGGCTCAAGGCACTGCATTCGGCATTAGGTTCCGGGCTTCCCGCGCTGGCGGACGATTCCGGCCTCTGCGTCAATGCGCTGGAAGGCCAACCCGGCGTCTATTCGGCGCGTTGGGCGGGGTCCGCCAAGGATTTCGCCATGGCCATGCGCAATGTAGAGGAGAAATTACAGGCGAAAGGTGCCGTGGAACGCAAGGCTCATTTCGTCAGAGCATTGTGTATCGCCTGGCCGGATGGCCTTCACGAAATATTCGAAGGCCGCGTCGATGGCACGCTCGTCTGGCCTCCGCGCGGCGCCAAGGGTTTTGGCTACGATCCCATGTTCGTGCCCGATGGCTTCGACATGACGTTCGGCGAGATGGAACCGTCGCAGAAACATGCCATGTCGCACCGGGCGCGAGCCTTCCGGAAACTGGCCGATGCCATCTTCTGAGCCAGCCTTCGGCGTTTATGTTCATTGGCCCTTCTGCAAGGCCAAGTGCCCCTATTG
>JBKKDI010000200.1:0-7418 GCA_046708645.1 Aestuariivirga sp.
TGACCAAGGGCATGAAGCGCTCCGAGGCGGAGAAAAAAGCGATGGAATTGCTCGACATGGTGGGCATGGCGGACAAGGCGAAGGCGATGCCCTCGCAACTATCGGGCGGCCAGAAGCAGCGGGTCGCCATCGCCCGGGCCTTAGCGCTCTCGCCAAAAATAATGCTGTTTGACGAAGTCACCTCGGCACTCGATCCCGAGCTTGTCGAGGAAGTGCTGAACGTCATGCGCAAGCTTGCCGCGGAGACCGACATGACAATGCTGCTGGTCACCCACGAAATGGGCTTCGCCAGCGATTTCGCCGACCGCGTGCTGTTCTTCGACCGCGGCAAAATCATCGAGGAAGGCAAACCCCAGGAAATATTCAGGCATCCGAAGCAGGAGCGCACCCAGGCGTTCCTGAAAAAGATCATAGCAGCCGGACATCGTGTCTGACCGCCATGGCCCCGCGGCGATTCCGCCGCAAATAAAAAGGAGATGGGAGAGTGAATATGAACAGGATTTTGACCGGCGCGGCCGGTATTGCCTTGCTGGCATCGTTGGGCACAACAGCGCCGGCGTTTGCCGACAAACTCGAGGATTTGAAGGCGCAAGGGTTTGCCCGCGTCGCCATCGCCAATGAGCCGCCCTTCACCGCAGTGGGCGCCGACGGTAAGGTTTCCGGTGCGGCACCCGATGTCGCCCGCGAGATTTTCAAGCGCCTCGGCGTTGCGGATATCGTTGCCTCGATCTCGGAATATGGGGCGATGATTCCGGGCCTGCAGGCTGGACGCCACGACGTGGTGACCGCCGGTCTCTTCATGAAGCCCGAGCGCTGTTCGGCGGTTGCCTATTCGGAGCCGATACTTTGCGATGCCGAGGCTTTCCTTTTGAAAAAGGGCAACCCCAAGGGCTTCAAGAGCTATGCCGATATCGCCAAGGATGAAACCGGCACGGTTGGCGCGCCTGGCGGCGGCACCGAGGAAAAGCTGGCCCTTGAAGCGGGCGTGCCGCGCGAGCGCGTGATCGTGGTTCCCGACGGCCAGAGCGGCCTCAAGATGCTGCAGGATGGCCGCATCGATGCCTATTCGCTGCCGGTGCTCTCGATCAACGATCTGATGACGAAGGCTAACGATCCGAACCTGGAAGTCGTGGCTCCGGTTCTCGGCGCTCCGGTCTATTGCGATGGTGCCGCCTTCAAGAAGGGCGACGAGGCATTGCGCGATGCCTATGACGTCGAGCTGGCCAAGATGAAAGAGTCGGGCGAGTTCGCCAAGATCATCGAGCCCTACGGTTTCTCGGCTGCGGCAGCGATGTCGACCAGCCGCGAAAAACTCTGCCCGGGATCTTAGGGAAAGCGCCGCGCACTTCACTTTGTCATCGCCGGATTTATTCCGGCGACCCATTCCTCCGTCTCGGATGAACAACGCAGTGTGGATAAATGGGTCCCCGGGACAAGCCCGGGGATGACATTGGGGCGGGGATAGGAATGCGATGATCGACTGGACCGGATATCTAGGCTTGATCTTCGAAGGCGCGCTGGTGACGATCCAGCTCACGCTGATGGGATCGGTGCTGGCGCTGGTCATGTCGTTTCTTGCGGGCCTCGGACGGCTCTCGCGCTATGCCGCGTTGCGTGCGCTGGCCACCGCCTATATCGAATTCTTTCGCGGCACCTCGATTTTCGTGCAGTTGTTCTGGGCCTATTTCGTGCTGCCGTTTTTCGGCATCACGCTGACACCGTTGCAGGCGGGCGTGCTGGCGCTGGGCCTCAATGTCGGCGCCTATGGCGCTGAGGTAGTGCGCGGTGCCGTCAAGTCGATTGGCCGCGAGCAGCACGAAGCTTGCATCGCCCTCAATTTCAACCGCTGGCAATCGATGCGCCACATCATTCTGCCGCAGGCGCTGCTGCTGATGCTGCCGACGTTTGGCAACAATGCCATCGAACTTCTCAAGGCAACGGCCGTCGTTTCGCTGATCTCGCTCACCGACATGACTTTTCAGGCGCAGGTGGTGCGGGCGCAGACGGGCAATACGCTGGTGCCCTTCACCACCATTCTCATTCTTTATTTCGCCATGGCCTGCGTCATCTCCTACGGCGTGCGCGGCCTTGAACGGCGCCTGGCGCGGGGCCTCGACGGAGTGAGGGCCTAGCGATGGAGTGGGACTGGAATTTCGTCTGGCAGATATTTCCGACCCTCATCGAAGGCGTAAAGATCACCATTCTCGCAACTTTGCTGGGGTCGATTCTGGCGGCGATCGTGGGCCTTGGTATTGCACTATTGCGGCGATCCAAAAACAGATTGATTTCACGCTCCGTGGGCTTCCTCGCGGAGTTCATTCGCGGCACACCGCTTCTGGTGCAGCTCTATTTCATCTTTTATGTGCTGCCCGACGCCGGGATCACGCTGGCGCCGCTGGTCGCGGGCGTGATCGGGCTGGGCTTGCACTATGGCACCTATACTGCCGAGGTTTATCGCGCCGGCATCGACAATGTGCCGCGGGGCCAGTGGGAAGCGGCGAGGGCTTGCAATCTCAATAGCACGCAGACCTGGACGCGGGTTATCCTGCCGCAGGCCGTGCCGCCGATGATTCCGGCATTCGCCAACTATTTTATCGCCATGTTCAAGGAAACGCCGCTGCTGTCCGCCATCACCGTTCTGGAACTCATGAACCAGGCCAAGAGCGTGGCCAATTCCAGTTATCGCTATATCGAACCCATCACCCTCGTCGGCGCGTTTTTCCTGGCGATCAGCCTCGTGTCGGTGGTCTTGCTGCGCTGGCTTGAGCGCCGTTATGGGCGAGTGGCTTGAACACGAATGTCAAACCTTCCTGAAATCCAGATAAGCCGGCTGCGTCCGGCTCTTGATGCAAGGCCGCTCCACAAGCGCATCGGGCTTATTATTCTCGCCACCGACCACACGACCGAGCCGGACTACCGGCGCATGGTGGCCAACGAGGATCTTGGCATTTATGTTACCCGCATCGCCTTCACCAATCCGGTGACAACGGAGAGCCTGCGCCGCATGCAGTCTTCGCTGACGGAGGCCGCAGCGCTAATCCTGCCGGACGAAGAACTGGACGCCATCTGTTACTCGTGCACTTCGGCTTCGGTGGTTATCGGGGATGTTGAAATCGAAGCTGCATTCAGAAGGGCCAAGCCTGGCGTGCCGGTGGTGACGCCACCCGCTGCCGGCGTTCGGGGTTTACGCGCGCTGGGGGCAAGGCGCATCAGCGTGCTCACACCTTATACGACCGGGGTGAGCCGCCCCATGCTCAAGTATTTCGAGAGAGCTGGTTTCGAAATTGAGAGCTTCACCTGTCTCGAACTTGACGACGACCGCGAGATGGCGCGGATCGCGCCTGCCTCTCTGATCGAACTTGCCACTAGCGCGATGGCGCCTGGTGCCGAGGCCTTGTTCATTTCGTGCACCTCGGTGCGCGCCGCCGGGGTTGCGGCTCAAATCGAAAAGCGGATCGGCAGGCCGGTCGTGACCAGCAATCTGGCATCGGCCTGGAATTGTTTGCGGCTCTGCGGCGATGCCGCGCCCCGCCCCCAACTGGGACGGCTGATGACACTGCCATTGACCGGGGATTGAGGCGAAATGATCGAACCGAATTTGAAGTTTTCACCGGGCGAATATGCGGAGCGCCTTGCAAAGACACGGAAAGCAATGGAGACGAAAGGCGTTGACCTGCTGATCGTCAGTGATCCTTCCAACATGGCGTGGCTCACGGGCTACGACGGATGGTCATTTTATGTGCATCAGGCCGTGCTGGTGCCGCCTTCCGGCGAACCCATTTGGTATGGCCGGGTTCAGGATGCCAATGGCGCAAAACGCACCGCCTATCTCCACCATGATAACATCGTCAGCTATGCCGACCGTTATGTGCAGTCGACCGAACGCCATCCCATGGATTTTCTGGCCAGTGTTCTGACCGACCGGAAGTGGGACAAACTTACCGTTGGCGTTGAGATGGACAATTACTGGTTTTCTGCCGCGGCTTTTGCCTCGCTCACCCGGCACCTGCCCAACGCGCGTTTCATCGACACGACGGCTCTGGTGAACTGGCAGCGCGCGGTCAAAAGCGCCCAGGAACTCGATTACATGCGGAAAGCCGCGCGCATCGTGGAAGTCATGCATGCCCGCATCACGGATAAAATCCAAGTGGGCATGAGGAAATGCGATCTGGTGGCGGAGATTTATGATGCGGGCCTTCGCGGCGTGAACGGGTTCGGCGGCGATTATCCGGCGATCGTGCCGCTGCTGCCTTCGGGCGCCGATGCTTCCGCACCGCATCTGACGTGGGATGACAAGCCGATGAAGCGCGGGGAAGGCACATTCTTCGAGGTAGCGGGCTGCTACAACCGCTACCACTGCCCGCTGTCGCGCACGGTTTTCCTGGGCAAGCCGACACAGGAATTCCTCGACGCCGAAAAAGCCACGCTGGAGGGCATGGAAGCAGGGCTTGCCGCCGCAAAACCTGGCAACACTTGCGAGGATATCGCCATCGCGTTTTTTGCCGTGCTCAAGAAACACGGCATTGTGAAAGATAACCGCACCGGATATCCCATCGGACTTTCTTACCCGCCGGATTGGGGTGAGCGCACCATGAGCCTGCGCCCGGGCGACCGCACCGAACTGAAGCCCGGTATGACCTTCCATTTCATGACCGGCCTGTGGCTGGAGACAATGGGACTGGAAATCACCGAGAGCATCCTGATCACTGACACCGGCGTTGAATGCCTCGCCAACGTGCCGCGCGAGCTTTTTGTGAAGAACTGATGACAACGCTTCGTCCCACGCCAATCGTGCCCACCGTCGATTTCGGCAGGGATGGGGCGCAGCACGGCTTTCTCCGATTGCCTCATAGCCGCGACGATTCGGCCTGGGGATCGGTGATGATCCCCGTCACCGTCGTCAGGAACGGCAGGGGACCCACAGCGCTGCTGACCGGCGGAAATCACGGCGACGAATATGAGGGCCCAATCGCGCTTTTCGATCTGGCGCGCACGCTCGATCCCAAGGATGTCAGCGGCACCATCATCATCGTACCGGCCATGAACTATCCTGCGTTCCGGGCAGGCACACGCACCTCGCCCATCGACAAGGGCAACATGAACCGGATTTTTCCGGGCAAACCCGATGGTACCGCGACGGAAAAGATCGCGGACTATTTCCAGCGGGAGTTACTACCCCGGGCGGACATCGTTTTGGATTTCCATTCGGGTGGCAGGACGCTGGATTTCCTGCCATTTTGCGCTGGGCACATTTTGCCCGACAAGGCGCTGGAGCAAAAGACATTTGCCGCAGTTGAAGCTTTTTCAGCGCCCTATTCCATGCGCATGCTGGAGATCGACGCCGTTGGCATGTACGACACCGCCGCGGAAGAGATGGGCAAGATTTTTGTCACAACCGAACTTGGCGGCGGCGGCACCTCAAGCGCCGAAACCGTGCGCATCGCCAAGCGGGGTGTGCTGAACGTTCTGCGGCATGCGGGCATTGTTGCAGGCGCTATCGAGAGGCAGCCGACGCGCTGGCTCGACATGCCATCGGGCGATTGCTTTTCCTTCGCCGAGAACGATGGCATGATCGAAACTTTAATCGATCTCGGCGAGCCGGTTCAACAGGGCCAGGTGGTCGCAAGAATTTATGAGCCCGGACGCACCGGCGCGGCACCTCAGGAAATTCGTTCAAAGATGAGCGGAATTCTCGTGGCTCGGCATTTTCCGGGTCTGGTGAAATCCGGCGATTGCGCCGCTGTCCTGGGGGTCTTGGCTTAATAGAGGCCAAGGCCAGTTGATCTAGCTTTCTTTCTGCTTCACACCACCTACGGCGCGTTTCTTGGTGGGCGTCTTTTGGAAGCCGCGCTCCTTCATGCAATCGTTGATGAACATGGACCGCCCAACCGCATAGCCAATTCCGCCTCCGATGATCTGTGCGGCAATCGCTTTGCCGCTGCCATAGTACATGGCGGCGCACTCAAATTCGGCCTTTTTGGCCGCCGTCTGCGGCTTTCCGCTGCCACTCCAGTCGGCGGCGGCGGGAGTGGCGAAAACCGCGGCAAGGATGACGATGGCCGCAAAGCTGCTAAGCTTCATTCTTCAAGTCTCCGATCGGTTGGATTTGTCATTTCTCGGTTGGCTGGGGAACTAGGATTCGAACCTAGACTGGCGGAGTCAGAGTCCCTTTAGGCCCACTGAATTTCTTACGCTTTTCCTCCAACCAAGAGGAAAAGTACCAATGAAGATTCAATGTGCTACCTGCGATTTCCCGACTAACCGAGACAGCGGAGTTCAGCAATGAATCCGCTCCACGCGATCCGGCGAAAGTGCATTGATTGTTGCGGTGGGTCATCGAAAGAAGTGCGGCTCTGCACCTCTGTTGATTGTGCACTTCACATTTATCGTCTTGGCAAAAACCCCGGACGCTGTCCGTCCAAACGGACCGAGAAACAACTTCAGGCTCTCCGGGACGCCAATACTCTGCGAAAGGCGTCCACGGCTCTTAGAATCAATCCAATAGCAAAGGAAACGGTATCTTGAACCCGTTCGCTGTGTTGGCTCACGGAGGCATCCAATTCGGCGAAGGGCCCGCATGGGGAGCAGGAGAAGGTCGAAACTCGTGCACAAACTTACACGCTGCTGATGACGGTCCCAAACAGCTAACTGCCGAAATCGAAACGATCATTTCTAGGCTGGCAGCTTTGCCAACGAGGGATGCTGTCTTTAGTAGTTTGTATCCATCAACACAGATCGACCCTATTAAGCTCACACGCCGCCGCCCCTCAGGGGCAAAGCGGCGTGCTTGGCAACAGAAAACAAGCTATCAGCGCGGTCGTTGCATAGATCGGCTCCGCCCCTGGCAGATCGATGCCCTATTCGAGGCAGATCGCTTCGCTCGGAGCATAGGCCGTCCGCTCAATATGTTCCTCACCGTATCGTGGAACAACACTCGCGTGGCAGCTGAGGACGTTTCAAAACAATTTGGCCGCGCTACCAAAGCCATGGGCCAGTGGCTGCGGCGCCGTAATTGTCCGAGTGCATGGATTTTCACGCATGAGAACCCCGGTAACTCACGGCCAAACTTGCATATGCTCGTTCACGTGCCTGTTGACCTAGTAGCTTCTTTCGAGGCAATCGCCCCGGAATGGTTCGATGCCTTGGACGGTGGCGTTCATATACGGCCCCGCCGTGGCCCCCGAGACAAGTGCCTTCACTACATGGTCAAGGGCACTGATTTCATAACGGCACGACGCTACGGGGACAAAGCTCGAAAACAAGGCACGATTGCTTTCAAAAGATGCGGCTGGACCGAGAACCTTGGTGTCACAGCACGGTATCGTCATGGCGGGGTGAAACCCGGGTTAGCCACAGGATTTCGATAAATGGGTGGATATGGATCAGGGCGAAGCGGATCACTTCCGACAATTGAGCAG
>JBKKDI010000201.1:0-3001 GCA_046708645.1 Aestuariivirga sp.
CGACATCGATTATGCCCGCCGCATTGTCTCCGAAGTCGGCCGCGTCAACCGCGAAGGCAAGATCAAGGGGGCGCTGAAATTCCAGTTCCGCCAGCTCGACAGTTTCATTCACCCTGACTTCAAGGGCCGGAAAGACCACAAATATGTGAAGCGTTTCTCGGAAACACGCCTCGAAATGGACGCCTTCGCCAAGCTCGCGGAGCATGTGCGCTCCGAAGGCCTGCTCACCATGTGCACCCCCTTCGACGAGGAATCCGTCGACATCATCTGCGACATGGGTCTCGATATCATCAAGATCGCCAGCTGTTCCGCCGACGACCGGCCGCTCTTGGAAAAGGTCGCGCGCGTCAACAAGCCCCTGGTGGTGTCGACCGCGGGCCTCCGCACCGACGAGATCGACTGGCTGGTGAACTTCCTGGAAACCGAGCGCGTCGATTTTGCGCTCATGCATTGCGTGGCGCTTTATCCGACCCCCGACGACAAGCTGCAGCTCAACCAGATCACCCAGCTCCGCGAGCGTTATCGCGGCGTGCCCGTGGGCTGGTCTACCCACGAAGACCAGAACAATACGTCTGCGATTCAGATCGCCTATGGATTGGGTGCGCGGCTGTTCGAACGCCACGTGGGCCTCAACTCAGACAAGCACAAGGTCAATGCCTATTCATCGACGCCCGAACAGCTTGAGAGGTGGATCGCGGCATTTCACGCCGCCCGCGCCATGCTGGGCAATGAGGAACGCGCGCCGACGTCAACCGCCGAGCGCCAGACCTTGCTCGAGCTCAAACGCGGCAGCTATTCCAAGCGCGCCATTGCCAAAGGCGAGACCATGCGGGGCGACGACATCTACTTCGCCATGCCGGTGCAGGAAGGGCAACTGATTTCCGGACACTGGCGTTCGGGCCTTAAGGCAGACAGGGACTACGCGGCCAATGCCCCGCTCGACGCCAAGCTGGGCGAACAGGGCGACGGCGACGATCAACTGGTTTACCAGATCATGTTGCAGATCCGGGGCATGCTCAGCAAAGCCAATATCTATATCAACGAGGACGCTTCAATCGAAATTTCCCATCACTACGGGGTCCGCCGCTTCCGCGAATACGGCGCGGTCATCATCACCTGCATCAATCGCACCTATGCCAAGAAACTGGTGATCCAGCTGCCGCGCCAGAAGCACCCCTATCATTTCCACAAACAGAAAGAAGAAACCTTCCAGCTCCTCGACGGCGATCTGGAGATCGTCAAGGATGGAGCGAAATTGCGGATGCAGCCCGGCGATACCTTCCGGGTGGAGCCCAATCAATGGCACAAGTTCGCCACCCTCGATGGCTGCATTTTCGAGGAGGTGTCGACCACCCATTTCAACAACGACTCCTTCTATGAGGACCCGGCGATCGCCGGCATGCCGCGTGACGACCGCAAGACGAAAGTCGATAACTGGCTTGCCTATTTCCGGACGAAACATGCCCTTTGATGCGGCTGTCTTTGATTTCGATGGAACACTTGTCGATTCCGCAAAAGCAAAGCGCAACTCGTTCTTTGCGATCTTTCCGGATACCCCGGCTCACCGGGGGATTGTCGGCGCTGTGCTGGCGGATGACCCCGACGGCTTGCGCCATTGTGTCATCCCGAAAATGCTTGAACGCATGGAAAACCTGAGACTTGACGGTGCCGTCACTGCAGATGAGCTTATTCGCCGCTATGGCGAAATCTCCGAGTCCGCCGTCGCCCTCTCCGGTGAATTGCCCGGCGCCAGCGCCTTGCTTGCGGCCCTCGCCCCTCGCCTGGAGTTGCATCTGTGCTCGATGACTCCGCAATCGGCTCTCCAGTCTCAAGTTGCCGCCCGTGGCTGGACAGCCCATTTCAAATCCGTGCGGGGCCACCCCTTCACAAAGATTCAAACGGTGGCGAAAATCCTGAGCGACGGCGGCGTGGAACCCCACCGCGTCGCCGTTGTTGGCGATAGCGTGTCCGACGAAGAAGCGGCCCGCGCCAACGGATGCCAGTTTCTCGCCATCAGATCGCCTGCCGATCTTGCCGCTGCTGGCCGAATATTGGGAGGATCCCATGTTTGAAGGCCGCCGCGTTCTCGCGGTCGTTCCAGCGCGTGGCGGTTCAAAAGGAATCAAGCTCAAGAACTTGCGCAAGGTGGGCGGGGCTTCCCTCGTGGCTCTGGCGGGCAGCGTGGTGGGCAAGCTATCGTGGGTCGATCGTGCCATCGTATCGACCGATCACGCCGAAATCGCCCGCGCCAGCGAGGCTGCGGGATTAGCCTGTCCCTTCTTGCGGCCAGATAACATTTCGGGATCGATCATCAGCGACTGGCAGGTGTTGATCCACGCTCTCACCGAGATCGAGCGCATCGATGCCACGAACTACGATATCATCGTAATGCTGCAGCCGACATCGCCGGGCCGCACTCCAGAGCACGTTACCGATACGGTCGCACATCTGGTGAAGGGGGGCTTCGATTCCGTCTGGACCGTCAGCGAGACCGACTCGAAGTCCCATCCGCTGAAACAACTTCTCGTTTCCACCGCCGGTGAACTGTCCTATTACGATCCCGCCGGAGCGAACATCGTTGCGCGCCAGCAGCTCGCCCCTGTGTACCACCGGAACGGCATCGCCTACGCCATGACGCGGGAATGCTTGATCGCTCAACAATCGATTCTCGGCAAGAAGCCCGGCGCCATAGTGCTGGAAGGCCGCCTACCGAATATCGATACGGAAATTGATTTGCTGTGGGCGAACTTTCTGGTCGCGCAGAACAACGCTGGCGCTGCGTCTTGATCCGCATGCGCGCCGCCATCAGCTTGAGTCCCGTAACCATAACCTGTATGGGTGCGCGTAAATTCGTATTTCTCCGCACTCTCCTCAGAAGTTTGCAATGAATCAAGTTTTTAAGATTTTTTTTGGCGCGGATGTTACGCGCCCCTTCCTCGTTCTTTTTAGTCTTCTTCTCGCCGCGATCGTCGAAGCGGTGGGCTTCAGCACACTGCTACCC
>JBKKDI010000202.1:0-3043 GCA_046708645.1 Aestuariivirga sp.
CGGTCACGGCAGAGGCTCATCCGCGCGGTGAGCGCTGCTACTATCAGTACATCGACCGCAACCACGTGGTCCGTACTCGCTCGGATTATTGCCATCATTTGCCAGGGCAGTATCGGGCGAGGCCGCGTTCCGGCTTCTCGCTGTTTTTCGATTTCGGCGATGGCTGGTACTATGGCCGCGGACCCCGCTCCACGCCACGCGGGCAGGATCAGGTCTGCCTAGTGACCTTCTTCGAAAAGAGTCAGGTTGAAGGCGGCGCGGACGCGAATGTGGAACGGGCGCGGGTGCTGCCTCGCCATGTGGCGCAGCGCATGGACGGTCCCAACGACCGCCGGCGTATCTTTGACTACGGCACCAACCGGCAGACGCGCGAGACCTGCCGCTATCTGAATAACATCAATAACTGACAATGCGGAAATCGGGGCCCACTCTTTCGGGCCCCGATTTCACTCGCGGGCGATCCTACCGCACCGGCGGCGATATTGATCCCCCAGGCGCATTGCGTTAGGAATTAGCTTCACTGCCAGAGCGAAACGTCGATGCCGATTTCACGCCGCGCACTACTGACCTCCATCGTTGCGTCGGGGCTTGTTCCCAGCCGCCCTGCGTTTGCCCTCTCGGGCGAACCGTTTCCTGTCTTCGCTTCCGATGCGAAGGAGATTCCTTACAAGTTCCGGCGGCGGGAGGTGAATTACGAGACACAGGAGCCACCAGGCACCGTCGTCGTTGATGCGAAGCAACGCTTTCTCTATCATGTGGGAGGCTCAGGCAAGGCGACGCGTTACGGCGCCTCGGTGGGGAAGGCGGGCAAGGCGTGGTCGGGCGAAGCCGTCATCAAGCGCATGGCGAAATGGCCGGTATGGGTGCCAACACCCGAGCAGCTCGCCGAACAACCGTATCTCACCAAATTTATCCACGGCATGCCGGCAGGCCACGACAATCCGATGGGAGCTCGCGCCCTCTATCTCTACCAGGGCGAAGTCGACACGGTTTTTCGCATCCACGGAACACATGATATCAAGCTGATCGGTCGCACCGCTACAGCAGGCTGCTTCGGCCTGCTTAACATTGACGTGATCCACCTCTATGACCAGGTGGAAATCGGAACCCGGGTCGTCGTATTGCCACCGTAGTACAACAGTTCGCGCGGTAGAGGGGATCAGGCGCGGGACCGCCTGAAAGTACGATCTTCCAGGGCCAGCGCCGGGTTTTGCCCGAGGGGCAACCGCATCGCCCACCGAATGTCGTCCCGGGTGATGCCGAGGCCGCGCAGGATATGGTCTTCGCAAGTTTCGAGCTTCGCCATCTGGCGGCGCTCCCGCCAGTTGCGAAACAGGCTGATGAGCGAAGTGCCGATGCTGTCTGCAGCCATGGCGCGGTTCAGGGCATAATCTCTCATGACACGATCCTTTCTTTTGCTTTCGTGAGACCATCAAAGGCTCGGCCCGTGACCCGGACGGCGCGGTTGCATGAAAGGAGTGTGAAAAGCCCGTGACTTGGCGTTAAATCGGCGGTCACGGGTGGGATAATGCTTCAACTTAAGCTGTTTGGACATTTTGAGCTGACCGGCCCCGAAGGCCGGATCGCCCTTTCCAGCGCCAAGCTCAGTGCCTTCCTGGCCTATCTGGCGATAGCCACGAAGCCCGTGCCGCGCGAACAGCTCACTACACTTCTGTGGGGGTCGCATTTCGAGGACCAGGCGCGGCAGAACTTCCGCCAGGCGCTCGCCCGCTTGCGGAAGGCAATCGGGCCGGAGGCGTTAATTTCGGACGACCAGACGGTACAGCTTTCATCGTCAGCCGTCTCAAGCGACGTTCGCCAGTTTGAAAGTCTTGTTCGCGGCGGCTCAGTAGATGACATGCGGCGAGCGGTTGATCTGCTCGACGGCGACTTGCTTGCCGGAATCGACGTGAAGGAGTCTCCCTGGGAGGACTGGCTCAGCGAAGAACGCCGCCGTATCGGCAATCTCGCCTGCGGCGTCCTGGTGCGGCTTGGCGGGATCGAACTGGAACAGGGCAAGGCAGCGGATGCGCTGCGGCTTGCCGAGGCCTGCATCCGGCGCGACATTTTCCGCGAGGACGCGCACCGGCTGGCGATTCAGGCCTTTGTTGCCTTGGGCCGTCGTGCCGAGGCACTGAAACATTACCAGAGTCTGGCCGAAAGACTGAAACAAGAACTTGGTACAGCCCCAGAAGGCGAAACGATACGGATTTACGAGCAAGCGCGTGCAAACGCCGGTGTCAGGGATGAAGCGCCGTCACCGGCGCCGGTCCGGAAACCGTCCATTGCCGTTCTGCCTTTCGCCAATCTCAGCAACGATCCGGAGCAGGACTATTTCGCCGATGGCATGGTCGATGAAATCATCTCCGCGCTGTCGCGGCTGCACTGGCTCTTTGTCATCGCGCGCAATTCGAGTTTCACCTACAAGGGCCGCGCCGTCGACGTGAAGCAGGTGGGCCGCGAATTGGGCGTGCGCTATGTGCTGGAAGGTAGCGTTCGCAAGTCGGGCAATCGCCTGCGGATTGGCGGTCAGCTCATCGACGCAGCCACGGGTGCGGCACTCTGGGCGGACCGCATCGAGGGTGAACTGAAGGATGTATTCGATCTGCAGGATATGGTGACAGCCAAGGTCGTCGGGGCGATCTCGCCGAAGCTCGAGCAGGCCGAAATCGAACGGTCCAAACGCAAACCGACCGGCAGTCTCGATGCCTATGACTATTACCTTCGCGGTCTGGCCGAGGTGCCCAAATGGACCCGCGAAGCCAATGAACAGGCGCTGGCGCATTTTTACCGGGCGATCGAACTCGATCCCGAATTTGCCTCGGCCTACGGCATGGCGGCGCGCTGCTATTCGCAGCGGCAGGCCGGTGGCTGGATCAGCGACTACCCATTCGCGATTGCCGAAGTGCAGCGGCTCGCCCGCCGCGCGTTGGAGCTTGGCCAGGACGACTCGGTCGCCCTCAGCGCCACAGGCATGGCGCTGGCTTTTGTGGCCGGCGAGCTTGAAACCGGCGATGCGCTGATCGGCAAAAGCCTGGAGCTC
>JBKKDI010000203.1:0-3428 GCA_046708645.1 Aestuariivirga sp.
CTTCTGGCCGACGATGGGGTTCTTTACGATGTCGTCGCTAAAGTGATCCACCACCCCCCAGCCGCTCGTACAGACTTTTCTCCTGCGCGTCCGCGTTATCCGCCCCCGCCAATACAGCCACCGAGGCGGCGGTCACCGCCAGCCCCGCGACTACGCTTCGTCTTGTGATAGAAGTCGAAACAGCCTGTGCCATGGTCACCTCCTTGGTGATGCGGTAGGCTAGGCCCGTGTAGAGCATGACGTCAATACGAACAGCATCCCGCGACCGATAAGAATAACCGAAGAACGTAGCACCTCTGGCCGCACGTGCGCTTGCCTTCGCCACCCCTGCCGCCTTCACCACTCTCAGCTGGTAAGGAGTTTCCATGACCGAGAAGTTCGATGCAATCATCATTGGTACGGGGCAATCGGGTCCATCACTGGCCGAACGCATGGCGCACGAGGGCATGCGGGTTGCCGTCATCGAGCGGGGTAAATTCGGTGGCACTTGCGTCAATACCGGTTGCGTGCCGACCAAGACCCTGGTGGCAAGCGCCTATGTAGCCCACATGGCGCGCCGCGCAGCCGAATACGGCATCAATGTGGGACCCGTCACTGTGGACATGAAGCGGGTCAAGGCGCGCAAGGAGGAGGTGGTGGCAAAGTCGCGCAACGGCGTGACGCGCTGGATGGATGGGTTAGCGAACGCCAAGGTTTATCGCGGACATGGGCGTCTCGAAGGACAGCGCAGCGTTCGCGTCAACGGTGAACTCCTTGAGGCCGGCAAGATTGTCATCAACACCGGCGGCCGAGCCTTCATTCCCGCCATGCCGGGACTGGAAACCGTTCCCTATTTTACCAACAGCACGCTCATGGAGGCCGATTTCGTACCTGAGCACCTGTTGATCGTGGGCGGCAGCTACATCGGTCTCGAATTCGCCCAAGCCTATCGCCGCTTCGGCGCGCGCGTTACCATCGTCGAAATGGGCGACCGGTTGATCGGACGCGAGGACCCCGACGTGTCCGATGCGGTGAGGGAAATTTTGGAATTCGAAGGCATTGACGTACGCCTCAATGCCAAATGCATCAGTATCGCTAGCAGCGGCGAGGCGATCGAGATGAAGGTCGATTGCGGCAGCGGTTCACCGCAACTCAAAGGTAGCCACATGCTGCTCGCCGTAGGCCGTCGACCGAATAGCGACGATCTCGGTCTCGACAAGGCCGGCGTCGCAACCGATGCGAAAGGTTTCATTACCGTCGACGAGCAATGCCGCACCACTGTCGAGGGCATCTGGGCGATCGGCGACATCAACGGCCGCGGCGCCTTTACCCATACCTCCTACAACGATTTCGAGATCGTCGCGGCCAACATGTTCGACGGCGATCCGCGGCGTATCTCTGACCGCATCTCCTGCTACGGCCTGTTCATCGACCCGCCGCTGGGCCGCGTAGGCCTGACCGACAGCGAGGTCAGGGCCAACGGTATCAAAGCGCTGGTTGCGACCCGCCAAATGGCGTCGGTCGGCCGAGCCCGCGAGCGCGGCGAGACCAAGGGATTCATGAAAGTAACCGTCGACGCGGCAAGCAAGCGCATTCTCGGCGCAGCCATGCTTGGGATCGGCGGCGACGAAGCGGTTCATGCTTTTCTCGACGTGATGGCGGCCGGTGCCCCCTACACGATCATCCAGCGTACCATGCACATTCACCCGACGGTCGCAGAATACTTGCCAACGCTGCTGGAAGATCTGAAGCCACTCGAATAATTCCGGGCTTACTTCCTGAACCCCCTCGCCAACACATCACGTGCCATGACCGCTCAGGGTCATTCGCGTCGCACTTCACCGCACGTGGTGACTACATTGTGGCAGGTCCGCACTGAAAGCGGACGCCGCCGGCCATGTTTGTCGCAAGCTCCTTCGTGCGGGTCATTCGCCCAGCGATTGAGGAGTACCATCATGGATGAGTTCGACTATCCAAATCTGCAGACACCGATCCGTCAACCGTGGAACAAGGGAAAGCTCATTGGAGCAAAGCCACCCCTTCGATCAAAGCATGTCTGGTCGATCCGAACGAAGCTGCAGATCGAGGGGCGCAAGCGCGACCTCGCTCTGTTCAATCTTGCCATCGACAGCAAACTGCGTGGCTGTGACGTCGTTGGCATTCGAGTCGAGGACATCGCTCCGCGCGGTTATGCTATCGACCGTGCGACCGTCCGGCAGAAGAAAACCGGGCACCCCGTCCGATTTGAAATCACCGAACAGACACGACAGGCTCTTGATGATTACATGCGTGCGGCGGGGAAGCAGCCAGGCGGCTTCCTGTTTACTGGTCGCCGGGGAGCGGATCGTTGTCTGACGACCCGTCAGTATGCTCGTTTGGTCTCCGAATGGGTTGCCAGTACTGGTCTTGACCCGAGCCTCTTTGGAACGCACTCTTTGAGACGGACCAAGGCAACAATGATCTACAAGCGCACCGGCAACTTGCGCGCTGTTCAGCTGCTTCTTGGGCACACCAAAATCGAGAGCACCGTCAGGTACCTTGGAATAGAGGTCGATGATGCGCTTGAAATCGCCGAACAGGTTGACATCTGAATTACTGGGGCAGAGCGGACATACTCTGCCCTTCAACAAGCTTCCGAATTGGGCCAACAACAGACCTCGACTACCAATATTGTTACAGCTTCCACTAAATTGCTCAGACGCGAACCAGAAGGGCAAACATCCCTGTCGTATATTCTAGGAATGCGTCGCTGCATGCCAATGAAAGCCAACCACGCGAAGCCGCCCCAGTAATGCGATTATCGCGGCGCTGAGGGTAGTAACGTTGGGAACTCGTTGGCTGGATCGCAGCTGACGAAGTTTTGGGGCGGCCTGCCGCTCCAGTTCCTTCAGGTGCAGCATGGGGCCGAGTGGGTTGATGTCATGCATCGACTTGTCTCCTATTCGCTATGTGAGCAGAATAGGTGGGGGTTGTCAGTCGAGCGTCATGGCCAACGTCAATAGAGCGCAAAATCGGCAATTGCGGTCCGCTGAGGGCGCGGCGGGTTTGCGAATCTGTCTCCTGGGTCCGGTTTCAATTCAAATTGACGGCAAACCCGTGGTCATCGCTTCGAAAAAGTCCCGCGCCCTGCTGGGCTATTTGGTGCAGCGCGAAGGCGCCGATGCCGCTCGCGGCGTCCTCACCGGCCTTCTGTGGGGAGAGCGCGGAGAAGATCAGGCGCGCGCCAGCCTGCGCCAGACGCTTTCGGAACTGCGCGGCGCGCTCGCAAAATCGGCCCAACAGCCGATTATCGCGAACAAGGAATCCATTGGGTGGGCTCCGGGATCGGCCTGGATCGATACAAAGATACTGGAGCGTGCGGCCGGTTCTACGGACGACGACGCGCTTCGGGATGCCGCCCTGTTGATCCGTGGCGATTTCATGGAGGGCCTGTCGGTCGATGAGGGGGC
>JBKKDI010000204.1:0-4350 GCA_046708645.1 Aestuariivirga sp.
CCACAAGCTGTGGCGTGTAGGTAAAGACCGGGAAGTTGTGGCTGGTGAGCAGCATGTTCTTCAAGGCCTTTGTGTAAGCGTACTTCGCATTGACATCCGGGTCATCGAAAACATCTGTTCGTGTTGGCGAGCCGCCCTGTAAGGCGCGCTTCTTGGCTATCTCATGCGATTCCACCCATTTAAGGAAGGTCCATGCAGCATCGGGATTTGGGCTCGATTTGGGAATAGCCCAACCCCATGCGCCATTGAGGCTTCCACCCTTGTCAGCGGTAGGGCCTGGCACCGGCATGATTTCCACCTTGCCAACGACGGAGGATTTTGTTGCGTCATCAATGCCAGCACGGAAGAAGTTATAGGTGATATAGCTATACGCCTTGCCCTGCGCCATTACGTTAAATGCCTCATCGAATGAAAAGCTAGCTGAACCAAGAGGGCCAAACTTGTTCACGTTCATCGTGTATTGTTCGATTGCCTTGATGCCAGCATCGTTATTGAGTGTCGGCTTCCAGTCATCCGTGTGGTACTCACCACCATTGGCAAAAAAATAGTTTGACCATTCCATGGCAATTGGATCAGGACGCAGCCCCTGGTTTACCACACCATGGATTCCATCTTTGGTGAAGAACTCAACCTGCTTCAAATATTCGTCCCAGGTTTTTGGCACACCCAAGTCCATACCGTACTTGGCCTTGAAGTCAGTCTTGTTCTTTTCATCTGCCAACAAGTCTTTTCGGTAGAGCATGCCCATCGCATAATTATAGAAGGGCAGCATGTAGGTAACGCCGTCAACCTTGCCTACGAGGTCCATCATCTTTGGTATGTAGACGCTGGTATCAAACTTGTCGGCGGCGATCCGCTCATCGAGGGGCTGAAGCCAACCAGCTTTGGTAAATTCGCCAACCCAGTAAAAATCTACAACGATGGCAGAGTAGCTGCCCTTTGTGGCCACCAGCTGCGGTACCAGCTTGGTGTGCATCTCGGCATAGTTCACAACTTCGAGGTTAACATCAATGCCAGTCTCTTTGGTGAATTCCGGCACCAACGTCTTTACATATTCCGTATCCGGCACACCTTCCATGAGAATGGTGACGGTTTCCGCAGCAGCCTGGGCCGACATTCCAGCGGCGAGGGCAATTCCAAGTAACAACTGTTTCAGCATTTTCATCTCCCTTGGCCCAACTGTTATTGGCCGGTCACTTGAGGGCCCCAAGTGATAGACCTTTGATTAAATGCTTTCGCAAAAATGGCAGCAGCCCGAACACCGGAAGCAGCGTTACGACTGTAGCAGCTGCAAGCGGCGCAATTTCAACACCTGCATGGGTTTCAAGGCTGGCAAGCCCGACTGGCAAGGTTTGCGTGCCGGGGCCCGAAAGTACTAATGCGAATAGAAACTCATTCCAGCTCAGGATAAATCCAAGTAGGCCCGCAGCCAAAATACCAGGGGCTGCAACGGGGATGGCAATTAGCCTAAAGGCCTGCCAACGGGTTGCGCCATCAACACGCGCTGCTTCTTCCAGCCTCGCCACATCACCTTCAAAAAACGAAATCAGCATCCAAGCAAGGAAGGGAAGTGCAATAGTGAGATGAGCAACGACGAGGGCCGCGTGGCTCTGCATCAGCCCGGCGAACAGAAATACGCTGAACAGAGGCAAGACAAGAATAATCGGCGGCAGCATCTGGCTGGCAAGCACACCAAGCCGAAGGAATGCGCCGCCAGTATTGAAGCGGGCAAATGCATATGCCATGGCAGTGGCGAGTGGCAGCGAAATGGCGGTGGCGGCAAGTGCTATGATGAGGCTATTGAGAAACCATGTTACGAATGAATAGCGTTCAAAAATCTCCACGTAATTCATCAACCCCAGTGTGCCAACCTCAGGTGGAATTTTATAGGCTGTTATTCTGTCAGTCAGGCTTACGCGGAGGATCCAGATCAGCGGCATAAGGATCATCAGTGAAAACATAGTCAGGATCACATGGGGGATGAAAGTTTTTAGGCGGCGCTTCATTAAGGTGTCAATCCATCCTCACGCCACCCGTTACATTAAGGGCTTCACCTGTGACGAAACCTGAGAGGTCACTGGCAAGAAACAGAACTGTCTTTGCCACATCCTCAGGCTCCTCAATCCGGCCCATGGGCGTCATAGAGATATATTCCTGAAATACTGCTTCGGGCGTCATGTTCCTGAGTGAAGCCTCCCAGGCAAGTTCGCGATCCTGCATTGACGTGCGGACAAATCCCGGGCACACGCAATTTACCCGAATTCCTTGGGCTGCCACTTCGCGCGCCAGTGCTTGGGTAAAACCCAAAACTGCAAACTTGCTAGCTGAATAATGTGCCAACCACGGTGCCCCATTTTTTGCGGCCAGTGAAGCGGTATTGACAATCACTCCGCGGTTACCAGAGGCCAGAAAATGCCGCACTGCAAACTGGTTGGTGAGGAATACGCCTTTGGCATTCACATTAAGGCTAAAGTCCCAATCTTCATCAGTGAGATCAACAACGAGTTTCATATTCGAAACGCCAGCATTGGCACAAAGAATGTCATAGCTACCAAAGGCAGTTTCCACGGCCTCAAAACAGGCCTTTACACTGGCTCGCTTGCTGACATCAATATGAAACGCCTGGGCTCCACCACCGAGTGAGGCTGCTAAAGTTTCGGCTGCTTTCTCGTCGAGATCGGTAACAGCGACGCGAACCCCTTCGGCAGCAAGCCCCCTGCAAATCGCCTCGCCAATGCCGCGCGCCGCTCCCGTAACGATGGCCACTTTTTTTTCTAGTCCCCGCAGCATTAGTAAAATTTTCCTTGAACCTGTAGAGGGCCATTATTCGGCGGCCTGTCAATTTTGGCAAGCCCTGACCTATTACTCAGTTTCTGGGATGTTCAACTGCCAAAAGATTATTCCTATCGACTAGATTGGCTTTCTGGCTTTTATTTTGGGAGTGTGGTGGTGGCAAAATGTGCAATTCGCCATCAATCGAAGTATTTGCCATGAGTTTCCGCGAACGATCTTCCAAGTACAACAGGCAAACGTTTGTCCTGGATCGTCCATGACAAGTTACGTCCCTTCTCCCCTGAAATGGGACGCTCAGGATTAGCTCGAGAGTTCCATGGTTGAAACTTTCTAGCCGAGCCTACGAGATTATCGAATTGATCAAAGGGGGATTGAGGCCGCTCTATTGAAGCGAGTCCACATTTCACGATAGGGAGAGGGTTCGATGAAGTAGTTGCGCTTTTCGAGTTTGGTAATCCATTGATCACGGGCGTCGTCCGCCCGCTGCCAGCATTCTCTAACAAACTCCTTCCTTTCCGCCTCTCCACTTTTCCGAACCGACTCGGATTCCAGGAAAAAGCAATCCTCTAGGGCTTCGAACTCGGCCCGTATTTGGGGCATGAGGGTCTTGTGATCAGCCATGGCTCGGCGATGTAACAATTCGTGGCGCCACCAATACGACTCCGGAGAGTAAGATTCACGGGGCATAGGACCAAGATCAGGGAAGTCTACCCCGAAGAAAACGGGCTTAAAAATGGAGACATCGGTACCGGACGTTCCGGTGGCCCATGCCATGACATCGCTACCTCGTGTGTCCGCAATGAGAGCCCCAGTTGCTTGCCAAAATCTATTCTCGAAAGGAGCTGCATGCATGCAAACTCTCGTGGGGAATTCCCCTTCAAATGGCTGGTAGTCACCCTCGCCAGTGTAGCGCAACAAATCAGCCATCGTCCGAACTGTGATTTTTCCAACACGGGCCGCGAGGTAATCATGTGACATCTTCCGGCGCTCCGAGGCGGCGGTGCAGCGGGCCCTTTCGGAGTCTCCGACTGCTTGCGCGAAATTCGGCTTCGAACCATTAATATGTAGAGACGATCTGTCCCAGTCCTCACCTATCGTATAGTCGTTCGAAATAGAATCGAAGACCTTCACCTCCCGAGTAGCCCATTCCTTCCCAGCAGTTTCGATTACGACTGCGCCCTCCTGGTCTGAAACGATAAAGCTCCCATCAAAGTGACTTCCCCCACGGAGTTCGCAGTTCCCCCCTTGACCGTAGGTCGAAAGCATATGGGCAACGAGGTCAACTGCCTCCAGTCGATTCCGGCAACGTTCGAGGATCAAACGGAGCATATCAATCAAGACCACCCCGTCCTTGCCTGAAGCCAACTTGCTGAAGACGGCTTCATTGCCGACCGCGACACCACATTCGTTTACACCGATTTCCCCGCCATAGAGCCAATACGATTTATCGATGATGGTTTCATAGGTCCGGCGCGCTTGAGGAATGACCAAATGGGTCACTCGCACCATAGCCCCCTCGTCGTACTCACGATGTGGCAATTTCAGAAGGTGCTGAGC
>JBKKDI010000205.1:0-2661 GCA_046708645.1 Aestuariivirga sp.
AGATGCGATTATGGCGGGGCAGCCGCTGGTAGAACTTGTCTAGCCATGCGAATTTCTAAGCTCCTCATCGCAAATCGCGGCGAAATCGCGGTGCGTATCATTCGCGCCGCGCGGGAGCTTGGTATTCAAACCGTGCAGGCCCATAGCTTAGCGGATGCAGATTCGCTCGCCGTGAGGATGGCGGATGAGGCTGTAAACATCGGCCCGCCGCAGGCGGCGAAGTCTTATCTTAACATTGATGCCATTCTCGACGCGGCGAAGAAGACGCGGGCCGATGCCATCCATCCAGGCTACGGATTTCTCGCGGAGAACGCAGCATTCGCCGACGCCGTCGAAGCAGCCGGTCTTATCTTCGTTGGGCCAAAGGGCAATACCATCCGCACCATGGGCGACAAGGTCGCGGCCCGCGCCGCCGCCAAGAAGGCGGGTGTACCCGTTGTTCCCGGCTCTGACGGCAAAGTAACCGATCCTGCCGAGGCCGATGAGATAGCCCGCCGGATCGGTTTTCCGCTGATGATCAAGGCAGCCGCGGGCGGCGGCGGGCGCGGCATCCGGATTGCTCATGACGTGACCGACCTCCAGCGGCTGATGCCGCAGGCAGGCGCGGAGGCTCTGGCCGCATTCGGTGATGGCGGACTCTATGTCGAAAAGGTTATCGAACGAGCGCGCCATATTGAAGTGCAGGTTCTAGGCGACGGCGATCGCGCGGTGCATTGCTTTGAGCGCGAATGCTCGCTGCAGCGCCGCCACCAAAAGGTCTGGGAGGAAGCTCCATCTGCGGCGCTGCCGCAGGACGTGCGAAAAAAGCTATGCGCCTCCGCGGTTGCTCTGGCGCTTGCCGTGAACTACCGAGGCGCCGGCACCGTGGAGTATCTCTATGACGATAGCACGAAACATTTTTACTTCCTGGAAATGAACACGCGCATCCAGGTTGAGCACCCGGTGACAGAAATGATCACCGGTATCGACCTTATGCGCGAGATGATCCGCATTGCGGCGGGGGAATCCCTGCGCCTCAAGCAGGACGACCTGGTTATAAAGGGCCATGCCATCGAGGTCCGCATCAATGCCGAGGACCCGGCAAGAAATTTCGCGCCCTTTCCCGGCACCGTTACTTCGCTTCGCATACCCGGCGGACCGGGCACGCGCTTTGATACCATGCTTTTTCAAGGCTATCAGGTGCCGCCGTTCTACGATTCCCTTCTCGGAAAACTTATCGTGTGGGACAAGACGCGCGAGGAGGCTTTGGCCCGCTTGAAACGCGCCCTGGCTGAACTCGAAGTTGAAGGGCTAAAAACAACGAAGCCGCTGCACCAATTGCTGGTCTCGGATCCGGCTGTTCAAAAGGCTGATTTCCATACGCGTTGGCTTGAGGGCTGGCTCGAAAGAAATGCGGAAAGATTAGGTTCATGAGAGAGGTGGTCACATATGAAGACGCGATATTCCTATGGAGGTGACGAGCATATCTTCGTCGAGTGCGACGAGGAGATGTCCCTTGAAGCCTTCTTCAAGGGCCTGTCGATCACCAGTGCCGTGAAAAAGGCGCGGATCAAGGGCGTCACCGAAATCTGCCCGGCAAACGCCTCGCTTCAGATCAAGTTCGACCCGGACACGATCAAGCCTTCGGACATGCTCAAAGAGCTCAAGGCGATCGAAAAGTCAGTAGGCAAGACGACATCCACGCTTAAGACCCGCATCATTGAGGTTCCGGTCTACTATAATGATCCGTGGACCCGCGAGACCCTCATGCGGTTTCGCGATCGTCATCAGGACCCAAATTCCACGGATGTCGAATACACTGCGCGCATCAACAACCTCGCCGGCCTCGACGGTTTCATCAAGGCGCATTCCGGCGCACCGTGGTTTGTATCCATGGTGGGATTCGTGGCCGGTCTGCCGTTTCTCTACCAGATGGTCGACCGCGAGCGGCAGATTCAGTCACCGAAATATCTGCGGCCCCGCACCGATACGCCGAAGCTCACGGTCGGCCATGGCGGCTGCTTTGGCTGCATCTACTCGGTGCGCGGCGCTGGCGGCTATCAGATGTTTGGCATCACGCCAATGCCGATTTACGATCCCAATCAGAAGATCAAATACCTGCGCGACTTCATGTGCCTGTTCAAGCCGGGTGACATCGTAAAGTGGAAGCCGATCGACCGCACCGAGTATGATGAAACCGTGGCGGCGGTGGAGACGGGCAAGTTCGCGCCGCGCATGCGCGAGGTGAACTTTTCACTCGATGAGTTTCACGCGGATATTGATGCCTATAACAACAAGATCACGGAGGCGCTCCATGGCCATTAAAGTCGTCAAGCCGGGGCTTTCGACCACCGTGCAGGATCTGGGGCGTCCCGGTTACTATCACATTGGTATTCCGCTTTCGGGGGGCATGGACCGGCTGGCGTTGTGCGCGGCCAACCTGCTGGTGGGAAACAGGCAAGATGCAGCGGTTCTGGAAGCCGTGTTCCTGGGACCGGAACTTGAGTTTACTGAAGATGCGACCGTCGCGGTGACCGGAGCGGAAATCCCGCCCAAGGTGAATGGCGAGGGCCGGCCGACATGGACTTCCTTCAAGATGAGGAAGGGCCAGTTGCTGTCCTTCGAATATCTCAAGAAAGGGGCGCGCGCCTACATTGCTGTTTCAGGCGGCATCGATGTGCC
>JBKKDI010000206.1:0-7005 GCA_046708645.1 Aestuariivirga sp.
ACTGGCGCCTTGCGGGTGACGATGACGCGGTCGATCCGGCGTCCGTCGAGATCGACGACCTCGAAGTTGTATCCACTCATATCGAAGGATTCGCCCGCCGCTGGAATGCGGCCCATCCGGTCCAGCACAAAGCCCGCAACCGTGTGATAGTCACGGGTCGGCGGGATCGGCATCCCCAGGCGTTCGGTCAGAAGATCGATGGGAGTGCCGCCCGAAACCAGCAGGGAACCATCGTCACGCTCGACGATGTCGGGATCGATTTCCGTATCGTCGTGCCGGAACACGCCGACAATCGCCTCGAGTATGTCGGCGGTGGTGACGATCCCTTCGAAGTGGCCATATTCGTCGTAGACGAGGCCAAAATGGACATCAGATTCCTTGAGCCGGCTGACTACGTCAAGAGCATCCAGCGTGTCGGGAATAACCGGCGCTTCCTTGACGAGCTGTTTAATGTTGGGCGCGCGCCGCCGCAGCAAAGCGGCGGCCACATCCTTCGCTTGGAGGACGCCCAGAATATTATCGGGGCTTTCGTCATAGGCGATAAAGCGCGAATGGCCGCTTTCCGCCATGTGCTTGCCGATCTTGGCGGGCGTTTCATTGACGTCAATCATCTCCACATCGGCGCGGGGCGTCATGACGGTTCGCACCAGCCGGTCTCCAAGCCGCATGACACCCGTGATCATGCTGCGTTCTTCCGGTTCCAGCACGCCCGCGGTTTCAGCTTCGGCGATAAGCGCGTGAATTTCGGCATCGGTTACCGTGTCATCTTTTTTGTGTGCTTGCCCGAGGAGCGCCAGCAACAAACGGCCCGACCGGTCGAGCAGCCAGACGAGGGGCGCCGACACTTTCGCCAAAACTGTCATGGCCGGAGCTACAAGACAGGCAATCCGCTCGGGATTGCGCAGCGCAATCTGTTTGGGAACCAGCTCGCCGATCGTCAGGGAAAGATAGGTGATGGCGCTGATGACCAAGCCAAAACCCAGGGGCTCCGCCACCCGTTCAGGCAAGCCAAGCGCCATCAACCAGACGGAAACCCGTTCACCCAGCGTCAGTCCGGAGAAGGCGCCCGCCATGATGCCGATGAGCGTGATGCCGATCTGAACCGTCGACAAAAACCGGCCCGGATCGGATGACAGGGCCAGGGCGCGCCGCGCGCCATGGACCTCGCGGTTGGCCATCGCCCGCAACTTGGCGGCGCGCGAGGACGCCACCGCCAGCTCCGACATGGCGAGCACACCGTTCAGCAGGATGAGACAGAGGATGAGTATGATTTCAAAAGAAAGCATGGTGTATCTTCATGACACCAGCATAGGTGGCCCACGTCCTATCTACAACATGGAGGCGTTAGCGGACGACGTGGTCGTGGAGTTCCGTGCGCTCGAGTGGCTTTACGAACTCGATGCCGATGCCGTTTTCGAGATAGCGGACAACCCGGCCGCGCATTTTTCCCAGAAGCAATTGCGTCCCCAGGCTGGGCATCACCTCAACCTTGACGGCAGCGCCCGACAAGGAAATGTCCATGACCTCGCAATGGTATTCACGGCCGTCGGGCATGGTGATTTGCGAGCGTTGTTCGCGGGGTTCGAAGCGGGCATGGCGGCGATCCGCGGCACTGCTGTTTTGATTCTTTTCGATGAGCCAGCGCAGCCTCGTTTCGAGGCGTTCGCGCCGGGCGCCGGTCAGCGAAAACACCACCTTGAAGCCCCCTGGGACAGGGTCGGCCGAAGTGGCTTCGATGCGGCCAAGTTCCTCCAGATAGGCAACGATTGTCTGGCCAACGGAGGGCACATGTGCGGTGATGAAAACCGCACCATCAATGGAAATGCCATGGACCTGGCAGGGATGTTCACTGGTGTCCGGCAGCATGAAACGGCCGAACAAAGTCTGCTCGACCGGTTCGGCCGGTGTTTGGCCCGCCGGCGCCTGAACAATGGCTGTTGCGCTCACGCTCGCGTATCCTTGGCTTGCGACAAGCTTAAGACTAGCGGCAGGAGCGTAAAGGGCGGGTTAAAAACAGCAACTTCAGGTTTAGGAGGCCCGCCCTCCACGTATAACCTGGAAGGGCCGGGGCCAGCGCTGTGCGGCTTGATCGGCCAATGAGTCGCCGGGAAGATGTTCGGTCCAGATGCTTCTCGCCCGCGACAATTCCATGGCCGTGATGGCGCGATGGCCGAGGGACCAGGTTTCCCTGAAGGGAAACACTCCGCCGAAAATATGGATGCCGCCGCCGTTCCCGGCCTGGGCCGGCAGGCCGATCAGCTCGGCGCCCACTAACTGATTAAGGTCGGTGAACATCCGAAAGCGCAATAGGCAGGGTTGTAAACCGTGGATTACGCTGTTGAAAAACCGGCTGACCACGTCGGTTTCGAAGCTGTCCCAGCCGAGCAGGGCGTTGGTGCCGGTTAACTCCCGCTGGTAAAGCTGGCAAACCGCGGTTCCGGCAAGCCGCCAGCGGAAGCCGTCCGTCAGCGGATCGGGCTCGATAATGATCAAATTGGGCACAAGATCGCGGATTTTCTTCAGATCGAGGGCGCTGCGCCGGGGGGCTGCCTCCTCGGCCCGCATGGTTTCCCAAAAGCTAAAAAGTGCGCGGCTGCCCGGATGCAGGATTTGCGATTGGCCTTGGCTTGTTTCAAACTGTTCGTTAACCAGCATTTCTGCATCCCTGTGGCGCGGCTATCGCCCATGTCCCATTCATGAACGTGTGCGTGTCGAAGGTGCAGCGGCCGTGCCAGCCGGAAAGGCCAGGTCTTGTCTCAAATTGCGAATGAGTTAGAGCCGGAGGGGCGCGCCGGTCCCGTTTTCCAATCGCCGCCCGTGGTGTTGGCTACAATCGCGGTGCTGGTGCTCATTCACGCCACACTGCAATATGCCGGTGAGAATTGGCGGGTGTGGAGCCTCTATGCGCTCGCCTTCATCCCCGAGCGTTTTGGCAGTGCGCCGTTTCCCATGATTCCCGGCTCGCAGGCCTGGAGCTTTCTCACCTATGCGCTGTTGCACGGCAGCTGGACCCATCTCCTCTTCAATTGCCTTTGGCTGCTGGTTTTCGGCACCGTGGTGGAGCGCTATCTTGGCGCTGCCCGTTTCCTGCTGCTGTTGGCTATCTCAGCCATTGCGGGGGCGGTCGTCACACTGCTGCTGCACTGGGGCGAGAGCTACCTGATGATTGGCGCTTCGGGAGCCGTTTCAGGATTAATGGCGGCGGCGGTGCCGATCATGTACGGGCACGGGCGGCTCATGGCGGGTTGGCCCGCGGGCGATCCGCAAACTGCACGGCCGCTCACCCCGGCCCAACTGCTGCGCAACCGCAACGCGCTCATTTTCTTGGCCGTATGGCTTGTCATCACCTTGATGTCGGGCGCTACGGGCTTTACCGGCAATTCCTTTATGGCGGAAGGCGCCATTGCCTGGGAGGCGCACATCGGCGGTTTCATGGCCGGGCTTGCATGTTTTTATCTTATGCAAGGCAGAGTGGTGCGCCCGTGATTGTGTTGTGCTAGATTTTTCAGGTGCTGGGTTGTCCAGGAAGGAGAATTATCATGTCGGTTGCTCACATCCTCAAGCAGAAGGGCAATGCGGTTATCACGGTGGAACCTTCGCAAACCCTGCACGAAGTCGCTGGAACCCTTGCCAAGCATCGCATCGGCGCCGTCATTGTCGTTGGTGCGGCTGGCGCCATCGCCGGCATTGTGTCCGAACGCGATGTGGTGCGGGCGCTGGCCAAGGACGGTGCTGCGGCGCTTGAAAAGACCGCGGGCGAATTCATGACGGTAAAAGTCCGAACCTGCACTCCGCGCGATACCGAAACCGGGCTCATGGGATTGATGACGGAGCATCGCATCAGGCATCTTCCGGTGGTTGAAGACGGCAAACTCGCCGGCATGATTTCCATCGGCGACGTGGTGAAGCTCAGGATCGAGATGATCGAGCGCGAGGCCGAGGAAATGAAAAGCTATATTGCCTCGGCGGGGTAGGGTTTAAGTAGCGCAAGAAGTCCTCGCCCCCGCGTGAGCGGGGAGAGGAAGGGGACCCATCATGCAAAGCATGATGGGGTAGGAGAGGGGCCAACGGATGATTTCTGAGGCCCAAGTTTCGGGGCTTTGCACATACGGGACACGAGATAGTTGCGGAATGACCGCTAGCCCCTCACCTCCCCATCGCTAGCGCGATGGGTCCCTTCCTCTCCCCGCCTCGCGGGGCGAGGACATTTCCAGCTTGCCGTCTATCACCCGCCGATAGAAACAGCTCCTGCGCCCGGTGTGGCAAACGGCTTCTCCCCGGCCCACGGGCACGGCTTTCACCTGGAGAACATCCTGATCGCAGTCGGTAAGGATTTCGCGCACGTCCAGCAACTCGCCGGAGGTTTCGCCTTTCTTCCACAGGGCCTGGCGCGAGCGGCTCCAGAAATGCGCCTGGCCGCTCTCGATCGTGAGCCGCAACGCTTCAGCATTCATGTGAGCGACCATGAGCAGGGTATTGTCACGCGCGTCGGTGACTATCGCGGGGATGAGCCCTTGGGGATCGAACCTCGGCTGAAACACGCTGGTTTCATCGAGGCCCGGTGTCATCAGAGCGGGAAGGAGCCGGAGGGCTGGCGCACCAAATTAATGAAGCGCGCCTGCAGCACCGGATTCGACTTGAACTCTCCGGTAAACTGGGTCGTGATGGTGGTCACGTTGCGCTTGCTGATGCCGCGCATCGACATGCAGGTGTGAACTGCTTCCAGCATCACGGCGACACCGCGCGGGGATAGCTGTTCGTCGATACAATTGGCGATCTGCGCCGTCATGGTTTCCTGCGTTTGCAGCCGCCGTGCGTAGATGTCGACCACGCGCGCAAGCTTCGAAATGCCGACGACTTCCTTGGTCGGCAGATAAGCCACATGGGCGCGGCCGATGAACGGCGCGATGTGGTGCTCGCAATGGGAGTTGAACTCGATATCGCGCAGCATGACAATATCGTCGTAGCCGCCCACATCCTCGAACGTGCGCGACAGGGCCTCGACGGGATCCTCGTCATAGCCGCTGAAATATTCGCGGAACGCCTTGGCGACGCGGGCAGGGGTATCGAGCAAGCCTTCGCGGTCAGGGTTGTCGCCGGCCCAGGCCAAAAGGGTGCGCACGGCGTCTTCAGCCTGCTCCTGGGAAGGACGCTTGGCCGAGGGATCGCGAATTTCCGGAACGTCGCGGGATATTTTCTTGATGATGGCGTCCATGTGTCTCGTACTTTAGTTTATAGGTCTTTTTCCGGGGAGGGGCCGCTCCCATATCATAGCATGCCATCCCAGGCAAACCGGCAAACGGCATGCTTGGCCCGGTTCTGCCGACGGGTTAGGATATGAGAATGATCAACGAAATTTACAACAAAAGGATACTTGAGTTCGCGGCCAACATTCCGGCCTTGCATCGCTTGCCCGATGCCGATGCGTCGGCGGTGGCCCATTCGCGGTTGTGCGGCTCCAAGGTGACGGTCGATCTCAAAATGAAGGGCGGCGTGGTCACGGATTTCGGCCACGACGTGAAAGCCTGTGCGTTGGGGCAAGCGTCCTCGTCGATCATGGCCCGGCACGTGGTGGGCTCGACGGGACCGGAATTGAATGCTCTGAAGGACCAAATGTACCACATGCTTAAGGATAATGGCCCGCCGCCGGGCGGCAAGTGGGCAGATTTGGAAGCCCTTGTTCCGGTTCGTGATTTCAAAGCCCGGCATGCCTCGACCTTGCTCACCTTCGATGCCGTGACAGATGCGGTGGCACAGATCGAGGCCAAGGAAAAAGCGCCGGCCCATGGCTGATCGCAAGATTTCGTTTCTGAAGGCCCAGGACGTTCAATCACGGGCCGGGACCAACTATCCCGCAGCGGTTGCGGCTGCCGTCGCCGGCCGGGAAAAGCGCGTGCTCGGTGATTCGTTCGGGCTGGATCAGTTCGGCATAAATCTGACGACCTTGGCGCCGGGGGCTGCATCGTCGCACCGTCACTGGCACGAACGCGAGGACGAGTTCATTTACATGCTCGATGGCGAGATCACGCTGGTCGATGATGCGGGCGAGCATCGGCTCACCGCTGGCATGTGCGCTGGCTTCAAAGCCGGTGTGGCGAACGGCCACTGCCTGCGCAACACTTCAAAAGCGCCCGCGACCTATCTGGAAATCGGCACTCGCTCGCCGGAGGAACGCTCGACCTACCCCGACCTGGACTTGAAAGGCGTGAAAGCGAACGGCAAGTGGTTGTTTACGAAAAAGGACGGAAGCTCATTCTAACCGTTCGTTAGCCGAAGGCCCTACGGCAGCCGGGCGATCCGCTCCGCCAGCAGATCGAAAAAGCCGTCCGCATTCACACTCCGCAAGACCATGGCATTGGGGGCGCGCGCCGTGACGCGCCACCAATCGATCACCGTCATGCCCATGGTCAGCTCCGATTCGCATTCGATGGCGACGTTCACATGGCGGCCCTGGAACAGGTCCGGCTTCAGCAGCCAGGCGATGACGCAAGGGTCATGCAGCGGCCCGCCCTCGGTTCCGTATTTCTGCTCGTCGAAGCGCTCGTAGAAATCGAGCATGGCGGCCACGGCGGGGCCGGAGCGGTTGGGTAGTTTCCGGAATTTGCCGATCCGCGCCGCCGTTGTCAGCGCCTGGTGGGTGCAATCGAGCGGAACCAGGGTGATTGGAATCCCGGCTTCGAAGACGAGCCTCGCGGCATGGGGGTCAACATAGATATTGAATTCGGCTGCCGGAGTGGTGTTGCCGCCCTCGAAAAAGCCGCCGCCCATGGCGACGACGCGGGCGATGCGCGAAGCGATGCGGGGTTCGCGCACGAGAGCAAGTCCGATATTGGTCAAAGGCCCGAGGGTGCACAGCGTTACGGTCCCGGCATTGCAGTTCATCAAGGTATCGATGATGAAGTCGACACCGTGCTGGTGCTGGAGCGGCATGATCGGTTCCGGTAAAACGGGACCATCGAGACCGGTCTTGCCGTGGACGCTCTCGGCGGTGACCAGCGAACGCAA
>JBKKDI010000207.1:0-10649 GCA_046708645.1 Aestuariivirga sp.
CCTCCATCCAGGCGAAGAACTTGAGCGCATTGAACCCCGGCGCACAAAACACCGACCCGCCCGCCGCAAGGCTCGCAAGGATCGCCCCCACAAGCCCATGAATGTGAAATAGCGGCATGATGTTGAGGCAGCGATCTTCCTCGCTAAGCCGCAGGGTGTTTCTGATGTTTGCGGCCGAAGCCAGCAGATTCGCGTGGGTGAGCGGTACGATCTTGGGGCGCGACGTGGTGCCGGAGGTGTGCAGCACGAGGGCGACGTCGCTCTCCTCCGCCAAGCCTTTCAAGGACGATGAGGCAAACGCCTCGCCGGTGATGATAAAGCTGCCGGCGTCCTGTCCGGGGATCAACGTCAAAACGGGAATGCCGAGGCGCATGGCTGCCGCAATCGCCGACGAAGTGCTTCCCTCCTCGACCAGCAGCGCGCGCGCCTTGAGGTCTTCCATGGAGAAGTGGAACTCGTCTTCACGGTAAGCGGGGTTGAGCGGAGCTGCCGTGACGGCGCATGCGCAGGTGACAAAGGCCGCCGCCATTTCGGGTCCATTGGGCAACACAATCGCCAATCTGTCGTTGCGGCCAAGACCCAACTCATTGAGGCGGGTCACCGTCGCTTCGCACAGACCGGCAAAGGCGCCATAGGCCGTGGGCGGGCGCCCGGGGGCCGCGATGGCAAGGGCGTCCGCGGGCGGTTTGCCAGTGAGCGATTTGAGGATCACGGAAGCCAGTTACCTTTCGCGTCAAGCCCGGACTTGATCCGGGCATCTTTCACTTTGAGGAAGATGGCCGGGACAGAGCCCGGCCATGACGAGTAGAAGAATTTGAGCGAGATTCAGGCCTGGGTCAACGCCTGCGCAATTGAAGCACGGCGGCGCATCCGCTAAGACGCCCTCCCATGACTGACAGGCTCGTCATCGCACTGGCTCAGCTCAACCCGACGGTGGGGACGATTGACGCCAATCTCGCCAAGGCGCGAGACGCCCGTGTTACGGCGCGCGATGCTGATTTAATCCTGTTTCCGGAACTTTTCATCTGCGGCTATCCGCCGGAAGACCTGGTGTTGCGGCCCTCGCTGATCGCCGCCTGCAAGACCGCCATCGAGGCGTTGGCGAAAGAGACAACGGAAGGCCCGGCCGCGCTGATCGGCGTGCCATGGCGCGACGGCGGCAAGCTGCATAATGCGGTGGCGCTTCTTGCCAACGGCAAGATCGAGGCGCTGCGCTTCAAGCACGAGTTGCCGAACTATGGCGTGTTCGATGAAAAGCGCGTGTTTCAAGCGGGACCAGCGCCCGGCCCCATTTCCTTCAAGGGGGTGCGCCTTGGCGTTCCCATCTGCGAAGACATCTGGGCGGAGGAGACTTGCGAAACCTTGGCCGAGACGGGAGCGGAAATCCTGCTGGTGCCCAACGGATCGCCCTTCGAGCAGAACAAGGACGATCAGCGGCTTAATCTCGTGGTCGCGCGCGTGACCGAGACGGGACTGCCCATGGCCTATCTCAACCAGATCGGCGGGCAGGATGAGCTGGTGTTCGACGGAGCGTCCTTCGTTCTCAACGGCGACCGGTCGCTCGCCTTGCAGATGCCGATGTTCGAGGAAGCCATCGCGCTTACCGAATGGGACAGGCAGGCGAATGGCGAATGGCGAATGGCGAATGGGGCGGTGGTCAAGCTGCCTGAGAAGGAAGAAGAGACGTGGAAGGCTTGCGTGCTTGGCCTTGGCGACTATGTGCGGAAGCACCGTTTTCCCGGCGTGGTGCTGGGGCTTTCGGGTGGCATCGATTCCGCCGTCGTCGCCGCCATGGCGGTCGATGCGCTGGGAAAGGCGGCCGTCCATTGCGTGATGCTGCCTTATGCCTACACGAGCAAGGAAAGCCTCGCCGATGCTCAAGAATGCGCCAAGCTCCTCGGCGTGCGCTACGACGTGGTGCCGATCAAGGAGCCGGTGGAGGGCTTTCTCTCGGCGCTCAAGCCGATGTTTGATGGCAAGAATCGCGACATCACCGAGGAAAATATCCAGTCGCGAGCGCGGGGCGTCATTCTCATGGCGATATCCAACAAGTTCGGCTCCATGGTGCTGACCACCGGCAACAAATCGGAAATGTCGGTGGGTTATGCGACACTCTATGGCGACATGAACGGCGGCTTCAATCCGATCAAGGATGTCTACAAGACGCAAGTCTACCGGCTGGCGGAGTGGCGCAATGGGCAAGGCCGTGTCATTCCGGAGCGCATCATCAGCAAGGCGCCGACGGCGGAGCTCCGCGAAAACCAGAAGGACCAGGATTCGCTGCCGCCCTATGATGTGCTGGACGACATTCTTTCAGGGCTGGTCGAAAACGAAATGCCGGTGGCCGAAATCGTGAAGCGCGGTCACGAGGAAGCTTTGGTGAAGCGGGTGCAGCACATGCTTTATGTGGCCGAATACAAGCGGCGGCAGGCAGCACCCGGTGTGAAAATCACACGACGCAATTTCGGCCGCGACCGGCGGTACCCCATCACCAACGGTTTCCGGGACGGGCATTGAATGACCATCGTCCGTTTTGCACCTTCTCCCACGGGCCGCATTCATTTCGGCAATGCGCGCACGGCCATTCTCAACTGGCTGTTTGCCAAAAAGACGGGCGGGCAATTCGTGCTGCGTTACGACGATACGGATACGGCGCGCTCGACGGAGGAGTTTGCCAGAGGCATCGCCACCGACATCGAGTGGCTTGGCATCAAGCCGGACCGGGTTGAATACCAGTCGAAGCGTTTCGGCCGTTATGACGAGGTTGCCAATACACTGAGGGCGGCGGGGCGGCTTTATCCTTGCTATGAGGCCGCCGATGAACTTGACCGGCGGCGCAAGCGCCAGCTTGCCCGGGGTTTGCCGCCGGTTTACGACCGTGCCGCGCTCAAGCTAAGCGAGGCCGAGCGTGCGGCCTTGGAGACTCAGGGCCGCAAGCCCCATTGGCGTTTCAAGCTCGATCACCGCATTGTCGAATGGACAGATCTTATTCGAGGGGCGCAGCACATAGATACCGCGTCGCTTTCGGATCCCGTGCTGGTGCGCGAAGATGGAAGCTACCTCTACACCCTGCCCTCGGTCATCGACGACATCGACTTTGTAATCACTCATGTGATCCGCGGCGAGGATCATGCGGTGAACACTGCTGTGCAGATCGAAATCACCGCGGCGCTCGGGCGGGCGTTTCCGGCCTATGCCCATCACAGCCTGTTGACGGGAACGGACGGCAAGGGACTTTCCAAAAGGCTGGGCTCGCTGTCGATTGCGGCGATGCGCGAGGGGGGACTTGAAGCCATGGCCGTGGTCAGCCACGCGGCACTCCTCGGCTCATCGGGCAATATTCATCCGTGTACCGATTATAAAGAGTTGATCGAAAACTTCGATCTGACTAGGCTGTCGCGGGCGCCGGCGCGTTTCGATGAGGCGGAGCTTGCCCATCTCAACGAAAGACTTTTGCACATGATGCCGTGGGATGCCGTGAAGGATCGCCTCGGGTTTGGCTCGGAGGCGTTCTGGCTGGCCGTCCGGGGAAACCTGAAAAAATTGGCCGATTCAAAGGATTGGAACGACATTATCACAAATGGAATCAACCCTGTGGTGACCCCGGAAGATCGTGGCCTTATCGAGGTCGCAGCGAAACTTTTGCCTCAATCACCTTGGGATGGGACAACCTGGAAAAACTGGACCGAGGCGGTCAAGACCGCAACGGGGCGCAAGGGCAAGGACCTTTACATGCCGCTGCGATTGGCGCTGACCGGCCTCGATCATGGGCCGGAACTGGCGCAACTCCTGCCGCTCATCGGACGCGAGAAGGCGCTTGAGCGCCTGCGCTGATTGCGCAATGATCGGCCATGATCCTCGTCGGCCAATATGACTCGCCTTTCACGCGCCGCGTGGCGGTGACGCTGCATCACTATCATATGCCGTTCGAGCGCAACACCATCTCGGTGTTCCGCAACGCAGCCAAGATGCAGAAAATCAATCCGCTGATCCGCATTCCCGCACTGATTCTGCAGACGGGCGAAGTGATGATCGACAGCGTGGCGATCATCGATCATCTGGACGAACTGGCGGGGCCAGCCCGGGCGCTGGTGCCGCCCCATGGCCCGGAGCGGCGCAAGGTGCTGCAGGCCACGGCCCTGGCCCAGGGCGCGGCCGAGAAGGCCGGGCAGATTTCGGAAGAGCGGCTTTTTCATCCGGGAAAAGCCCGCAGCAAGGTATGGGAGGAGCGCTGCCTCAAGCAATTGAACGCGGCGCTTAAACATCTGGAAAGCCAGTGCGGCGCGCCATGGTTCTTCGACATGCACATGAGCCACGCCGACGTGATGACCGGATGCCTGATTTGCTATGTGAAATTGCGCGTGCCGGAAGCCTTTCCGGCGAGCAAATATCCCAAGCTCCATGGCCTGTCGCTCCATTGCGAACTGATGGATGAATTCGTACGTTCGCGTATCGGCCCGGAGGAAAGCATGCCGGCAAAGAAAAAGTAGTTTGTCCTCGCCCCGCGAAGCGGGGAGAGGAAGGGACCCATCGGGCCAGCGATGGGGAGGTGAGGGGCTAACGGTCAATTCCTATAATTGAGTTGCGCGTCGCTTTCACTTGCTGAAGGCTTATCCGTTGGCCCCTCTCCTACCCCATCATGCTTTGCATGACGGGTCCCCTTCCTCTCCCCGCTAGCGCGAGGCGAGGACACCAGGAATTTCAGCCGTGGCGTCGGGAACCCCATAACCCTTTTGCACGGCGGGCCGTGCGGCAATCGCCAGGTACCAGCGCCGGACATGGTTATAATCGTTCAGATCGATGCGCTGCCAGTCATGGCGCGCGATCCACGGGAAGGTCGCGATATCGGCGATTGAATATTGATCGCACATGAATTCGCGGGTTTCCAAAAGGCGATCCAGCACGCCGTAGATGCGCTTCGCCTCGTCGCTGAACCACACCTCGGCGAAGGCCGACTTGCCGGCATTGTATTTGAGAAAGTAATGGGCGCGGCCGAGCATGGGGCCGACAGCCGACATCTGCCACATCAGCCATTCGTGGACGCGCAGGCGCACCACCGGTTCGGCTGGATAAAGCTGGCCGGTCTTATCGCCGAGATACATGAGAATGGCGCCCGACTCAAAAATGCGAAGGCCGTTATCGCGGTCGACAATCGCCGGAATTTTATTATTGGGCGAGATCGCCAGAAAGTCCGGATGGAACTGTTCATCCTTGTTGATGTTCACGGGATGGACCTCATAAGCCAACCCCATCTCTTCCAGTGCGATGGAAATCTTGCGGCCGTTGGGCGTGCTCCAGGTGTAAAGATCGATCACAGGAGTTTGAGCCCGCCGTTTTGCTGCATCTCTGTTTCGAGATCGGTAATGCGGCCGTACTCCTTTTCAGTCAGCACGGAATGGCCCGTCAGAAACAGCCGGTCGCGCGTCTTGCGCAAGCCCGGATCGGCAAAAGCTGCGATGAGCGCTTGGCGCAGTTTGGCGGCATCGCCCGCTACGGTAACATAGGGCAGCCCCGGCACCTCGGGCGAGCGGGCGATTTCAACGAGACCTTCGAGATAATCGGCGCGATAGGCCTTAGCCATCGCCGTGCACACGGCATCGATAGCGCAGACTTCCGCCTTGCCATCGCGCACGGCGATCATGGAAGCAATATGCCCGCCAGTCTCGATAGTGTTGTCGAAGAACCGGCCTTCTTTGGCATATGGTCCAAAGACCAACTGCAGCGCCAGCATGCCCGACATGGAGTCGGGATTGTTGACGGCGGCGGTAGCGCCCCGGAAGGATTCGAGCGGCCGGTTCTCGCGAGCGAACACCATGCTCCGGTAATTTGCGCCCCGGCAGCCGTCGACGCCGTAGTGCGGGGTCGTCACCAGTTTTAATTTGCCGCGAAATTCATGGGTGAAGGGATAGCCGCAGGTCTGACTGAACAGAAGATTTCGATCTCCCCACCGAGCGGCATGATCGCCGTCGTGGCGGAGAGCCGCGTCCGTGCCGAGATGGCGCGCGATGCCGGCCCACCACGCGTCGGTTGCCTCGCGCACCTCGGGCCAGTCGTACATGGGCAGCGACGCTATCATGCAATGTCCTTCATCAGTTTACGGATGAATCCCGCGGTTTCGTTGGGCTGCACCCGGGCCTGGCGGATGAGATCGTCGAAATGCTGGGTCAACTGCCTGATGTGTTCGGTCGATGTAAAGACAAAATACAGTGAGCCAACATAGATCGCGGCGCGCTTCTGGCCGAACACCGTATAGGGGGCGGCATAGCGCTCGCGGCCGTCGAACAAAAACCAGCGGTACGACGGATAAAGTTCATCCACCGATGCCGCCATATGCTCAAGCTGGCGCCGCCGTTCACGCAGCGGCAACTGGCGCCACAGGCCTTCGCCGTGGGCAAAACTTTCAACCGACTGGCGCGAGCTGCAAACTTCGATCTCGCTTGCCGCCTGGCGCACATGGTCGATGCGCTCGCGCGCCGAGGCGGACATGGCTGTGGCTTCACTCAGCGAGAGCTTGAAATGCTCATAGGCGATGACAGCCTCGGTCTTGACCGAGTCGGGCAAGGTCGAGGGCACGTAACGAACCTTCGATCCCCGCGCCTCCTCATGCCAGCGTTTCAAATGCTCGTTGGCGGGATCGTCGGCATCGGGCTCCACCACGGGCTGGGCCACGATATCGGCAGTCACATGCGGAATTTCGGAAAGCCCCAGCAGCCAGTCGGCCGAGGCCCCATGGCGCGAGGCGATCCGCCCGATGGTTTCAGCGCGCGGCAGGCGCACATTGTCCTTGGCCAGGAGCTGCGACAGGGTTGAGCGGTCAAGTCCCGCGCGCGCGGCAAAGCGGGCCCGCGACTGGCCGCTCGTGGCGATCAGTTCCGACAGGCGACGCTGAAAAAGCTCTACGGTATCGCGCTTTTCCATCTTGGGCTTTTGTTTACAATTGTCACCATAGTATACGTTTGTGTATCATTGTCAACAGATTCGCCCTTATGATTCGATGTAAGATCACCATATGAGTTCAATGGAAAAAGCACTGCCGCGGCGCCGCAACATTGAGTGGCGCACCATCGGGCTGATCGCGGTGACATACGCCGTCCTGGGTTGCCTCGTATGGTTTCATGCGAGCGTGCCGTGGTGGGTCATTCTGCCGGTGGGTGCATATTTTGCAGCCCTTCACAGTTCGCTTCAGCATGAAATTCTGCACGGACACCCCACGCGCCATCGCTGGCTCAACGAAGCCTTGGTTTTCGTAACCCCGCATTTCTGGCTGCCCTATCCGCGTTACCGCGACACGCATCTGACCCATCATAACGACGCCAACCTCACGGATCCCACGCTCGATCCCGAGTCGCTTTACTTGCTTCCGGAGGACTGGGCGGCGCTGCCCGGCTTCAAGCAGACCCTTTACAAATTGAACAACACGCTGGCGGGACGGATGATGATGGGGCCGGCGATCATGTTCCTGCGCTTCTGGCCGTCGGAATTTGTGGCGATCGCGCGGGGCGATAAGGATATTGCCAAAGCCTGGGTCTATCACGCTGTTGCCTGCGGCATCACCATCTGGTTCGTCTCCGGGGTCGCCGGCATGCCGTTCTGGCAATATTTTCTACTGGTCGCCTATCCCGGGATTTCACTCGCCATGGTGCGTTCCTTCTGCGAGCACCAGGCGGCGGAAAGCATCGATCACCGCACCATCATCGTCGAAGCGTCACCCTTTTGGTCGCTGCTCTTTCTCAACAACAATCTGCACGTGGCCCATCACACGCGGCCCTCGCTTGCCTGGTACAAGCTCCCCGCCTATTACCGGACCGACCGCGATATGCTAATCGCCAAGAACAATGGCTACCTGATGCGGGGCTATGGCGACATTTTCCGCCGTTATTTTTTCAAGACCAAGGAGCCTATTGCCTATCCGCATGTGGAGTGGCTGCGGAAGGTGTGAGGCGCAAAACCCGCTGATTACTATGGCTTTTTGCGGGTTTCGAACAATTAGCGATGATTTGTTGCGGGTTTCCGGGCCTTATCTCACTGCCGTGCTGGAAAAAGCCCGAGAAATAAGGGTTTTCACGAATCATTCCTTGCGCTATCGCTGGCTTCGGCCAATCCGGGCATAGGAGAGAAAAATGGCTGACGAAAAAATAGTGACGATCCCGCTGTCAAAAATGGCAAGCGAACTTGCCGAGAAGCACGACATGTCCAAGAAGGCCATGGGCGAACTTCTGAACTCCTTCATCGACCTCACCGTCAAGAACCTCAAGAAAGGCGCCAAGGTCCGCGTAACCGGGCTTGGCATCTTCCAGGTCCGCAAGCGGCCGGCCCGCATGGGCCGCAATCCCGCCACCGGCGAAGCGATCAAGATCAAGGCCTCGAAGAAACTGGCCTTCCGCGCCGCCAAGGAAGTCAAGGACGCGATCTAGCCGTTATTCCTTTTTGCTCGAATGGCCCTGCGTTTGCGGGGCCATTCGCATTTCGCGGATTAGAACATGCCGTATGCCAAGTGTTCGCATGGAACTTATTCAACGCGACACTCGGTCTTTTGGTTGTCCGGCGTCCTTGCGTCTTACAATGACCTCGCCCAATTCAGCAGCTGTAGCCTCGGGCATCCGCTTTTTCGCAACATCCGCCAGCGCCTGTTCCTTCGACACGGGACGGAAATTCATTTGAAACATCGGCATGGGGCCTGTGGGATTGAAGACAATCCCGTCCAGATCCATGGTGACCTTCAAATACTGCTCACCGCTAACATTGACGCTGAGCTTCGCGCTTTGGAAGGACAGTGGAATGACAAGGCGCACCTCATGCGGTCCGGGGCCGACGGTGATGCGCAATTGCTTGCCGGCCTTGAGCACGCCCGCCTTCCTGCCATCGACCTCGATGTTGGCCCGGCCGAACCAGCTGCCAAACCCATTGATCCAATAAAGGTTCAACGAATCCGCGTACGCATTCTGGGTAAGAGCGGCGAAGGCCAAAGCCAATGCGGCCAGCCTGAGCGTTTCTTTCAACCGATACATTGTGCCCCCGCTGTTTGGCTACGGCTATCAGACAGAAAGCGCCACGGCAAGAAATGTCGCGAAGTGAGAACTTCTCACCGCAACGGTGATTGCGGATGCAGGGACACCTCGTCTATGAAGCGCACTTGGCTTGTCCCAGGGAAATATCATGAAAAATCAGGCTCGTGTCGTGGTGATCGGCGGCGGCGTCGTCGGCTGTTCGGTGCTCTATCATCTCACCAAGGCGGGCTGGAAGGATGTGGTGCTGGTGGAGCGCGACCGGCTGACCTCCGGGTCCACCTGGCATGCGGCGGGCGGCTTCCACACTCTCAACGGCGATCCCAATGTGGCCAAGCTGCAGGGTTATACGATCGGGCTCTACGCGGAGCTCGAGAAGATTTCCGGGCAATCTTGCGGCATGCACCGCTCGGGCGGCATTCTGCTCGCCGATACGCCAGAGCGTTTGGAATGGCTGAAGATGGCCCATGCACGGGCCCGCTATCTCGGTCTTGAAACCGAAATCATCAGCATGGCGGAAGCCAAGAAGATGCATCCTTTACTGGAAGAGAAGTATTTCGCCGGCGCCATGATCGACGCGGCCGACGGCAACCTCGATCCGGAAGGCACGACCCATGCCTATGCAAAGTCGGCGCGCATCGCGGGCGCTGAAATTTATCAAAACTGCCGTGTCACCGACCTCAAGCCCCGCACGGACGGCACGTGGGATGTGATCACGGTAAACGGCAATATCCATGCCGAGCATGTGGTGAACTGCGGCGGCCTGTGGGCGCGCGAAGTGGGCCGCATGGTGGGACTCGAGCTTCCCGTGCTGGCCATGGAGCACATGTATCTCGTCACCGACGATATGCCGGAAGTCATCGCCTACAACAAGGAACGCGGCCAGGAACTGCCCCATATCCTCGATTTCAAATCGGAAATCTACATGCGGCAGGAACGCTCCGGCATGGTGCTCGGCACCTATGAAAAAGCTTGCAAACCCTGGCAGCCCAAAGAGACGCCGTGGGATTTCGGCCAGGAGCTTTTGCAACCGGACCTCGACCGGATCGCGCCTTCACTGGAACTGGGCTACAAGCATTTTCCAGCACTTGCCAAGGCCGGCATCAAACGCGTCATCAATGGGCCCTTCACTTTTACTCCCGATGGCAACCCGCTGGTTGGCCCTGTGCAGGGCTTGCGGAACTTCTGGTGCGCCTGCGGCGTCATGGCGGGCTTCAGCCAGGGTGGCGGCGTGGGACTGGCGCTGTCACATTGGATGGTGAACGGCGATCCGGGCTTCGATGTGTGGGCCATGGACATCGCGCGCTACGGCGAATGGGCAACCCGCACCTACACCAACGAAAAAGTGCGCGAGAACTATGCGCGGCGTTTCTCGGTGAAGTTCCCCAACGAGGAGCTTCCGGCGGCCAGGCCCCAGCAGACCACCCCCATCTACGATACGATGCTGGCGCAAGGTGCGGTGATGGGCGATTCATGGGGGCTCGAAACTCCCTTATGGTTCGCACCCAAGGGGGTCGAAGCAAGAGACATCTTCTCCTTCCATCGCTCCAACGACTTCAAGCACGTGAAGGCGGAGGTCAAGGCAACGCGCAACGGCGTGGGTGTTACCGAGATCGCCAATTTCGCCAAATACCGTTTCACCGG
>JBKKDI010000208.1:0-2575 GCA_046708645.1 Aestuariivirga sp.
ATTTAGAAGGGGGACGAGAGCAATTCACGATTGCCCTCAATCTCAATCCCAATCATGCCGATGCATGGATCTTCCTAGCCGACCTTGAGACTCTCAAAGGGAGATCAGAGGAGGCGCTGGCCGCCGGTCGAAACGCTTTCCTACTTAATCCGTATCCACCATCTTACTACTATTGGCTATTCAGCTGGGCACTCTATGCGGCAAAGCGGTACGAAGAAGTGATCGATTTCGTGCGACAAGATGATGCGCAGGCCTTGGGCTCTCAGCGCCTGCTGGCTGGCGCTTTGGCGCAACTTGGGCGCTTGGAGGAGGCACGCGAGGTCGGCCGGCAGTTCATGCGCGAAATGCCAAATTTCACGATACGAAGTTGGGTAAAGTCGTTGCCGGTTCGTGACCCGCGCCAACTTGATCACTTCGTCGAGGGCTACAGGGTGGCCGGCTTTCCAGACTGAAAACCTCACTGCATCTGAGCGAGTTTCTAACAAATGTCGACTTCCGAACCTGGCCCAAAGCCACCCTCGACCCTCTTGGGGAGTGCGCTTGCCCACCGGTCTTTCAACCGATACAGTTGGTCTACTTTTGGTTGAAGGGACCCGCATGGGCGAGGAACAGGTTGAGCGCCGGTTGGCGGCGATTTTGGCGGCTGACGTGGTGGGCTACAGCCGGCTGATGGAAGCCAATGAGGAGCGCACCATGGGCGCTCTGAAGCAACATCGCCGCGAGTTCTTCGATCCGACCATGGCCAAGCATGGCGGACGCATCTTCAAGGCAATGGGCGACGGCTTTTTGGTCGAGTTCGGCAGCGTGATCAACGCGGCGCGCTGCGCGGTCGAAATCCAGCGCGGCATGGCCGATCGCAACGCCGGGGTGCCCGAGGATCGCCACATCAAGTTTCGCATCGGAATCAACGTGGGCGACCTCATCGTCGATGGCGACGACTTCTATGGCGATGGCGTCAACATGGCGGCGCGGCTCGAAGGCCTGGCGGGACCGGGCGGCATTGCCTGTTCGGCGGTGGTGCGCAACCAGATCGGCAACAAACTCGAAATGGAGTTCCTCGACCAGGGCGAGAAAACCGTCAAGAACATCGCCCAGCCGGTGCATGTGTATTTCATCAACATGGCGGAGTCCGTGCCGCGCGATGCCCCCCAGGCCGGGGCTGCTACGCAACCCTCCGCGCGGACCGACAAACCGTCGGTGGCCGTGTTGCCGTTCTCCAACATGAGCAATGACCCCGAGCAAGAGTTCTTCAGCGACGGCATCACCGAGGACATTATCACCGATCTCTCAAAGGTCTCCGGCCTGTTCGTGCTAAATCGCAATACCGTCTTCACCTACAAGGGCAAGTCGCTGAACCTGGAACAAATCGCCAAGCAGCTTGGCGTTTCCTACCTGGTCGAAGGCAGCGTCCGCAAGGCCGGCAACCGAGTGCGGATCAATGCCCAGTTGATCGAGGGGGCGGCCGGCGGCCACCTCTGGGCGGACCGCTATGACCGCGACCTGACCGACATCTTCGCCATTCAGGACGAGATTACCAAGACCATTGTGGAGCAGCTCAAGGTCAAGCTCCTGCCCGAAGAAAAGAAGGCCATCGAGCAAGCAACAACGGACAATGTGGAAGCCTACACCTATTATCTCAGAGGGCGCGAATACTTCTACCGGCAATCTAAAACCTACTTGACGCTTGCAAAGCGAATGTTCGCCAAGGCGATTGAGCTCGATCCGCTTTATGCCCGCGCCTATGCCGCCACTGCCGACTGCGACTCATTTCTCTTCCTGAGCTACGATGTGAAGGCGTCTTTGGATGCCATCCTTGCGAACAGCGGAAAAGCCCTCGATCTCGATCCTGATCTTGCCGAAGCGCATGCCTCGCGCGGCCTCGCCCTTTCGGTGAGCCAGAGATATCGGGAAGCTGAACAGGAGTTCGAGCATGCGATAGCGAGTAATCCCAATCTGTTCGAAGCGCATTATTTTTACGCGCGCACATGCTATGCACAAGGGAAACTTGAGCAAGCTGCTCACCACTACGATCGCGCCGCCGAGACCAAGCCTGACGACTATCAGTCGGCTATCTTGCTCATGCAGGTTTATCACTCTCTGGGGCAGCAACAAAAGGAAAGAGACGCGGCTCGCAGAGGGGTGGAACGTGCCGAGCGGGAACTGACGAAGAATCCCGAAAACCCACGGCCTGCCTATCTCGGAGCAAATGCTCTCGCCTTTCTCGGGGAGATGGAGCGGGCGAAGGAATGGTCCGCGCGTGCGCAGGCTATCGATCCAGACGACATTCTGACCCAATACAACATTGCTTGCCTTCATTGCTATTTCGGCGAACTCGAGCCCGCGCTCAATTTGCTGGAGCGCCTGCTTCCCCGCGCCAACCACGAAACCAAGGCGTGGGTTCGGCAGGATTCCGATTTCGAACCGCTTCACAGTCATCCCCGATGGCAGAAAGTGCTGGAACTGGCACTATAGCGGAAGGTCACGCCCAGCTTTCTTCAATGTCCGAATCTGGCCCAACGCGTCTAATTCCGCGAGCCCGTAATTGGTCCGCAATCGCGGGGTAAGCCGACAGTGC
>JBKKDI010000209.1:0-2754 GCA_046708645.1 Aestuariivirga sp.
GCGCATCCAGCCCGCCATTGGGAGAAAAGGCCGAAAACTCTAGCCTCGAGTGATCCAAGGTTTGGGCTCAGAGCAATCAGGCAAAGACTCTACCCATAACCGGATGAGGGTCGGGGCTCAGGTCACTTGGGGAACATTGTTTCAGCGCTTTGAAAATACGCTGGTGGCTGGGAATTTTCCCGGAGGTCATCGAGCAGATTACGGCATGGTGATTACAGATGCCGTTTCCGGCAAAAAGCTGTTACGACTGATGAGAAAGATGGCCGTTTTTAATCCGATTCCGAATAACAGCTACTACGGTCCAGGTTCTCGAAACATCCCGATTGTGAAAATAATTGAAGATCCATCGAGTCGAGATTCGGCAGAGTCGCTACCAATACAGGTCTGCGATGTAGCCGTTTATTTTTTAGCGCAAACCGTCACGCCTAATGCATATGTTAGGAAGAAAAAGGCATCGACGTATTTTACAAGGCTTTTGCCGGTGCTTAATACAAGAGCGAGTCGATCTGATCGATACGGGATTGTTCGGCTGTAAAAAAAGGGCTGACAGTGTTACCTGTCAGCCGGGGCAACCCTACTTACTAGGTTATGCCTAGTTTCAGGTCGCGCTACTGATATAGCAATTTTCTCCTTAAGAATCAAGCATTTAATTCTTTAATGCATTTCAATGGCTTATCCTGTGAGAAGTGGAAGGGGTTTATTGCTCTGGAATGCGCCCTTGGCGCGCGTAAGTATATTGCTTGCTCCTCGATGCCTTCCTCCGATTTGCCGTTACCCTCAAAATCTTGAGCGCGGGACGATCCTGTTAAATCTCTTCCCCTCCATGCGCCGCAAGCACGCGGCCCGCTAAATAGAGGGAGCCGCAGATCAAGATGCGCGGCGCTGGGGTTATCAGCGAGGCTTGGCGGAGGGCGGCTTCGATGCTCGATGCAGTTTCGGCGGGGAGGCCCTGGCGTCTGGCGGCTTCGGCCAGGGTTTCGGCTGCTACGGCGTTTTCTTCACCGGGGATCGTCAGCGCCACGACGCGGTGGGCCATGCCGGCGAAGGCTGAGATGAAGGCGCCCGCATCCTTGGTGTTGAGCATGCCCCACACGAGCACAAGCGGGCGCGAGTGACGGTCGTTCAAATCGGAGAAGGCTTGCGCCAGTACGCGGCCCGCTGAAGGATTATGCCCGCCATCGAGCCAGAGTTCGGTTTCCGCCGCCACATGGGATGACAGGCGGCCAGCACCCAGGCGTTGCATGCGGGCGGGCCAGGTGACGGACTTGAGCCCCTGCGCCATGTGGGCTTCGCTCACCCGGGGATCGGCAAGCTCGCGGATGGCGGCTAAGCTATTGCCCGCATTGTCCACCTGATGGCGGCCCTGCAAATGGGGCAGCGGCAGATCGAGCAGGCCCGTTTCATCCTGAAACACGAGGCGGCCATGCTGTTCGAAGCTCTGCCAATCCTGATTGGCGATTTGAAGCGGTGCTCCCACGCGCGCGGCCACGCGCTCGATCTCGGCGCGGGCTTCATCGGGCTGGACGCCCACTATGCCTACGCAGCCGCGCTTCAATATGCCCGCCTTCTCATGGGCGATTTGCGTCAGCGTGTCGCCGAGATAGTGCTGGTGATCGTAATCGACGGTGGTGATGATGGAGAGGCGGGGGCTGGCCACGACATTGGTGGCATCGAGCCTGCCGCCCAGGCCCACTTCGAGGATGAGATAATCGGCGGGCTCGCGCGCGAAGGCGAGGAAGGCGGCGGCGGTGGTGATCTCGAAGAAGGTGATGGGGTGGCCTTCATTGGCGCGCTCGCATTCCTCCAGCAGGGCGGTGAGGCGGGATTCGGCGATGAGCTCGCCGGAGAGGCGGATGCGTTCGTGGAACTTCACCAGATGGGGCGAGGTGTAGCAATGGACCTTGAGGCTTGCTGCTTCGAGGATGGCGCGGAGGATGGCGACGGTTGAGCCCTTGCCATTGGTGCCGGCCACATGGATGACGGGAGGGAGCTTGGTTTGCGGATTGCCGAGACGTTCCAGGATGCGCCACATGCGCTCGAGGCTAAGATCGATGATCTTGGGGTGCAGCGATAGGAGCCGCGTCAGAATGGCGTCGCTCAATGCCAAAGGAAGACTATTCTGCGGCTTCGGCTTGGTCGGCGGGAACCAGCGCTGCGCCATTGAGGGTTGGCAGCTCGGGGGCTATCATCAGCATCCGGGCGATGCGGCTTACGGTTTCGCGCATCTGGTGGCGGTGGATCACCATATCGACCATGCCGTGCTCTTCGAGATATTCGGCGCGCTGAAAACCGGCGGGGAGTTTTTCGCGGATCGTCTGCTCGATGACGCGCTGGCCGGCGAAACCGATGAGAGCACCGGGCTCGGAGATCTGGATGTCGCCCAGCATGGCATATGATGCGGTGACGCCGCCGGTGGTTGGATGGGTGAGCACGACGATGTAGGGAAGCTTGGCCAGGCGCAGCTCCTGCACGGCGACGGTCGTTCGCGGCAATTGCATGAGCGAGAGCATGCCCTCCTGCATGCGGGCGCCGCCGGAGGAGACGAAGAAAACGAAGGGGGACTTGCGCTCGACCGCGGCGCGCATGGCGGCGATGATGGCTTCACCCGCGGCCATGCCAAGCGAGCCACCCATGAAGGCGAAATCCTGCACCGCGATGACGATGGGGAGCTCATCAAGCGTGCCGTGGCCGGCGAGGATCGCATCCTCGGCGCCGGTTTTCTGGCGGGCTTCCTTGAGCCTGTCGGCATATTTG
>JBKKDI010000210.1:0-5391 GCA_046708645.1 Aestuariivirga sp.
CCTAGGGGCGAAAGCAAATCTCTGCCCCTTTGGAAGGGGTTCTGTTCGCGACGGTGACCAAGAATGGAGTGGATGCGGCGTCTCGCGGGTGGATTGAAACGTACAACCCATTCTCGAGAGCTTCGGGCAAGACCCTTGGGCACTAGGACCCAAGCGCCTTCAATGGCTAAACAACCCCAGCGGTAAACATCAGAAACCGTGCGATCTGGGGCTCTGCAAGAGCAAGCCTTGAGGCCAAAACCGCCGCAAAAGCGTGGGCGCAGGTTGCGCCACCAGCCGGACGGCACGACCGGCATTCTGCGTCGACTTTGCCTCCACGCAACCCTTCTCAGGAAGAAGGGACCGAAATCTCCCCCGGTCGCCGGAATAACCGGCGCCACAAGCGGCGAAGCTATGGCTGAAGCTCATACTCCATTTTTGTCATCCCCGGACTTGTTCCGGGGACCCATGGCAAACCCAAGCTCAGGCATTCCAGTCTCGGCACGATGGGTCGCCGGAATGAATCCGGCGATGACAAATTGGAAAAAAGTCGGCAGTATCTCCCCTGATCTCATAACCGCATTTTATTCCCCTTAAGTTCTTTCCCTGTTCCGCGTCCAGTTAATCCTAGCTATATCTTTCAACGATTTAAATTATCACTTGCGAAACGAACAAAAATAGAACATAATGCAAACATCGCTGGCGGGTTGGAGTTGTTTGCGTCCGGCGGACCCATATGGAATAAGGAGTTATGCAATGGGGCAGGCAAATCTTCGGGTTATCGAGAACACCATTTCAATGGACAAGAACAAGGCGCTGGACGCAGCCCTGAGCCAGATCGAACGGGCCTTCGGCAAGGGCTCCATCATGAAGCTTGGGGCCAATACGGCGCTGGAGATCGAAGCGATCTCGACGGGGTCTTTGGGGCTCGATATTGCCCTTGGCATTGGCGGCCTGCCCAGGGGGCGCGTTATCGAGATTTATGGGCCTGAATCCTCGGGCAAGACCACGCTGGCCCTCCAGACCATCGCCGAGGCCCAGAAGAACGGGGGCATCTGCGCCTTCATCGACGCTGAACACGCCATGGACCCGGTTTATTCGCGGAAACTCGGCGTTAACGTCGATGATTTGCTGATTTCCCAGCCCGATACCGGCGAACAGGCGCTGGAAATCGCCGACACCTTGGTGCGTTCGGGGGCCATCGAGATTCTGGTGGTCGATTCGGTGGCGGCGCTGACGCCCCGGGCCGAACTGGATGGGGAGATGGGCGACCAGCTTCCCGGCGCCCAGGCGCGCCTCATGAGCCAGGCGTTACGCAAGCTCACCGCCTCCATCTCCAAGTCCAACTGCATGGTGATCTTCATCAATCAGATCCGCATGAAGATTGGCGTAATGTTCGGTTCGCCCGAAACCACCTCGGGCGGCAATGCGCTCAAGTTCTATGCCTCGGTCCGCCTCGACATCCGCCGCATCGGCGCCATCAAGGACCGGGACGAAGTTGTCGGCAATCAGACCCGGGTCAAGGTGGTGAAGAACAAGGTGGCGCCGCCGTTCAAACAGGTCGAATTCGACATCATGTATGGCGAGGGCATTTCCAAGGTGGGCGAGCTCGTCGATCTCGGCGTCACCGCCGGCGTCGTCGACAAGTCTGGCTCCTGGTATTCCTACAATGGCGACCGGATCGGCCAGGGCCGCGAGAATGCCAAGACCTTCCTCAAGCAGAATGCCGATGTGGCCGCTGCCATCGAGGCCGCGATCCGCAGCAATGCCGGGCTCATCGCTTCGGCCTTGAGCCACGGCACGGAAAAAGAAACAGCCACGGACGACTGAGTTCAAACCCATTCCGGCGCCTCTGTTCCCCCGGGCGCCGGTTGTGCAGGTGTGACCCCACACACCGGTAAGCGTAGACGCCCTCCGTTGCCCTGCGGAGGGCGTTCTCTTTTCAGTGGTCAGTAGTCAGGAATCAGGGATCAGGATTGGAATTAACTCTGGCATTGCGAAGCTTATTTCTGATATTTGGTCGCAATCCTTGATCCCTGACATCTGATATCTGAGACCTGACAATGTCCTCGCTCGCGCAAATTCGTTCGACCTTTCTTGAGTTTTTCAAGCGGCAGGGCCACGAGATTGTAGCGTCGTCCCCGTTGGTGCCGCGCAATGATCCGACGCTGATGTTCGTCAACTCCGGAATGGTGCAGTTCAAGAATGTCTTCACCGGTCTCGAAACCCGCCCTTACACCCGCGCCGCCACGGCGCAGAAATGCGTGCGCGCCGGCGGCAAGCACAACGACCTCGACAATGTCGGCTATACCGCGCGCCACCACACCTTCTTCGAGATGCTCGGCAATTTTTCCTTCGGCGATTACTTCAAGGCGGACGCCATCAAATGGGCCTGGGAATTGGTGACGAAGGAATATGGCCTGCCGAAGGACAAACTAACCGTAACCGTCTATTCCGAAGACGATGAGGCCCACGCCCTGTGTAAGAAGATCGCGGGGCTGCCCGAGAGCCGCATCATTCGTATCGCTACCTCCGATAATTTCTGGGCCATGGGCGATACGGGCCCATGCGGGCCGTGCTCAGAGATCTTTTTTGACCACGGCGACAAAATTCCCGGTGGGCCTCCAGGTTCCGCTGAAGCCGATGGGGACCGGTTCATCGAAATCTGGAACCTCGTGTTCATGCAATACGAGCAGGTCACGAAGGAGCAGCGCATTGACCTGCCAAGGCCCTCGATTGATACGGGCATGGGCCTTGAGCGCATTGCCGCCGTGCTCCAGGGCACCCATGACAATTACGAGACAGATCTATTCAAGGCGCTGATTGCGGCAATCGTCGAGAATACCGGGGTTGCGGCGTCCGGCAAGAACAAGGCCTCGAACCGGGTGATCGCCGATCATTTGCGCGCCGTGTCGTTCCTCATCGCCGATGGCGTTCTGCCCTCGAACGAGGGCCGGGGATATGTGGTGCGGCGCATCATGCGGCGCGCCATGCGCCATGCCGAGCTGCTGGGCGCGCGCGAACCGTTGATGTGGAAGCTGGTGCCCGCACTCACGCGTGAGATGGGTGCTGCCTATCCCGAGCTCATCCGCGCCCAGGATCTGATCACCGAGACGCTTCGCCTCGAGGAAGGCCGGTTCCGCAAGACGCTGGAGCGGGGCCTCCGCATTCTCGACGAGGAGTCTGCGGGCCTCGGCCAAGGGGCAACTTTTTCGGGCAGCACCGCTTTCAAGCTCTACGACACCTATGGCTTCCCGCTCGACCTTACCCAGGATGCGCTCAAACCCCGCGGCATCCAGGTCGACACCGGGGCCTTCAATGCCGCCATGGAAGCCCAGCGCGAGGAGGCCCGCAAGGCCTGGAAAGGATCGGGCGACGCCAAGACCGAAACCGTCTGGTTCGAAATCCGCGAGCGTGCGGGCGCCACCGAATTTCTGGGCTACGACACGGAGCGCGCCGAAGGCATCCTCCGCGCCATCGTTGCCGGCGGCAAGGAAGTCAGTACGCTGACGAAAGGCCAGGAGGGAGCGCTGGTCCTCAACCAGACTCCGTTCTATGGCGAGCAGGGCGGCCAGACTGGCGACCACGGTGTGATAAAAACTGCGGAAGGCGCGATTTTCCGCGTCACCGACACGCAAAAGCGCGTGGGCGAACTTGTGGTCCACATGGGTCATGTGGAGGAGGGCACGGTGAAGCTCGCGGCGGCTGCCGAACTCATTGTCGATCACGCCCGCCGCAGCGGCAACCGCCAGCACCATTCGGCCACCCATCTCCTGCACGAGGCGCTGCGCAAAACGCTGGGTACCCACGTGGCGCAGAAGGGCTCGCTGGTGGAACCCAACCGGCTCCGTTTCGACATCTCGCACCATAAGGCGATGAGCCGCGACGAGATTGCCCAGGTGGAGGACATCGCCAATGAAATGGTGTTGCAGAACGACCAGGTGACGACCCGGCTGATGCCCGTCGATGCGGCGCGAGCCGAGGGCGCCATGGCGCTGTTCGGCGAGAAGTACGGCGATGAAGTGCGCGTCGTCACCATGGGCCGGAACGACCATGGAGCGGGCAAGCCAGTCTATTCGATGGAACTCTGCGGCGGCACCCATGTGTCGCGCACCGGCGACATCGGCCTCATCAAGGTTCTGTCTGATAGCGCTGTCGCCGCCGGAGTTCGCCGCGTCGAAGCCCTGGCCGGGCCCGCCGCCCGCGCCTATCTTGAGGAGCAGGACCGCCGCGTGCAGGCCGCCGCGGCCGCGCTCAAGACCTCGCCTGCGGAGTTGGTCACACGCGTCGAAACGCTCATGGATGAGCGCCGCAGACTCGAACGCGAATTGGCGGAAGCCAAAAAGGTCCTGGCGCTCGGCGGTGGCGGTGCATCGAAGGAAGATGGAATTTCCGAAGTGAACGGCATCAAGTTGATGGCCCGCGTCTTGAAAGGAATTTCGCCCGCCGACATGAAGGGTTTGGTTGACGAAAGTAAAGCCAAGCTTGGATCGGGAGTGGTAGCTCTCATCGCCATCAACGACGAGGGGCGCGCGGGCCTCATCGTCGGCGTCACCAAGGATCTGATATCGCGTTTCAATGCCGTCGATCTGGTGCGCATTGGTTCTGCGCCGCTTGGCGGCAAGGGCGGCGGCGGCCGCCCCGACATGGCTCAGGCGGGCGGGCCTGATGCAACAAAAGCAGATGAAGCATTGGCCGCGATCAGGAACGCGATCGCGGGTTAGGGAAAGCGATTACTCACCGTCCGGATGCTGAAGGCTTTTGAACTTCGCCATCATTTCGGGAGGAGTATCATCTTCAGTGCGCGTGCCATCAAGAGTGTGCAATTCCTCAAAGGCGGGCAGCCTGCTTTCAATGCCGTATTGATGCGATGGCATGACCCTCTCCGGATGGTCGAGCGAGCCAATGGCTAAGGCAATCCGGTCAGAATGGTCATCGGCAACGGAGAGCGGCGTGCCGCAATCGCGGCAGAAGCACCTATCCACCACCGACGAGCTTCGGAAAACGCCCGGCTGGCCGCGGGTCCACTTGAAGTCTTTCTTCTTCGCGCTCACGAGGGCGGCGAAATAGTTACCAAAAGCTTTCTGGCACATGCGGCAGTGGCAGATATGCGGATTCTCGAAGGGACCGGAAATCGCATAGCGCACCTGTCCGCACTGGCAGCCGCCGGTGACGTCCGCTGCTTCGGTCATGGCCAATGCTCTGTGTCGTAATCGGGGTGCTGCAAGCTTTTCAGTTTAGCAAGATCCCCGGGCGAGCGGCTGTCACTGGTTTTTTGCGCAGGCAGGTTCACCATGCCGTCAAACCACTGAACCTTGCTCTCGATACCCGTTTGCTCCGTCATCGCGTCAATGGCATTGGGCTCGTCGAGAGTGCCGATGGCGATCTCATAGCTGGAATCGCCGTCCTCGC
>JBKKDI010000211.1:0-6067 GCA_046708645.1 Aestuariivirga sp.
GATGTGGGATATCATTGGCATCAAGGGGTTTCTCATCGCAATGCTGGTGTTCGTACCGGCCGAGCGGCTGTTTGCTCTGCGCAAGGAACAGCAGATACTCCGCAAATACTGGAAACTTGACGTTTTCTATGCACTGGTCAATAGCCTTATCACCAAGGCCGGATTAGCCATCATTCTGATAGGGTCGGTCATGGCTGCGGCGTGGGCAATACCGCCGCAGTTTCAGGCCTGGGTCGCCGCCCTGCCGCTTTGGCTGCAGGTAGCGCTTGCACTCATCCTTTCCGATCTTGGCTTCTACTCGGTGCATCGCCTGTTTCACAAGATTCCCTGGTTGTGGAAGTTTCATGCCGTCCATCACAGCATCCAGGAACTGGACTGGCTGGCGGCCCATCGTGTGCATCCCGTCGACCAAATACTGACAAAGGGGGCATCGCTCGTGCTGGTGTTCTCGCTAGGTTTTTCCGAGGCCGCGATTGGAATTTACGCCCTGCTGTATTACTGGCAGTCGCTGCTCGTGCATTCCAATGTGAAGATTAGCTTTGGCCCGCTTCGCTGGATCATTGCTTCGCCGCAGTTCCACCACTGGCACCATGCCGATCAGCGCGAGGCCTACGACAAGAATTTTGCGGGCCAACTGTCGATCCTCGATGCCTGTTTCGGCACGCTTCATTTGCCGGGGAAAGAATATCCAGGGCGCTACGGCACCTACGAACCGGTGCCGCGCGACTACATCGCGCAAATGCGTTATCCCTTCGCCAGGCGGGCGGATTCCGTCGCGCCGGAGGCCCAGCAGCTAGATTGATTTTTCTATGATGTACCGCGGGCGCCGCTTGGCCTCGAAATAATTCTTGCCGAGATATTCACCGAGAATGCCGATCGACAGGAGCTGGATGCCGCCCAGGAAGTACATGGGCAGCACGATGGAAGTCCAGCCTGGAACGGTGTTCGCATCGATGAGCCAGGCTATCAGCGCCCACAGGCCTGCGGCAAATGCCAGGAACGAAACGAAGAGGCCGAGAAAGGTGATGAGCCGCAGCGGATAAATGGAAAACGATGTGATGCCGTCGATGCTGAGAGCCAGCATTCTGGAAAATCCATATTTGGACTTACCGGCGAAACGCGCTTCGCGCTTGTACAATACGGTTTCCTGGCGGAAACCGAGCAAGGGAACGAGCCCCCGAAGGAACAGGTTGACCTCGCCGAACTGCTTGAGGGCTTCAATGGCGTTCCGGCTGAGCAGCCTGAAATCGGCGTGGTTGAAGATCAGTTTCACGCCGATCATCCCCATGAGGCGGTAAAATGCCTGGGCTGTCGACCGCTTGAGAAAGGAATCTGCGGAGCGGTCGTCGCGCACGCCATAGACGATATGGGCGCCGGACCGGTAAGCGGCAATCATTGGCGCAATCGCATCGGGCGGATCCTGCAGGTCCGCGTCAATGGTGATCGTAACTTCGCCCTTCGCCGCGAGAATGCCCGCGAGAATCGCGCTCTGGTGGCCGAAATTGCGGGCGAATTTCAAACCGCGAAACATTTCCGCACCCGTGGCCAGCTGCTCGATCATGCTCCATGTGCGATCCCGCGAACCATCATCGACCAGGATCACGTGGCTTCCCGGAGCGATCTGGCCTTGCGCCGTCAGGCCCGCGATGAGGCCTTCCAGCCGCCGCGCCGTTTCGGGAAGAACGTCCTCTTCGTTGAAACAGGGCACGACGACGCTCAGAACCGGAGCGTCGCGGTCGACGGTGCTTGATTGAATTCCGCTCATTGTGCCCTCACCTATTGCGGCGATCGAATACCAGGGTGTTGCTGCCAAGAAAGACCAGCACGGTATAGACGCCAATGCCCAGGATTTGCGCCAGATATGGGCTGAGACCCAGCCACTCCATCGATCCCAGCAAGGTTATGACATTTGCGGCGTAGGCGCCCGAGACAACCGCCAGGTAAGACGCCATCCCTTGGCCAAGCTTCACATTGCTGCGAAATGTATACTGGCGATGAAGCAGGAAACTGAGGGCGAAGCCCGCGGCGTAGCCCGTGGCATTGGCGGCCAGCGGCGGCATGGCGAGCAAACCCATGCAGGCCATGATGACGGCGAAACCGAGCAGGCTATTGAAGCCGCCAGCCAGCAGGAAACGCCCGAATAATCGCAGCCTATCGCTTGAATGCCAGGACAGAGTATTGACCTCCCATTGGCAGCCAGCCGAGGGCTTGTTCCAGCGGCCTGAGTTTTTTGAGAAAGCCCGGAAAGAACACATGGTAGCGGGTCCGCCACGGTGTCCATCCGCCTTTCTTCAGACGGTCCGCCAGGGCGGCGGCGCGGAGCAGGATGGCGCCTTCGTCGAAGGCGCAGCCGGCGACCGCGTAACGGGTGAGCGGATTGAGCGGATTATGTTCGAAGATCAGAATGACGCCACCGGGCCGCGTGATGCGGTGAAGTTCCGCCATCCACATCACATGCCGTTCCGGCTCGATATGGTGAAAGACGCAAGCCGAAAACACCATTCCGGCAGAGCCCGAATCAAGATTGAGCCGGCCGCTTTCGATGTGCAGATATGACGCCGTGCCGCCAAACCTTTCGCGGGCAATGTCAAGAGATTTCCGTGAAACATCGGCCGCGATCAGGCGGGTTTCGTCGAGATCGAGATGCTTCGTGAAATAGGGGATTGACGTTCCCGGGCCACAGCCGAAATCCAGCAGCGTCTCGCCCTTGCCGCAGAATTCGCGAAAGCATTGGGCCGCATAGAGCGCCTTGTACTCGGCGAAATAACCAAGCTCGCAACCGGAGAACGCCACGCTGCGCTGGTGCATGGCGGTGTAGTCACCGGCATACTGGTCGAATTCAGGCTCAGTCATGGGGCTCACGAACATGAATGACCGCGAACTCGTCCGCATAGGCGCGCTTCCAGGTCTTGAGGCCAGCAAGAATGGCATTTCGTGGGTCTTCCGGCGGAAATAGCGTCCAGCGGATATCGTATTTTACAATCGTTTCCAGGAACAGCTTTTCGCCGCCAATCTTTTGGGTTTTGTCGTAGTTGGATGTGAAGCCGCCAAGAAACAATTGATCCGCCCGTCCGTCGATGAATGTCGGAATGCCGTGGAAGATAAGCGGGCCGCCGAAACCGTAAGCGTTCATCACGCGGCCAGAAAGGAGGTTATCCTTCGCATAGCCGATTGCCTCCGTGACCGCGACTGTCTCATCGGGTTTCACCGGCAGGACTTTCAATACGATGAAGGACAGCGCGGTTCCGGCCACGAGCGCCGCCGCCATAAATGGCCGGAACCACTGTGAAAGAGCGCGCTCGATAGCGTCGCGCTTTTCCTGGCGCCAATGCGCGGCCGACAGTGCCGGAAAACGTTTCGCGAGTTCCGGGGCAATCACCACTGGCATCAATGGAAAGAGCGCATAGCAAAATCTTACATGAATCAGATAGAGGTGCAGGAGAAAGACGGCAAATGCCGCCTTGACAAAACCGAACTTCACCCGTGACACCATAAGTGCGAATACCATCGCCAGGATCGCGCCTTCATGGATGCGGTCCAACTGGGCGTTGAAGGGTTGCCATTCGATTATCAGCGGAACGGCTTCATTCGGGCCGGCAACAGTCCAGGTCGAGAGCATGGCTTGATACGTATAGGGATGAATGAGAGTCACGGCGGGGCAAAGCGCAAGAAACCCAATCCACTTCGCCAGAGCCGCCCTTTCCGATAATCGTGCCCGTTCCAGAAAATTGAGGAACGCGAAAAAGGCGATGACAAAACCCAGCGTGAAGCCGGCATGGAGATTTGCCCAGACGACCATCAGGGCGAGAAGACCAAAGCCGGGGGCACGCAAATTGCGGGAAGCTTCAAAAAGCCGGTGGGTCCAGAACACCATCAGCGCCAGCGTCAGAATGTGCGGCCTCGCCACGAAGGCCGGGCTGGCGAGGGCCATCATCGGCAGCGTGACCGCCGCCGCCGCCAACGGCCTTACATGCACGGAGAGAATGAAATAGATGGTGGCGGCCAGCAGGCAGATGCCTGCCATGGCGACGAATGAAACACCGTTCCAGCCCGCAGCGGAAAAGCTCAGGTAGAGGACGATTTGGGACAGCCATTCCTTGGCGATCCACGGATGACCCTGGAATGTGTAAGAATAAGCGTCCTGCGCCGGAAACCGGTGGCTGTTCCAGATGTCGGCGCCGGTCCTGATATGCCACCAGGTGTCAGGGTCCAGGAGCAGAACTTGACGGGAATAGGCCAGCAAAAGCGCACAGAGCAGGACAACGATGAGGCCAATGGCGATCCTGAACCGGGCTGCCTCATCGATCGCTGCTAACGCTGATCTTTCTACTTCGATGTTCATCGGAAAATTAATTGCAAGCGACGGGTTGGGTGTTTGAATGGTGGGTCCGGCTGGTTTCGCATGGAAGTCTTGAGATATTATCTCCGGGACCTCGCGAGTGCGGGGATTCGCGCGCGTGGTCATGGCGGGGTGGCCGCGCGAACGTGAATTACGGCGAACTCGTCCGCATAGGCGCGCCGCCAATCCTTCAACTCGTCGAGCATAAGAATTCTCGCATCATCCGGCGGCAGCAACGTCCACTGAATGTCGTAGCGCCTGAGCGCCTCCAGCAACAGCTTCCCGCCACCCGGCTTCCGCATCTTGTCGTCGTTGACGGTAAATCCTCCGAGAAACAACTGATCCATACGCCCGTCGATATAGGTTGGAATGCCGTGAAAGATCAGCGGGCCGCCAAAAAGGCCCCCGTTCAACACATTGCCGGAGAGTTTATGCTTGATCGCATGGGCGATGGCGCCACGCGCCGCCACATCGTCGGCGGGCTTTACCGTCAGAACGCTCAGGAACAAGACCGATATAATTGCCGCGATGCCCACCGCGACCGCGGTGAGTGGCCAAAATACTCTCGCGAGCGCCCGTTCAAACGGATCCCGGTCCTCGGACCGCCAGAATGCGGCGGACAATTTCGGAAACTGCGCGGCGACATCACTGGCAATCACCACGGGCAACAGCAGGAAAAAGACATAGCTGAAACGCACATGAACCAGGAACATGTGAAGGATCAGGACAAGAAACAGCGACTTGGCGAAAGTGAAGCGCGCCCTCGAAACCAGGAGCGCGAAGATCATGGCGAGAAGAGCGCCCTCGTGCAGACTTCGCTCGCGGGCATTGAACGGTTGCCACTCCTCAATCAGGGCAACGGCTTCGTTCGGCCCCGCCACCGTGAAGGTCGCGAAAATGGCCTGGTAGGTATAGGGGTGAACGAGCGTCGCCAGCGGACACAGCACAAGAAAGATAATCCAACGCGCGAGGGCTGGCCGGTCGTCTAGGCGCGTCCGCTCAAGAAAATCCAGGAAGGCGAAGAATGCGATGACGAACCCCAACGTGAAACCGGCATGCAGATTTGCCCAGAGAACCAGGATCGCCAGCAGGCCGAAATTGGGTGAGCGCGATTGCCGTGCCGCCTCGAAGAGGTAATAGCTCCACATCACCATCAGGGCGAGTGTAAGAGTGTGCGGCCTGGCCAAAAACGTGATGCTGGCAAGCAACAGCGATGGCAGGATGATTGTGGTAGCCGCAATTGGGCGCAAGTGCTGGGCAAGTACGAAATACATCGAACCGCCTACCAAGCAGACGTTTGCCGCAGTAATGAGGGACACTCCGTTCCAGCCGGCTGCGGTGTAACTCAGATAGAGGATGATCTGCGACAGCCATTCCTTGGCGATCCATGGGTGGCCAAAAAACGTGTGCGAATAGGTGTCGTGGGCTGGAAAGGTGCGGCTCCGCAAGATGTCGGCGCCGGTCTTGATATGCCACCAGGTATCGGGATCCTGGAGCAAATTTTGACGGGAAAAGACCGCCCAAGACGCACAGAGAAGAACAACGATGAGGCCAAAGGAGATCCTGAACCGGGCTGCCTCATCGCTCGCTGCGAACTCTGTCTTTTTTGTTTCAACGTTCATCGGGAAGTTCCATGGCAAGCGGCGGCTTGGCAATGTGCATGACAAAGGGTTCGATTAGCAGGGAGGTATTGAAATATTGTCTCCGGCACTCTGGCGGAAGCAGGGA
>JBKKDI010000212.1:0-6214 GCA_046708645.1 Aestuariivirga sp.
GCGGTGACACCACCCATCACCGCCGCGCGGCCGCCCGTTTCCAGATCTTCCTTGTGCTCGGCACCGGGCTCACGCATGTGGACCTGGCTGTCGACGACCCCCGGCAGAATGTGCAGGCCCCGGCAGTCAATCACCTCACCCGCCTGCTCGGCGCCGAAGTTGCCGAGCCCTGCGATCCGCTCCCCCGTGATTGCGACGTCGCGCTGTCCCACGCCGTCATGATTAACGACGGTGCCGCCTTTCAGGATCATATCGGCGGTAAATGTCATTGCCTTCCTTGATTGTGCCCCAAGCCTTACGTAAATGTGCCGGGGCCATGAAGCAACAAGCATGAATATTGAGCCATTTTCAGCAGGTATTTTACGGGGCCGTGCCGCCTTTCGCATCGAAGGCCCGGAAGCGCGGCATTTTCTGCACAATCTTTTGACCGCGGATATCGAAGGCCTAAAGCCGGGTAACGCTACCTATGGAGCGCTCCTCACGCCTCAGGGAAAGATACTTTTCGATATGTTTGTGTTCGATGCGGGCGGGGCTTTCCTGGTGGATTGCTCGGCGGCGCAAAAGGCCGATCTCACCAAACGTCTGACATTCTACAAGCTCCGCGCCAAGCTCAGTATTGTTGATCTCCCCGATTATCACGTTGGCGTGGCGCCGCAGCTGCCGTCACAGGAAATGCGCTACCGCGACCCGCGCAGCCCGGAAATGGGTTGGCGTTTTTTCTTGCCTAAGACAGCGCTCGCTGAAGCAAAAGGCTATGACGCGGTCCGCATTGGTCTGGGCCTGGCCGACACGGATGCCGATCTTGGCACCGGCGAATTCTTCCCCCATGAGGCCAATCTCGATCAGTTAGGCGCGGTGAGTTTCGAGAAGGGGTGTTACGTCGGCCAGGAAGTCGTCTCGCGCATGGAGCATCGTGGCATGGCGAGAAGCCGTATCCTGCCGGTGCGCCTTGGCGGTGAGGCGCCGGCGAAGGGCTCGGACATTCGAAGCGGCGGCAAGGCCATCGGAACCCTGCTCTCATCGGCTGGCTCAAGAGCCTTGGCGCTGCTCCGGCTTGACCGGCTAGCGGAGGCTACGGAACCGCTCCTGACAGAAGATGTCAGTGTGGAAGTTCTGAAACCCCATTGGGTTCGCTATGATGTGCCGAATGCCAAGGCCATCGCATGACGGCGATCACCCATGATGACGGCATTTGCCGCTGCGGTTGGTGCGGCAAGGACCCCGTGTATATGGCCTATCACGACACGGAATGGGGTGTGCCCGAATACGATTCACGCGCCCTGTTCGAGAAGCTGTTGCTCGATGGTTTCCAGGCGGGCCTTTCGTGGATCACCATCTTGCGCAAGCGCGAGGCCTTTCGCGCCGCCTTCGATCATTTCGATCCGGAAAAAATGGCGGGCTATGATGCGCGAAAGATCAAGGCGTTGATGATGGATGCGGGCATTGTGCGCAATCGCTTGAAGATCGATGCCAGCGTCACCAATGCGCAAGCCTATCTGGCCATGCCGGATTTCTCCGCTTACCTGTGGAATTTTCTGGATGGCAAGCCTTTGCAAAACAAGTTGCGGACCATGGGAGATGTGCAGGCCACAACGCCGCTAGCGGAAAAAATCTCGAGAGACTTGAAGCAGCGCGGCTTCCGTTTTGTCGGCCCGACGATTGTCTATGCCTTCATGCAGGCGTGCGGGCTGGTGAACGATCACATGGTGGATTGCCACCGCCATCGCGCCGTGAAGAAGCTGGCGCGTTAGGGATGGCAAACGCACCGCGCGCCTGGCAGCGCATGCTTTCCGGGCGGCGGCTTGACCTGCTCGATCCCTCGCCCCTCGATATCGAAATCGAGGACATCGCCCATGGGCTGGCGCGGGTGGCCCGCTGGAACGGCCAGACCAAGGGCGATCACGCCTTCTCGGTGGCGCAGCATTGCGTGCTGGTTGAGCAGATCGCCTTCCATCTTGATCCCGGTCTTGACCGCCACGCGCGGCTGGCGGCGCTGCTGCACGATGCGCCGGAATATGTGATCGGCGACATGATTTCACCCTTCAAGGCCGCGCTGAGCTACGATTACAAGGCCTTCGAGCGGCGGCTGATGGCGGCAATCCACATCCGGTTTGGGCTTCCTCCCACGTGCAACGAAGCACTTGAAACCCAGATCAAGAAGGCCGACCATATGGCTGCCTATCTGGAGGCGACCCAACTCGCGGGCTTCAGCGCGGCGGAAGCGGACAAGTTCTTCCGGCGCCCGCGCGGGCTCGATGGCGAAGGATCGCAGAAATTTCACCGCCTGAGACCGGTTGCACCGCCGGAGTCCGCCGTTATCTATCTCAAGAAATTCAAACAGCTCCTGTAAAACCATGATTATCGTTTGCCCGCTCAACAAGGTTCAGCCGCTGGTCGACAAGCATAGGGTCGGCCACGTGATAAGCTTGCTCGGCCCCGATACGCCGCGCCAGAGTTTCACAGGTATCGGATCGGATCGCCATCTTTGGCTTTCGTGCCACGATATTATTCAGGAAGCGGACGGATTCACCTTGCCGCAGGCCACCGATGCTGAAAAACTCGTGAGCTTCCTCAAGGGCTGGGACCGTTCCTCGCCGATGCTGATCCACTGCTGGGCGGGCATCAGCCGTTCGACTGCCGCCGCCTATACGGCCATGTGCTTTTTCAGACCGGAAGCGGATGAGGAAGAGCTTGCCTGGCAATTGCGCGAAGCCTCGCCCTCGGCTTCCCCCAACCGGTTGATCGTTTCCTTTACCGATGCGGTTCTCGGCCGCGAAGGCCGCATGGTCCGCGCCATTGACAAGATCGGACGCGGCGCCGACGCCTTTGAGGGCACGCCGTTTTTCCTCGACCCGGGAGTGTGATCGTCAACGCTCCGAATGGGCAAACTCCCAGTAAAGTTCGCGGGCCTTCGCCATCACCGGTCCGGGTTGCAGATTGCGGGTCTCAATACGGGTGATAGGGCCGACCTTGGCGTAGTTGCCGGTAGAGAAGATTTCATCGGCATCGAGGAAATCCTGCCAGCGGATCGAGCGTTCGTGGACGATGACGCCGGCTTGGCGCAGGAGTGCCGCCACCCGCTGACGCGTGATGCCATTGAGAAACGTGCCATTAGGCACCGGCGTATGGGCCGCGCCATCCTTCACCAGCCAGATATTGGCGGTTGAAAGTTCGGCCACGTGCCCCAAAGGATCGAGCATTACGGCATTGTCAAAACCCCGGGCCTTGGCGTCGCGCATGGCGCGCGCTGAGTTGGGATAATGGCAGGCGGCCTTGGCGTCGGTGGGCGCATATTCGAACGAGGGCCGGCGAAAGGGTGAAAGCGTTGCGGAGAAGCCCTTGGGCATGGGCAACGCCGACTCATAGACGGAGACCGAGAACTCCGTCGTTTCCGGATCGACGTCGACGAAACCGTCGGCTGCCCAAAACATGGGCCGCAGATAGAGTTCCGCACCCTTGGGAAATTTGGCAATCCCTTCGCGGGTAAGTTCTTCGATTTCACCGGCGCTTTTCAGAATCTTGAGGCCGAAGCTTTCGGCCGAACGGACGGCGCGCTGGCAATGCAGATCGAGGTCGGGAGCCACGCCCTCGAAGGCCCGGCCACCGTCGAAAACACAGGATCCAAGCCATGGCGCATGGGTCATGGGGCCCATGAACATGGGATTGCCGCTGTGCCACTTGCCGCGATACCAGGTCCATGCGGTTCCCTCGTTTTCTTTCCAGGCCATGCGGTGTCTCCAAGCGCGCCACTTCGATATGCACTCGTGTAGCACCAAATTTCTCGTCATGTCCGCACTTGATGCGGGCCGTCCGGTTAAGGAAGCCCAATGTCCTCGCCCCCGCGAAGCGGGGAGAGGAAGGGACCCATCGCGGTCACGCGATGGGGAGGTGAGGGGCTAACGATCATTTCGAAGTTATCTTACGCCGGGCATGGCCCCATTCACCGGTAATGAAGGGAGAGTGGCATCGATGAAGTCAAAGCGCCCGATTTAATCCGCTGGCCCCTCTCCTCCCCCATCTTGCGATTCGAGCCTTACGTGCCTGTATTTTTCTTAAGCACCGAAAATAGTGGAGAGGTCAATCACTTGCACTTCCTCAACCGGACAGCAGTGCACTTGATGTGGGCATCCCCCCGCGCCCGCATCAGGCGCGGGCATGATGAAAGGGTTCAGATGCACATGATCGTAGACGGTGTCGACGAGAGTTCCATCGAGATCGAAGAGAAACGAAGTCTGCTGCCGGGCTTTCACGAGGAAGCCGCGATACCCATTTCCGTTCGCAACTGTTGGCGCAGCACATCGATGGGGACGAGGTTGGCGCCTTTCATCACATGCCAGAAGGTCCAGCCGTTGCAGGCCTCCGCTCCTTGTACAAGGGCGCCGATCTTGTGGATCGAGCCCGACGCATCGCGGCAGGCGATGGAGCCGTCGGCGCGAACCCTGGCGGCCACCCGTTGTGCCGGATCGTAAAGAGTTTCGCCGGCCTTCACGAGGCCGCGCTCAAGCAGCGAACCGAAGGGAATGCGCGGTTCAGCCCGCTTGGCCGTGGTCACCTTGAGCGTCTCCGCTGAAAATTGTTGGGTGCCATCGATGCGCGCCAGTGCCGCTTCGGCGTAGTCCTCCTCGCGTTCAATACCGATGAAGATACGGCCAAGCTGTTTGGCGGCAACCCCCGTGGTGCCGGTGCCGAAGAAGGGATCGAGCACCACATCGCCCGCGTTGGAAGAAGACAGCAGAACCCGGTGCAGCAACGCCTCGGGCTTTTGCGTCGGATGCAGCTTATCACCCCTGGAGTTCTTCAACCGTTCAGTTCCGGTGCACAGGGGGAGGGTCCAATCCGAGCGCATTTGCAAATCGTCGTTGAAAATCTTCATGGCCTCATAATGGAAAGTGAATTTCGATTGCGCGGTTTTCGCCGCCCAGATGAGCGTCTCATGGGCATTGGTGAAGCGGCGGCCGCGGAAGTTCGGCATTGGATTGGTCTTGCGCCAGACCACATCGTTGAGGATCCAGAAACCCATATCCTGAAGCAGGCTGCCGACGCGAAAAATGTTGTGATAGGAGCCGATAACCCACAGGGCTCCATCGGGTTTCAGAACCCGGCGGCATTCGGCAAGCCAGGCGCGGGTAAATCTGTCGTAGTCGGCGAAGCTTGCGAATTTGTCCCAATGGTCGTCGACGCCGTCAACCTTACTTTGGTCGGGCCGCGTGAGCTCTCGCGCCAGTTGCAGATTGTAGGGGGGATCGGCAAAGACCAGATCGACCGAACCCGGCGGAATTTTTTGCAGCTCCGCCAGGCAATCGCCCACCAGTATTTTATTGTGCAGCGGCCTTATGTCCGGCCGTGTCTGATACCCCATGGAACGCCCTCGAACGCAACTCACTGAGACCCTGAAAAGCCATCATGAGTCCTCGGGGACTCGGCGTGAATCGAATTCGGGGAAAGTGGTTAACGGGGGTCATCCACCCATCCGTCATCGCCGGATTTATTTCGGCGACCCATCGTTCAACAAGCGCTGGAGTTCAATGCGCAATGGGTTGCCGGGACAAGCCCGGCAATGACAGAAATAAGAGTTAGACCACGGCGGCAAGCAGCGCCCGGATCGGGGCCCAGCTTCGGCGATGGTGTGGGGATGGGCCGAAACGCGCCAGTGCTTCCTGGTGTTCTTCCGTGCCATAGCCCTTGTGCCGGGCGAAGCCATAGTCCGGATATTGCGCGTGCAGCGCCACCATGATGCGGTCGCGCGTCACCTTGGCGATGATCGAAGCCGCGGCGATCGACAACGAACGCCGATCGCCCTCGATTATGGTTTCGACGCTGCAGGCAAGGGTGGGTGCCCGGTCGCCGTCGACCAGTGCGATACAGGGCAAGGCCGCAAGGCTCAACACCGCTTGCTCCATGGCCCATAGTCTGGCTGCTAGAATGTTGTCGCGGTCGATCCGTTCGACGTCCGCGATGCCGATGCCGATCATCGCGCTTTCATGGATTTTGCCAAATAGCTTTTCGCGGGTTTCCGCGGTCAACAGCTTTGAATCATTTATTCCGCGCGGGGGTTTTTTGCTGCGGTCGAGAATGACGGCGGCTGCCACCACGGGTCCGGCCCACGGCCCACAACCCGCCTCGTCGATGCCGCACACGACGCTGGCGCCTCGCGCCATGGCGGCCTTTTCGAACTTCGAATCGGGTCCCCGTCTTCCCATGCCCCATAAGGGCA
>JBKKDI010000213.1:0-9211 GCA_046708645.1 Aestuariivirga sp.
CCCGTTTCGCCCTTGCGCCACGGGGGCGGCAACACGTCGAACTGGAGGAGACGCATGCCGGTCCGCTGCAGCCATGCCGCCATGTGTTCGGCGGCGACGCCCAAACGGCGATGGGCATGGTTATCGCGGAGCTGCTCGAATTCATGCGGTGCAAAATCGGCGATCAACAGGCGGCCTCCGGGCGCCAGGATGCGGACTGCCTCGTGCAGCGCGCGGCCAGGGTCGTCGAGGTAATGCAAGACCTGGTGAATGGTGATGAAATCGCAGAAGCCATCGGCGAAAGGCAGTGCATAGATGTCGCCATGGCGGACCTGGGTGTTGCGAAGGCCACCCTTCTCCAGATTGACCCGGGCCATGGCAAGCATGTCCAGGCTTAGATCGACGCCCACGGACTGGGAGGCCAGAGCTGCGAAATAGAGCAGAACGCTGGCGGTGCCCGTGCCCAGGTCCACATGCAGCCGGATGGGGCCTTGTCCCGCAAGCCGCACCATGGCTTGTTGGACATCCTCCTCGCGCACGTGGAGCGAGCGCAATTCTTCCCAGTGGGCGGCATTGTCACGGAAATATTTACTGGCGATTTCCGCTCGCCGGGCGCGGACCTCGGCAAGGCGGGTGAGGTCGCGGGCCAGTTCAGCATGGGCCGCGGGCAGGAGATCAACGATGGCCCGCGACAAGGCGCCGCCCGCTCCCTCGTCGCGGAGGCGGAAGAGCACCCAATTGCCCTCCTTGTGACGCGTGATGAGGCCGGCCTCAGTCATGAGTTTCAAATGACGGCTGACGCGCGGTTGGCTTTGCCCCAGGATCTGGGTCAGTTCGCTCACGTTGAATTCACCGTGGGAGAGGGCGAAAAGGATGCGCACCCGCGTTGCCTCCGCCGCCGCCCGTAACCCTGCCAGAAGTTCTTCCAAGGAGATTCCCCGCTCTTTGCTTTCTATATAAACATATCTTTATATTGTAGGCCAGATTTTTTGGCAAGTTGTCTTGCTTTTTTCATGGTTTCACGGCATTGCCGGTGCCCAAACTCGCTTGGAGGCGAAATGGCTGGTTCCCTGCCGCGTTCCCTAGGGCGGCGTCGATTCACTGGGTTGCTGATCGCTGGCGTATGGGCCGGCCTCGCACCCTGGCGGCCGTCGGCGGCGGCCAGTGCGGCGGAAAACTATGTCCGCCGGGTGGCGGACGATGTCATGGCTCTGGCCAACAGCGGGCAATCGGGGGACGGCTTGCGAAACCGGTTCGCGGCCCTGCTCAACCGCTATATCAGCCTCCGGACCATTGCCAATTATGCGCTGGGCCCCTATCAGAAAAAACTGCCGGCAAACAAGAAAAACGAGTTCTATCGGCTCGTCAGCAACTACGCTGCCGCCCTGTTCGTCTTCTACGTCAAGGACTTCAAGGGATCGGGGTTGGACGTTACGTCGACGACCCAACAGGGCCAGTTCACGATCATCCAGAGCGCCATCAAGGGAAACGGCGAAAAGATTCGCTGGCGGCTCTCGGGGGGAGGTGGCGGCCTCAAGATAAGCGACGTAAACGTCAAGGGCGTGTGGTTGACCATTGCCATGAGGGACCGGTTCAACAAGGTCTTGAGACGATCCAACGGGGATTTCGACGCCTTGTTTAAAGAATTGCGCGAGGCCGATTCCTGGTGAGCTTTCCGGTATCACGGCGTGCGCTATTGGGTTTCATGGCCGCGAGCCTTGCCGCGCCAGCACTGGCGGCGGAACATCCCTCCATGGTGTTCATGCGGCAGTTCGCCAAGGAAATGCTGAAGGCGCACCGGCAGGGCACGGTATCGAGTTTCAAGGCCGCCATTGAACGCTATGCCGATGTGGCCCACATCGCCGACTATTCGCTCGGACAATACAAGGCCAAATTGCCGAACGGACAGCGCCAGCGATACTACGGTGGCGTGGCGACATTCATGGCGCGGTATTTCGCCGACCAGTCGCGCGAGTATCGCATCGCCAAGTACGAGTTGGGTGACTCCGCAGCCGATGGCAAGGATATCCTGATCGACAGTAAAATCTTTCTCATTTCCGGCCAGACCTATACTGTGGTTTGGCGGCTCGCCTGGCGCAAGGGTTCCTACAAGGTGACGGATACCAAGGTGCTGGGATTTTCCATGGCTTATATGCAGCGCGGACTTTTCACCTCCTACATCTCCAAACGCAACGGCGACGTCAGCCAGCTCGTCGCGGTGCTGAACCGGTAGATGTCATCTCCCCGCTAACGCGGGGCGAGGACAAACGCGGACAATCCCTCCTACGAAATCTTAACGGCTTCGACCTAGCCTCGCTTAGGTTCAGGTGGAGTTGCGTATGGCGTGGGATAGGAGCCTCTTGGCGCTGGCGGCGCTTGCCGCATTCATGGCCGCCTGTTCCGGAAACCGCACCAGTTTCGAGACCGAAGGTCTCGTGGCGCCTCCCGCCCAATGCATGGTCAAGCCGTCGGAACTGGGCTTGGCGGAACGGCTGCGCGCCATCAACGAGGGCAATGGCTGCAAGGTGCCCAATCCCTGGCTCGTTCATAATCTGGCCAATGTCGATTTCAGCCAGCCGGCAACGCTAAACTGCGGCATGGCAGACCCGCTCAACGACTGGCTGCAAAACGTGGTGCAGCCGGCGGCGCAACGCCGTTTCAGCGAAAGCGTCGTCTCGATCGATATCGCTGCGTCCTATTCCTGCCGCCCTCGCAACAACAAGTCCGGCGCCAAGATGAGCGAACATGGCTACGGCAATGCCATCGACATCTCGGCCTTCACCTTGGAAAGCGGCCGCAAAATCACCGTGTTGGAGGGCTGGCGGGGAGATTCCGACGAGCGCGCCTTCCTGCGCCTGGTGCGGGAGCAGGCCTGCGACGGCTTCATGACAGTGCTGGGGCCCGGGTCCGATCGCCACCACCGCGACCATATTCATCTCGATCTGCAGAACCGGCGCAGCGGAAATCACTATTGCAGTTGATTTCTATTTCAACGGCTTACGACATTTTTTGAAGAGTTTGGTTGCGGTTTCTGGAAGGCTCGCGGTTGCAATTGGCCCGTCTACCGGGCATATCTGCGGTCATGGAACAGGAAATTCTCAAACCGGATACCCAGCCGCGCGTGGGCTCTCAAGCCTTTAGTCCCTTGGGCTGTTTTCTCGCCGCCGCCGGCGTCACGCTGCTGGCGTTCTGCAAACTGGGTGCTGCCATGGCGGTAACCGTCTGGGCTACCTCGAAGCTATTCGGCCTTCCCGATTTCATGATGTATGGCCTGATGGTGCTCGGCGCCGTGCCGGTGGTTTGGGCCACCGTGTGGACCGCGGGACGGGCCTGGCATGTGGAACGGCGGCTGGCGCAGCACCTCGATATCGATACGCCCGTCTTCAGGCTGGCTCACTATTTCAAACGCGGCTGATGCAGAAATTTCTCTCCATGGCCGCCCTTGAGGCGGCCATCCAGTCTGGATGACCGGCTCAAGGCCGGTCATGGAGAGACGAGGATTTTTCCATGTCGATCTGGAGCCGCATCGCGGAAAGCATTTCCGCCACGGGTTATTCCATCGGCGGCTTCCTGACGAAGCTCGCCCGTTCGCGCGCGACGGTGCCGGAGAAGTCCATTGCCTTCACCATCGGCATGATCGCACTTGGCGCCAAGATGGCCAAAGCCGACGGCGTGGTGACCCAGGGCGAGGTGGACGCCTTCAAGCAGGTGTTCCATGTGCCCCCGTCGGATCTGGCCGCAGTGGCGCGCGTGTTCAACCTGGCCAAGCAGGATGTGGCGGGATTCGAAAGTTACGCCAGGCAGATCGCGCGCCTCTTCAAAACCAAATCGGCGGTCTTGGAAAATGTGCTCGACGGGCTTTTCCACATTGCCAAGGCGGACGACGCGCTGCACCCGGCCGAGCTCGGCTTTCTTGAAGCGGTCGCTAATATTTTTGGTTTTTCGGAAGTCGAATTCCAAGGCATCAAATCGCGCCATGTCGCGGGCGAAACGATCGATCCCTATCGCATTCTTGGGCTCGATCGCGGCGTGTCGCCGGGTGAAATCAAAAGACGTTACCGCAGCCTGGTGCGCGCCAATCATCCCGACCGCCACATCGCGGCGGGTGTTCCGGCAGAAATGATAGCGCTTGCAACCGAAAGGCTTCAGCGCATCAATGAGGCCTATGGCCGGATCATGAAAGAGCACGCCCTATGATCCGTTCGCCGCTCGCGCAATCCGTGGTTCTATCGCCAAACATCGAGCCGCGGCGCGGCGGCGGCCGGCCTGACATGATCGTGCTGCATTACACCGGCATGGAAAGTGCTGCTGCAGCTTGCGATTGGCTGTGCAATCCCGGCTCCGGCGTTTCCTGCCACTATCTTGTCGAAGAGGATGGAAATATCATTCAGATGGTGGAGGAGGACATGCGCGCCTGGCATGCGGGGCTCTCCTCATGGCGGGGCGCTGCCGACATCAATTCACGTTCCGTCGGCATTGAAATCCAAAATCCCGGCCACGGTTTGGGCTACCGCGATTTTCCCGATGCGCAGATGGGCGCGGTCATCGCCCTGTGCCGCGACATTGGCAAGCGTCATGACATACCTGCGCGCAATATCGTGGGCCATTCCGATGTGGCGCCGGCACGCAAGATCGATCCCGGGGAAAAGTTGGATTGGGCTAAGCTGCATCGCGAAGGCATCGGCCATTGGGTGGAACCTGCCGCCTTCACCGAGGTGCCGGTGCTGCAACTTGGCGATCGCGGCGAAGCGGTTGTGAAGTTACAGGCGCTGTTGTCCCGTTACGGCTACGACGTTCCACGCGAGGGTGCATTCGATCTCGCGACCCAGAAAACCGTGTCAGCCTTTCAAAGGCACTTTCGGCCTGCCCGTATCGATGGAATTGCCGATGCTTCGACGGTTGACACATTGAACCGCCTTGTTGCTGCGTTGCCGGATTAGAACACCCGCTTTTGTCATCCCCGGGCTTGTCCCGGGGACCCATTTTTCCAATGGCTCGGTAGACGGAGAAATGGGTCGCCGGAATGAATCCGGCGATGACAAAAAAAGAAAATATGCCGCGTCAATGATCTATGGCTTACGGCACAGCCTCAGCAGCCCACCCACGTCGGCATCAATCAAGGGATAAACATTCTCTTCCTGACCGACTTTCACCTTGAAGCGGTCGGCGTCTTTCAGGGCTTCGAAAATGGGTTCGCTGACGGAAATCCTGGCCTCAAGGCTTGTGGTGCCGGCTTCCTCGTTGGCGGTGGTTTTACCCTGGAGTTTGGCCATCGTCTCTCCCGCCGCCATGGTGAAGGGAACTGTCAGCCCTGACTCCATGGAGGCATCGGCTTCGGGAACGAAAATGCTGATCTCTCCCGTTCCCATGGTGCACCAGAAACTGATGCCGATATCGTCCGTTTCGGGCACGCCAAAAACCAGATAAGCATCCTCGCTGCCCGCATCCAGACTCCATTGCCGTTCCTGGGCAGCGGCACTTGCGGAAACCGCGGCGGCTAAGGAAATGGAGAGCAGAATGCGGTGAAACATGGTGCGGAATCTGTACAGCCTCGCTGGGGAACGGCAAGGGCGAATATGCCTAGGTTGACGCCGCGCTTCCTGCGTTCTACCTCAACAGCGCCAGTCGGCCGGATGACCGCTGCCGCTAGGCCCGAAAGGGTGCGGGGGAGGAAAGTCCGGGCTCCATGGAAATACGGTGCCGGGTAACGCCCGGCGGGGGCGACCCCAGGGAAAGTGCCACAGAAATTATACCGCTTCGAGGAGCAATCCAGAGAGCAAGGGTGAAATGGTGCGGCAAGAGCGCACCGCGCTTCCGGCAACGGCGGCGGCAGGGCAAACCCCACCGGGAGCAAGACCGAATAGGGGCGGTAGGAACCCTCGGGTTCAGGGCTGTTTCCGGCTCACCGTCCGGGTAGGTCGCGTGAAGCCTCCGGTGACGGAGGTTCCAGATGAATGGTCATCCACCGCGGGACCGTCAGGTTCCGCGCGGACAGAACCCGGCTTACAGGCCGGCTGGCACCTTTTCTTTGCAATGCCCGTGCGCGGGTGAATCAACTTTGAAACTATTTGTTAAGGCTCCAAGGGGCATTGTCGGGGCAATCTTAACGTCTTGTTCACCCTGAATTTTACCAGCCGATGACCGCCGAAAACACATCCCATGAACCGGTGATGCTGGCCGAGGTGCTAGCCGCGCTCCAACCCCGTGACGGCGGCACTTACCTGGATGGCACGTTCGGGGCAGGCGGCTACGCCCGCGCCATTCTCGGGAAAGCCCGCTGCAAGGTCGTGGCGATCGACCGCGATCCCGGTGCGATCAAGGCGGGGCAAACGCTGGTACATCAGTACGCGGGACGTCTCGCGCTTGTCGAAGGCCGCTTCAGCGACATGGAGATGCTGGTGGCCAGCGGACTGGACGGCGTGGTGCTCGACATCGGTGTTTCCTCCATGCAAATCGATGAGGCGGCCCGCGGGTTCTCCTTCATGCGCGACGGGCCGCTCGACATGCGCATGGCGCAAGCGGGCGCCACGGCGGCCGATGCCGTCAATACCCTGGCGCCGGAGCAATTGAGCCGCATTATCTTTATCTTCGGCGAGGAGCCGCGGGCCCGCGCCATTGCGCGTGCCATTGTCCGCGCCCGCGCCAGCGCGCCCATCACCACGACGGGTGCTCTGGTTTCCGCCATCGAAAAGGCGACGGGCCCGAAGCGCCCACAGGACCGCATTCACCCGGCAACGCGCACTTTTCAGGCGTTGCGCATTCATGTGAATGGCGAGCTCGACGAGCTCGTGGCGGCGCTCCATGCGGCGGAGAAGCTGCTGACGCCAGGTGGCCGCCTCGCCGTTGTCACTTTCCATTCGCTGGAGGATCGCATCGTCAAGCAATTTTTCGTTTCGCGCGCCGGGAAGCGGCCGCAGGCTTCGCGCCACCTGCCGGAAACAGAAAGGCCACCCGCCCCCAGTTTCGAGCTGCTGTTCAAAGGGCATCTCAAGGCAAGTGAGGCGGAAGCCGAGCGCAACCCGCGCGCCCGGTCGGCGAAATTACGGGCGGCCGCAAGGACGGCCGCTCCCGCCATGCCGCCGATCGCCGACGAGATTGGCGTTTCCATCTCCTCAAGGACGACGCACTGATGCACAAGCTATTCAACGCACTCCTGGTTATCGCCGTGCTGGTCTCGGGCTTCCTGCTCTATTCGCTTGAACACGCCACACGCGGATTGGAGCGCGATATCGCCAAATTGGAACGGCAAATTTCCGGCTCCCAAGAAAACACCAAGCTGCTCGGTGCTGAATGGAGCAGCCTCACGCGGCCCGACCGTTTGCAGCGGCTCGCCGCTGACCATCTTGAACTCCAAACAATCAAAGCCCAGCAGATCGTCAAGTTCGATGAGCTTGGCCAGAAAGTTCCGCCAGAACCGATCGTGAAGCTGGAGGCCCACGATCAGGATCCCATCGGCGACATTCTTCAGAAGATGCAGTGAAGCCATGAGAGGCACCAGGACACCGCCGCGGCTGGCCGGACAAAATCGCATCCGGCTGATCGCCATTTGCTTCTGCGGCGCCTTTCTGGCGATTGCGGGCCAGCTCATCAATTTAACGCTGGTGCGGCCGCTGATCGATCCGGTTGACGTCGGTCTCGCCCATGAGGATCGGCTGCCGCGGCCCGATATCGTCGACCGCAATGGCGTGCTGCTGGCAACCGATGTGGCGGTGGCTTCGCTCTATGCCGATCCCCGCAAGATCATCGACGTTGATGAGGCGGTGGAACTGTTGACGGCGACGGTGCCCGATCTCGATGCCAAAACGTTGCGGGTGAAACTCACCCAGCCCGGCCGCGCCTTTGCCTGGCTCAAGCGCCAGGTGAGCCCGGAGGAGCGCGACGCCGTCCACAACCTCGGCATTCCCGGCGTGGGTTTTGTCAACGAGCGCCGCCGTGTCTATCCCATGGGACGGCTCGCGGCACACACCGTGGGGTATGTCGATTTGGACACCCGGGGGATCGCCGGCATCGAAAAATACCTGGACGAACAGGGCGTGCTCTACACAGCCTCCCTCGCCGGTCAAGACGACGCACCGGCGCCTGCGCAAATGTCGATCGACATTCGCGTGCAGGGCGCTCTCAGCGACGAGATCGCCAAGGCGCTGGTCAAATACAAAGCCATCGCCGGCGGCGGCATCGTGCTCGACATCCACACCGGCGAAGTTATCGCGCTCACCTCGCTTCCGGACTTCAATCCGAACCAGGAGGACAAGAATTTCACCTCGGCGCAAACCAACAAGATGATGAGCGGCGTCTATGAGCTGGGCTCGGTCATCAAGGCGGTGACCTTCGCCATGGCCTTCGACTTCGGCGTGACCGATCTTAATGGCCGCTGGGATGCGCGGCATCCGCTGGTCATCGGCAAGGCGCGGATCAGCGACTTTCATCCCGAACGCCGCGTTCTCACGGTGCCGGAGGTGTTCACCAAATCGTCGAATATCGGAACGGCCCGGATGGCGCTGGCCGTCGGCCTTGAACGCCATCTCGAGTTCCTCCGCCGCGTCAACCTGTTCGATCGGCTGGTCACCGAACTGCCGGAAAGCGCCAAACCGCTCTTGCCGAAGCGCTGGAGCATGCTGGCCCAGGCAACGGCCGCATTCGGCCATGGATTTGCCGTACAGCCCCTGCAAGGAGCGGCGGTGGTTGCTGGCCTCCTCAATGGCGGCCGGATGATCACGCCGACCTTCATCAAGCGCGGACGCGACGAGGCCGATGTGCTCGCCAGACGAATTGTGAAACCGGAGACCAGCGAAAAACTGCGCTACCTCTTTCGCCTGAATGCCACGGACGGCACGGCGTCGCATGCGGACGTGATCGGATACCGCGTCGGCGGCAAGACCGGCACGGCGGAAAAAATCGTGGGCGGCCGCTATTCCAAAACCAAAAACCTCACCTCCTTCATCGGCGCCTTTCCGATGGATGATCCGCAATATCTCGTGCTGGTGATGCTCGACGAACCCAAGGCAACGTCTAAGACCTACGGCTTTGCAACCTCCGGCTGGAATGCCGTGCCGACAGGCGGCCACATCGTCGAACGCATCGCGCCAATGTTCGGCATCGAACCCAAACTCACGCCGGAAGACCTCGAGAAGCTCGCCAAGCAGGCCAAAGCGCAAAAGAAAGAAGGATGAGCGTGCACCAGATTGTGCCCATCAGTGCACGATACATCCTCGCCCCGCGTGAGCGGGGAGAG
>JBKKDI010000214.1:0-13884 GCA_046708645.1 Aestuariivirga sp.
AAAAAAAATCGCGGACAAAATCCGCGAATTGGATCGAGGCATTCAGGTTCGAATTGTGTTGAACGCCTCGCTGGGTTTTCTGGCAATCGCAGCTTTGCTGGCGACAGTCAGATGGTGACTGCAACCGCTCTCAGAGTATTGGCCACACGGGTCTCATAAGCATCTCTCCTACTGGAGCTAAATATAGTTTGCCGGCAAAAAATTTACAACCCGTTTCAATAGCAGGGCAACGGCCCGGAACCGGGCTTTGTAAAACCCATAGACTGGGGCTTGGACTGTGCCATGATCGGGTAAATATACAAAACAAAGGGCGATAGTCGTGTCGCTTCTGGAAATCGTTAACCTCACCGTGGAGTTCAAGACCGGAAGCGGCTGGTTCCGGGCGGTGGATGGCGTGTCGCTCAGCGTCGACAAGGGCGAGGTGCTGGCGATCGTGGGCGAATCGGGGTCGGGCAAATCGGTCTCAATGCTGGCAGTCATGGGACTGCTGCCGTGGACAGCCAAAGTGACCGCCGATGCCATGAATTTCGATGGGCGGGACCTTCTTACCATGCCGGCCAATGAGCGCCGCAAGATCACCGGCAAAGATATCGCCATGATCTTTCAGGAACCCATGTCGAGCCTCAACCCCTGCTTCACGGTGGGCTTCCAGCTCGACGAGGCGCTCAAAACCCACCTCGACATGGACAAGGACGCACGCCAGGCCCGGGTGATCGAACTGTTGGACCAAGTGGGCATTCCCGACCCCCAGTCCAGGCTTTCCTCCTACCCCCACCAGCTCTCCGGCGGCATGAGCCAGCGCGTGATGATCGCCATGGCCATTGCCTGCGGACCGAAACTGCTGATCGCGGACGAGCCGACGACGGCGCTCGATGTCACCATCCAGGCGCAAATCCTCGAACTGCTGGTGCGCCTGCAAAGGGATACCGGCATGGGCCTGGTGCTCATCACCCATTCCATGGGTGTTGTTGCCGAAACCGCCGAGCGCGTGAGCGTGCAATATGCCGGGTGGAAGGTGGAGGAGCAGAATGTGGCAACTCTGTTCCGCGATCCCCGGCATCCCTATACCGCAGCACTTCTTTCAGCGCTTCCCGAGCGTGCCACGGGACGCAGGCTTCCGTCCATTCCGGGCGTGGTGCCGGGACAGTTCGACCGGCCCGTGGGATGCCTTTTTTCGCCCCGCTGCAATTTCGCGACTGCCTTGTGCGTCAGCACCATACCGCCCCGCAAGGAAGGAGCACTCTGCCACTATCCGCTGAAGAACGGGGTGCCCCAGGGCCATCCCGGCGTGGAGAAGGTGGCGTGAGCACGGTTCTCACCGCAAAGAATCTCACCCGCTATTACAGCATGTCGCGGGGCGCCTTTGCGGCCCCGGCGACGCTAAAGGCGCTCGATGGCGCGAGTTTCACCCTTGCTCGCGGCAAGACGCTGGCGGTTGTTGGCGAGTCGGGCTGCGGCAAATCAACCCTTGCCCGCCTCGTCACCATGATCGAGCCGCCCACTTCGGGTTCGCTGGTAATTGCCGGGCAGGAGATCGCCGGGGCATCCACCGAGACGCTGCGGACGCTGCGCCACAAGGTGCAGATCGTCTTTCAGAATCCCTATGGTTCGCTCAACCCCCGCCAGAAGATCGGCCATGCGCTCGAAGAGCCGCTCAAGGTCAATACGAAAATGCCGAAGGCTGAACGCACCGAGCGCGCCCGCGCCACGATGGCGAGCGTGGGGCTCAGGCCTGAACACTACGACCGCTACCCCCACATGTTTTCCGGGGGGCAGCGCCAACGCATCGCCATTGCGCGGGCGCTCATGCTCGATCCGGAAATTCTGGTGCTCGATGAACCGGTGTCGGCTCTCGATGTTTCGATCCAGGCCCAAGTGCTCAATCTTCTGGCCGATATTCAGGAGCGCCACAATCTGGCTTATCTGTTCATCAGCCATGATTTGTCGGTGGTGAAGCACATCGCCGACGATGTCATGGTGATGTATCTGGGCCGCGCGGTGGAACACGGCTCCCGCGACTCTGTATTTAGCAATCCGCAGCACCCCTATACCAAGGCGCTGTGGTCGGCGACGCCGCACCCCGATCCCGGCCGCAAGCGCGACCGCATCGTGCTGAAGGGGGAACTGCCTTCGCCCTTGGCGCCACCATCAGGATGCACGTTCCATCCGCGCTGCCCCCTTTGTTTCGAGCTATGCCCAAGGCTCAATCCTCTCCTCCTTGCCCATGATGCAAGCCTTGTGGCATGTCACGCGGTGAACCCACCGGAAGTGAAAGCAGCCTGACATGCCGCAACGTGCCGAACTCTCAACCGGCGAAGCCCTCGTCGGTCTTCTTGAAGCCTATGGCGTCGATACGATCTTCGGCATTCCCGGCGTTCACAATGTGGAGATGTACCGGGCGCTGCCGCGCTCCAAGATCCGGCACATATTGGTGCGCCACGAACAGGGCGCTGGTTTTATGGCCGATGGCTATGCCAGGGCCACCGGCAAGCCCGGCGTGTGCTTTACTATTACAGGGCCGGGTCTTCTCAACATTCTGACACCCATGGGGCAAGCCTGGTCGGATTCAAGCAATGTGCTGGTGATCTCCTCGGCGCTTGATATTCGCGATGGCGCCCAGGGCCGTGGCCGCCTCCATGAGATGTTGGACCAGCGTGCTGCCGCCGCAACCGTCACCAGCCTCGCCATGCGCGCCTATACGCCCAAGGACGTGCGCGACGGCATTGCCCGGGCCTTCGCCAATTTTGCCAGCGGCAGGCCGAGGCCCGCCTATCTCGAAATCCCCCTCGATCTTCTCAAGGAACCGGCGGGCGATGGCTGGCATGCACGCAGCCGCCCGCCAATGGCCGCACCTTCAACGGCGCAGATCGAGGCTGCGGTGAAGAAACTCAACGCCGCCAAAAATCCCGTCATCATATTGGGCGGCGGCGCGCTGCATGCCGGGGCGGCGGCAACCGCCATCGCCGAAAAGCTGAAGGCGCCGATCCTGACGACCACGGCGGGCAAGGGCGCGGTCCGGGCCGATCATCCGCTCTGCGTGGGTTACCGCCTCGCCCGCGAGGGGGCGCCGGCCTTGCTGGCCAAGTCCGACGCCATTCTGTGCGCCGGGTCGGAGCTTTCCGAAACCGATTTCTGGTATTCGAATTCGGATGCGCTGATCGACAGGAACCTGATCCGCATCGACATCGACCCAGCTTCGCTGGTGCGCCCACATACGGCGGAAATCGCCATTCTCGCCGACGCCCGCGAGGCCCTGGAGATGATCGCCGCGAAGGTAAAGGAGCGCGCCGGCCCCGCTGTGGCGTCCATTAGCCTCGGCGAACCCGATCAACTCCGCAGCCTGTTGAGCAAGGTTCTTGCCGTCATCCGCGAGGCGTTGCCGGAGGAAACCGTTATCGCCTCCGACATGACCCAGATTGCCTATGCGGCGAATGAGGTCTTCCCGGTGCAATGCCCGCGCACCTGGATCCATCCGGTGGGCTTCGGCACCTTGGGTTTTGGCCTGCCCGCCGGCATCGGCGCCAAGTTCGGCGTGGGCTCAACGCCGGTTGCCGTGCTGGTTGGCGACTATGGCATTCAATACACTCTCAACGAACTGGGCACGGCGGCGGAACACAAACTGCCGCTCGTCGTCCTCCTGTGGAATAACGATGCGCTGGGCGCCATTCACGACGACATGGTGATGAAGGGCATCCAGCCCAATGCGGTGACGTTGAAGAATCCGGACTTCCAGGCGCTGGCCAAAGCCTATGGCTGCGTCGCGGAGAAACCAGCCTCGCTCAAGGCGCTGGCAACCGCGATCAAGACGGCGCTTTCCGCCGATGGCCCGACGCTGATCGAGATGACGCCGCGCATGGTGAATGGGTGAGCCAAGCTTCATCATGCGGCGTGCTTTGCCGGACCCTTCGAGGCTTGATGCGGGCGCATCAAGCACCTCAGGGTGACGACCAATCTTATATCCCTCATGCTGAGGTGCGAGCGGAGCGAGCCTCGAAGCACCCTTTGAGGCCGCTTCGCGGCACCTCAGGGTGAGGACGCACCGATGACCCAGCACAGCCAGCTTTCACTGCTCAAGACCCGCAATTTCCTGCCGCTGTTCGTGGCCCAGGCGATCGGCGCCTTTAACGACAACGCCTTGCGCAATGCGATCGTCCTCCTGATCACCTTCGATCTGGCGGTCAACAAGGGCTGGAACGCCACGCTATTCGTGCAGGCGGCGACGGCGCTGTTTATCCTGCCGTATTTCCTGTTCTCCGCCATCGCCGGCCAGCTTGCCGACAAATACGACAAGGCGGTTCTGGCGCGCCGCATCAAGCTTGCGGAAATCGCCGCCATGGCGTTCGGCGGGCTCAGCCTTTATCTCGAGAACCCTTACGCCCACCTGGCCGTGCTGTTCTTTGCTGGCACGTTGGCGGCTTTCTTCGGCCCGATCAAATACGGGGTCCTGCCGCAATATTTGAAACGCGAGGAATTGATCGGCGGCAACGCCCTGATCGAAGTTGGCACGTTTGTCACCATACTGCTCGGCACCATGTTCGGCGGCTTCCTTGTGCTCGAATCCTGGGGGAGGCCGGTGCTGGCGGCAGCGCTCGTGGGATTGGGCATTGTAGCGTGGATCGCCGCGGTCAAGATGCCCGCTGCCCCTTCCGCCTCGCCCGATCTCAAATTCGACTGGAACATCGTGCGCCAGACCGGAAAGCTGCTGGGCTACGCGCAGGAGCGCCGCGATGTGTTCTGGGCGGTGTTGGGCGCATCCTGGTTCTGGTTCCTCGGCACCGTCATCCTCGTGCAATTCCCGGTCTTCACCAAGGATGTGCTGCTGGCCGACGGCTATGTGGCCAACATCTTCATCGCCACCTTTACCATTGGCATCGGCGCCGGCTCGATGCTCACCAACACGTTGCTGAAGGGCGAGGTCTCCGCCAGATACGTGCCCGTCGCCGCCATCATGATGACGGTGTTCTTGATCGATCTTTATTTCGCGGCGGGTTCCGTCAATGCCGCGCTCACGGGCACGGCGCTGAACGGGCCCGGCACATTCTTTTCGCTGCTGTCCGGCTGGCATGTGGGCTTCGATCTGTTCATGATCGCCTTCTTCGGCGGCCTCTATGCGGTGCCGCTCAACGCCATCATGCAGAACCGGGCGAGCCCGCCCAAACGCTCGCGCGTTATCGCCGCCAATAATGTGGTGAACGCCATCTTCATGATCACGGCGACGCTCTCCTCCGTCGTGCTCCTGCAATTTCTCACACCGCGCGGACTGTTCCTGTGCCTGGGGCTCGCCAACGCCGTTGCAGCACTCCTGATTTGCCGATTGTTGCCGCAGGAACTCGTGGCCAATCTGCTGCGCCAGGTGTTCCGGATTCTTTACCGGGTGGAGGTGAAGGGGTTGGAGAATTTCGCCGCCGCCGGGCGCCGTGCCGTGATCGTCGCCAACCACACCTCGATACTCGATGGGCCGCTGCTCTCAGCTTTCCTGCCGGAGCGCTGCGGCTTCGCCATCAACACCTACATGGCGCAAAAATGGTGGGCGCGGCCCGCATTCTTTTTCTTCGACATGATCCCCATCGACCCCACCAACCCGATGGCGCTGCGGAGCCTTGTCGAGGAACTGAAGAAGGGCCGCAAGATCGTCATTTTCCCCGAGGGGCGCATCACCGTCACCGGAACGCTGATGAAAGTCTATGAGGGGCCGGGCGCCATCGCCCAGATGGCCGGCGCCAAAGTTCTGCCAGTGAAGATCGATGGCGCGCAGTATTCGACCTTTTCGCGCATGCGCGGCAAGATCCGGCTGCGCTGGTTTCCCAAGATCACGCTGACTTTTCTGCCGCCGGTGAAATTCGAGTCACCGCCCGCATTGCGGGGCGCCGCACTACGCGAACACCAGGCCGACAAGCTTTACGATGTGATGACGGACATGGTGTTCCGCACCTCCAATATCGATCAGACGCTATTCGAGGCCCTGCTCGATGCGCGGGCGACCCATGGCCGCAAGCATCCGGTGCTCGAGGACATCCAGCGGACACCTGCGAGTTATGATCGGCTGGTGGCCGGAAGCTTCGTGTTAGGGCGAAAACTGGCGAAGCTCACGGCCGGGGAGACGAATGTCGGCGTGCTGTTGCCCAACGCCATCGGCTGCTTCCTGACGATCTTCGGCCTCCATGCCTTTGGCCGCGTGCCCGCCATGCTGAATTTCTCGACCGGCTCCACCAACATGGCGGCGGCCTGCGACGCAGCCCAGGTTTCGACCATCGTCACCTCGCGCCGCTTCATCGAAGCGGGTGAAATGCAAGAGAGCCTCGCTGTGCTCGCGCGCAACCGCAAGGTCATTTATCTCGAGGATGTGCGCGCCAGTGTTGGCCCCTTCGACAAGCTCTATGGGCTCTACGCCAGGACATTTTCGAAATGGGCGCTGCGCTCGGCGGGGGCCGCGCGCGATCCGAATTCTCCGGCGATCATACTTTTCACATCCGGTTCGGAGGGAATGCCGAAGGGCGTCGTGCTGTCCCACCGCAATCTCCACGCCAACCGCTTCCAGGCGGCGGCCCGCATCGCCTTCACCGCCCAGGACATCGTGTTCAACGCATTGCCCATGTTCCATGCGTTCGGATTGACGGCAGGCACACTGCTCACCGTGCTGGCGGGGGTGCGCACCTTCCTTTATCCCTCGCCGCTGCACTACAAGATCGTGCCGGAGCTTTGCTACGACACCAATGCCACTGTCGTTTACGGCACCGACACCTTCCTCATGGGCTATGCCCGCAATGCCCACCCTTACGATTTCTTCAACACGCGCCTGGTGGTGGCCGGGGCTGAACGGGTGAAGCCGGAGACCCGCGACATTTGGATCGAGAAATTCGGCCTCCGCATTCTCGAAGGTTACGGCGCTACCGAGTGCTCGCCGGTACTTTCCGTCAATACGCCCATGCATTACCGCACCGGCACCGTGGGCCGCCTGCTCGATCAAATCGAATACCGGCTTGAGCGGGTTGAGGGCATTGAGGACGGCGGGCGGCTTTTCGTCAAAGGGCCGAACATCATGCTGGGTTATCTCCGTGGCGATAACCCCGGCGTGATCGAGCCGCCGCCGGAGGGCTGGTACGATACGGGCGATATCGTGAAAATCGACGATCACGGCTTCGTCACGATCCTCGGCCGCGCCAAGCGCTTTGCCAAGATTGCCGGTGAAATGGTGTCGCTGTCGGCGGTCGAAGGCAAACTGCACACGGCTTTTCCCGAAGCGCTGCACGCCATCGTCGCGGTGCCCGATCCGAAAAGAGGCGAGCAACTCGTCCTCGTCACCACCGACGCTATGCTCGACCGCGGCAAAGTATCCGATGGCCTGAAGCGGGTGGGCGCCACGGACCTGATGCTCCCGCGCAACATCATCGCGGTCAAGGAGATGCCGCTCTTGGGTTCGGGCAAGACGGACTATGTGACGCTGAACCAGATGGCGCGCGAGAAGGTGAAGGAGTGACATTTCAACATTGTCATCGCCGGACTTGTTCCGGCGACCCATCCACCCACCAATGCCGGAGAGTGTTGATACATGGGTTGCCGGGACAAGCCCGGCAATGACAAAAAGGTAGTGGTGCAACTCGACACCATCGACAGCGCCCGTCTTGCGGGCCGTGACGGCAAGGCCATGCAGCTGGCCATGCGGCTTCTGGTGCAGGCAGCCGAGATCATGGCTGCGCCTTGTCTCATTCCCATCGGCTTTGCCCATGTCGACGCCTGTTTCTATGCGGGGCAGGCCCATGTAGATTTCGTGCGCTATCTTCTGGCGAATGGCGCGAAGCTTGCCGTCACCACCTGGACCAACAACGGCGTGGTGAGTCTCGCTGATCCGGGGCTTCGGCCCGAAGCCAGTGACCCCGCGATGGTGAGCGGCGCGCGCCAGTTGATGCAGCTTTATGCGCAATTGGGCTGCACGCCCACCTGGACCTGCGCACCCTATCAATTGCCGGGTGGGCCCAAATTCGGCGACCACATCGCGGCGGGCGAGTCGAACGCCGTCTCCTATTACAATTCCGTGGTCGGCTGCCGCACCAACAAGTATGGCGATTATCTCGATGTCGCTTGCGCCCTCACCGGCAAGGCGCCTTTCGCCGGTTTGCACACGGATGAAGGCCGGAGAGCGTGGCTGCATTTCGATTGCCGCTCCTTGCCGGACGCCTGCCGTGCCGATTCATTGTTTGCCCATCTCCTCGGCCACCACATGGGAGCCATCGCCGGCAGCCGCGTGCCCGCAATCTCGGGACTTCCGGCAGCGATGCCGAAGGACAGTCTCAAGGCCATCAGCGCGGCCGCAGCCGCATCGGGCGGCGTTGACCTCTGGCATGGCATCGGCGTGACACCGGAAGCGCCGGATCTGCAAGCGGTGTTCGGGGGCGGCGAAACGATTGTGGTGACGCTGGATGAATTGCGCGGCGCCCATGGCGAACTTTCCACGGCGGGGGATGGGCCACTCGATGCCGTGGCGCTTGGCACGCCGCATTTCTCCATGGCCGAATTTGGCGATGTGGTGAAACTTCTCGACGGCCGCAAGGTGAGGGCGGGATTGCCGTGTTTCATTTCGACGAGCCGTGGCGTGCGCCAGATGATCGAGTCCAAAGGCTGGCTGGCGGCGCTGGAAACGGCGGGCGTGCAAATTCCCGTCGATGTCTGCACCTACTACTCCCCGCGCATTCCGGCCTTGCGCGGGCGCGTAATGACCAATGCGGCCAAATGGGCCTATTACGCACCGGGCATGCTGGGCGTTGACGTGGCCTTCGGCAGCTTGCGCGAATGTGTCGAAAGCGCAGTACGCGGCGAAGTCTGGCGCGACCCCTCCTCCTGGTTGACGCCATGATCCGTGGCCAGGTTTTGAATGACGGAGTGGCCGAAGGGCCGGTGCTGGGGCTTGATGAGCCCCTGAGTTTCTGGGGCGGCTTTGATCCCCGCACTGGAGTGATCATCGATGTGCATCATCCCCAACAGGGTGAATGCCTGGCCGGCGCTATCCTGCTTATGCGCGAAGCCAGGGGCTCCGGCTCCTCGCCCGGCGCCATTGCCGAGGCGATCCGCCTCGGCACCGCTCCCGCCGCCATTGTGCTTGTGACACCCGATGTGAACCTCGCCATCGGCGCGCAGGTTGCCGGAACGCTTTACGGGAAGGAGTGCCCGGTACTGGCGGTGAATGCGGCCGGCTTTGAAAGTTTGAAACGCGTCAAAAAATTGCGCATTTCGCGCGGTGGTGCAATTTCCACCGAACCTGTGTAACACACCCGGCAAATTGCAGGGTGATTCATGCGTTACGCGAAGACGACGGAGCGGCTGGCGAAGCTTGGCTCGGAAAAATGGGCTGTCCATATTGAAGGCAAGCGCCGCGCTGCCTTGGGCGAACCCCTGATTTTCCTGTCGATCGGCGAGCCTGATGCGCTGCCGCCTGGCGCCATCATGGACGTGGCGGAACAGCAGATGCGCGCCGGCCGCATTCGCTATTCCAATGGCCAGGGCGAGATTGGAGTGCGCAGCGCCCTTTCCCGCATGTACACGCTGCGCACTGGCCGCGCCGTTTCCACCGATCAGTTCATATTCCTGCCGGGTACGCAAAACGCTCTCTACACCGCCATGCGTGCCCTGGTGGATGACGGTGAAGAGGTGTTGATGGCGGACCCCTACTACGCCACCTATGAGGGCGTCATCGCCGCGGCTGGCGGCATTGCCGTTCCGGTTCGCGTCGATCCCGACCACGGCTTTCATCTCAAGGCCGCCGATCTGGAAAAGGCGATAACGCCCCGGACGCGTGTGCTGCTGCTCAACACGCCGAGCAATCCGACAGGCGCTGTTTTCACCCGCGAAGAGATCGGGAGGATCGGCAAGGTTTGCGAGAAGCACGATCTGTGGATTGTTTCGGATGAAGTCTATGCGACTCTGACCTACGGCAATACGGTTTTTGCCTCGCCCTTCGATGTGACGGAACTGGAAAGGCGCACTGTCGTCGTATCGTCCGTGTCCAAATCCCACGCCATGCCGGGGTTTCGCTGCGGCTGGATCGCGGCTTCGAAAGAGTTCTGTGAACGGGCTCTCCCCATTGCCGAAACCATGCTGTTCGGCTCCCAGCCGTTCCTGGAGGATGCCACCGCCTTCGCGCTCGACAATCATTTCCCCGAAGTGGACGCCATGAAACGGAATTATGAGGCGCGCGCGCGTGCCCTGGTGGCGGGCCTCAAACACGCCAAAACCGTGTCCGCCCGCATGCCCGAAGGCGGCATGTTCGTCATGGCCGACGTGCGCAAGACCGGACTTTCGGGCACGGAATTTGCGCAGCGGCTTCTCACCGAAGAAGGCGTCGTCACCATGCCGGGCGAAAGCTTCGGCGCGGGCGGTGCGGGCCACTTGCGCCTGGCGCTGACCGTTGACGAAGGGCAGATCAAGGAAGCGTGCAAGCGGATCGTGAGATTGGCGGAGCGGTTGTGATTGTCTTACTTCTCCTCTCCCGGAGGGGCCCAAGCGTAGCTTGGGAGGGTGAGGGGATACGGTGCTTCAATTGCGCGACCTGATCCCCTCATCCTCCCATCGCGTACCGCGCTGGGCCCCTCCTTCTCCCCCTGGGAGAAGGAAATTTATTTCACCTGATAGCCGAACTCCTCCGATTGTTCCGTCAGCCATTCCCAGAAGTTTTCGGCGAAGCCGCGGAACACGGAAAGCTCGAAGGCGTCTTCGCCAACGCGGGTGAGATGCACGCCCACATGGGCCATCTGGGTGAGGGCGCTTTTGCCCACCGGAAATTCATCCCTGTGCAGATCGACGGGCGTGCCTTTGGCGAGCGCGTTGCACGCCTTGGCCCCTGAAATGCGCAGGATGACGCGGCCATGGCTTTGGTCGGAAATCGAAGCCATGCCGCTGAGCCTGGCTTTGAGTTCGGCATAAAGGGCGCCCTCGCCCATGCCATCGGCCACCGCGTAATACTGGTCAGCACCCGCCCACTGGATGGCGCAACCGGTCATGCGATCAAGTGTCGCCTTGAGCGCTTGCGATTTGCCGTTGCGCGCGATGACGGTGACGATCGACACGGGGTGGCGCACCGACAGCTCGACGCCGGGCACGCCCTTGTCCGCCCCGAAGCGGCCTTGCAGGGCGATGTCCGCCAGCGGTGAAACCCGGTCAGGCATGGAGTTTCCTGTTTTCCTTGTCGTAATGCATGGGGTCGCAGATCTCCCCATACATGTGGATGTTCCGGAGGCCGTCGAACACCTTCACGATCTCGCCATGCCGCGCCCGGCCGTTGGCGAGGAGCGCGAGGCCCAGCCACATGTCGAGAGAGGGCGACCAGGCGGTGGCGGAAATATAGCCCTGATCGTTGGCCATGGACGGTGGATCGTCCTTGTTCAGGAGATGGGAGCCCGAGCGAATCTGACTGGTTTTATCGACGGAACGGATGCCGACAACGCATTGGCGGTTCTTGTCCACCATTCCCTCGCGGCTCGCCATCATGCGCCCGATATAATCCTTCTTCGATGACATCATCTTGCCGAGGCCGAGATCGGCGGCCGTCGTCGTGCCGTTCAGCTCGCTGCCCGCCACATGGCCCTTCTCGACCCGCATGATGGAAAGGGCTTCGACGCCATAGGGTGTTATGCCGAATTCTTCGCCCGCCTGCATGATGGCGCGCGCGGCCATGTTGCCGTAATCCGCCGGCACCGCCAGCTCATAGGCATGCTCGCCCGAGAACGAGATGCGGAACAGCCGCGCCGTGACGCCGCCGAGCACGGTCAGTTCCTTCGCCGCGAGATAGGGGAATGTCGTGTCGTTGAGTTGGGTGCCATCGACGATCTTTTGCAGCGTGGCGCGGGACTTCGGCCCCGCCACCGCCATCTGCGCCCACTGCTCCGTCACCGACACATACTGCACGTCGAGATCGGGCCAGAGCGCCTGGTGGCAGAATTCCATGTGTGACATGACGCGGGCCGCGTTCGCCGTTGTCGTCGTCATTAGATAATGGTCGTCAGCGAGGCGCGACGTGGTGCCATCGTCGAAAACGATGCCGTCCTCGCGCAGCATGAGGCCATAGCGCGCCTTGCCCACGGTCAAAGTGGAGAAGGTGTTGCAGTAGAGCCGGTTGAGGAATTCGCCCGCGTCCTGACCCTGAACATCGATCTTGCCAAGCGTGGAGACATCGCAGATCGCCACGCGCTCGCGCGCGGTGAGAACTTCGCGGGTCGCCGCCGCCAGCCAATCTTCGTCACCGCGCGGAAACCACGATGAACGCATCCACAGGCCGCTTTCGACAAAGATTGCGCCATTCTCATCCGCCCAATCATGAAGCGGCGTCTTGCGCACCGGCTGGAAGTGGTGCCCGGTGAAGGGGCCGGCCAGCGCGCCGAAGGACACTGGCGTGTAATAGGGCCGGAACGTCGTGGTGCTGACCTGATCAATGGTCTTGGCCGTCGCCTCCGCCAGGATGGCGATGGCGTTGACATTGCCGAGCTTGCCCTGGTCGGTGGCCATGCCGGCGGTGGTGTAGCGCTTGACCAGTTCGATATCGCGGTAGCCTTCCTGGGCCGCCAGCGGCAGGTCCTTGGGCGTCACATCGTTCTGGTAATCGACGAAGGCCTTGCCGGTGGACTCCTTTACCCACCACAGCGGCGTGATCGCGAAGGCCTCGTCGCGGCATTTTGGAATAGCGGGCAGCTTGCCGTTGGGCCTGCCCTTGGCAGCACCATCGGCGAGACATTCCGACAACAGCATCTTGCCCGCAGCCGACCCGGCGACCGTGAACGCCTGGCCCACATCGGGGGGAACGAAGCCTGCTATGGCCGCATCCCAGCGCGGCTTGGCGCCGCGATGGCAAACCAGATTGACGATGGGGCTCCATCCCCCAGACATGGCGAGCGTATCGCAGGCGATATGGGTGTGATCGTCGAGATCGACGCCTTCCACGAGTTTGCGGCCCTTGACATTGACGATCATCCGCCCACGGAGCACCGGCACGCCGCCCGCGTTGGCGGTGGACTGGGCGCGGCTGTCGACAATGGCCTCAACGCGGACGCCGTGAGCCTTCATGTCGCGGGCCGTGCGATAGCCGGAATCATTGTTGGTGAAGATGACCGCAACCCTGCCCGAGGCCGCCCCATAGCGATTGGCGAAGGTTCGCATGGCGGAGGCCAGCATCACGCCGGGAACATCGTTGCCGCCGAAGCAGATGGGCCGCTCTTCCGCACCCGTTGCCAGCACCGCGCGCTTGGCCATGATGCGCCAGTAGCGCTGGCGCGGCTCGTAAGGCGAAGGTTCCAGCACATGGTCGTTCACCCGCTCGACGGCGCCGAAGATATTGCCGTCATACCAGCCGAAGATGGTGGTGCGCGGCATGAGCGTGACATTGGGGAGGCTGGTGAGTTCGGCGATAACGTCGTGCCCCCAGACAAGGCCGGACATGCTATCGATTTCTTCATTCTCGTTGAGCAGCGAACCGCCAAGGGCCGAGTTTTCATCGGCAAGAATAACACGGGCGCCGCCACGCGCCGCCGCCAGCGCCGCCATGAGTCCCGTGGGGCCGGAGCCCACCACCAGCAGATCGCAATGGGCGTAGGCTTTCTCATACTTGTCGGGATCGGCCTCCTTCGACCCATAGCCAAGTCCCGCGGCACGGCGGATGAGGGGCTCGTAGATCTTCTCCCAGAAGCTCTTCGGCCACATGAAGGTCTTGTAGTAAAATCCGGCGACGAACATGGAAGAGGCCAGCGCGTTGACGGCACCAATATCGAAATCAAGCGACGGCCAGCGGTTCTGGCTCCTGGCTACCAGCCCATCGTAAAGCTCGATCGTGGTGGCGCGGGTGTTGGCCTCCTTGCGCCCGCCCTCGCGCAGTTCCACCAGCGCATTGGGCTCCGAGCTGCCGGC
>JBKKDI010000215.1:0-8529 GCA_046708645.1 Aestuariivirga sp.
GTTCCATCCCGCATGGCGGCTGTGTCGCTCACCGGCCATGGCGGTTTCGACAAGCTCGTCTATCGCGGCGACGTGGCGGTTCCAATCGCCGGACCGGGAGAAGTCGTGATCAATGTGGCGGCGGCCGGCATCAACAACACCGATATCAATACACGGATTGGCTGGTATTCGAAGCGGGTCAGCGGCGGAACCGGAGACTCGGCGGGAGCGCAGATCGATCCCAAAGATGCGGCCTGGTCAGGAGCCTCGGTCGTGTTTCCCCGAATCCAGGGCGCCGATTGTTGCGGGCACATCGTCGCGACGGGGGACGGAGTCGATATCGCCCGCATTGGTGAGCGAGTCCTCGTCCGCAACATGCTGCGCAGTTATGTGGGCTATCGTTCCTATGAATGCTGGACCTTCGGCGCCGAATGCGACGGCGCCTTCGCCCAATATGCCAAGGCCCCGGCCCGCGAGACTTACCGGGTGGAGTGCGACTGGAGCGATGCGGAACTTGCTTCCCTTCCCTGCGCCTATTCCACCGCCGAAAATATGCTGCACCGTACCAGCGTTAAAGCTGGCGAAACGGTTCTCATCACGGGTGCTTCCGGCGGGGTTGGTTCCGCCGCGATACAACTTGCGAAACGACGCGGTGCTACCGTCGTGGCGATTGCCTCTCCACAAAAAGCACAGGAACTCCGGGACCTGGGCGCGAGCCGGATTATCGCACGTGATGCCGATCCCGCTGAAGCAATTGGCACCGGAAAGATCGACGTCGTGATCGATGTCGTCGGTGGCGCAGCTTGGCCCCGCCTCATCGACACTCTCAAGCGAGGCGGCCGCTATGCCGTTGCCGGAGCCATCTCGGGGCCGCTGGTCGAGCTCGATTTGCGCGAGCTCTACTTGCGCGATCTCACGTTTTTCGGCTGCACCTTCCAGGACGACCAGGTCTTCGATGACCTCATTGGTTATATTGAGCGCGGCGAATTCCGGCCCCTCGTTTCCCGAACCTACCCGCTGTCAGCCATTGTCGAGGCGCAACAGGATTTTCTGGCGAAGCAATTCACCGGAAAGCTGGTGCTGATCCCGCCCCCCTGATGTTGACAAGGGCCTTGGCAGCAAATTGGCACCATCCCATATAACTCCCCATGCTGGATGAACCCACAAGCGCTGCTGTTGCGGCGGCGCCCAAGACCCACAACGATACACCGCTTTACGATGCCTATTCGGCCGCTGTCATGGGCGCCGTCGATAGGGCAGGGCCCGCCGTCGTTCATATCGGCGTGCGCAAAGGGCAGACCCAAGCGGGCGTGGGTTCCGGCCTCGTTGTGGCTTCCGATCGCCTCATCCTCACCAACAGCCACGTCGTCTCAGGGGCGACGGCTATCGAGGTCAGTCTCGCAGATGGTCAGAAAGCCAACGCGCGTACCCTCGGTGAAGACCCGCACAGCGATATCGCAGTGCTGCGCACCGATGTCCACCTTAAGGCTCCGTCGCTGGCCTTCGTCGATTCAAAAACCATTCGCGTAGGCCAGCTTGCCATCGCCATCGGCAATCCGCTGGGCTTTGAGCAGACCGTGACGGCCGGCGTGGTGAGTGCCGTGGGCCGTTCGCTTCGCGCCACTACTGGTCGCCTCATCGACGATGTGATCCAGACCGATGCTGCACTCAATCCTGGTAATTCCGGTGGCCCGCTGGTCGATTCACAAGGCCGCGTCATCGGCATCAACACCGCCGTCATCCACGGCGCCCAAGGCATCTGCTTCTCCGTGGCAGGCAATACGGCGCTACATGTGCTGACGCAGGTGCTCCAGCATGGCCGGGTGCGGCGCGCCAGCCTCGGCATCGAAGGTGCGGCGACCCACATTCCCCGCCATGTCGCGCGCTTCGCCGGTGTCGATCAGGCCGGGGGCGTGCGCGTCATGGCGGTGATCAAGGACGGCCCCGCGGAAGCGGCGGAAGTGAAACCCGGCGATCTTGTGATCGCCATCGACGGCGAGCCGGTGCAGGGCGTCGATGATTTGCTGCGCCTGCTCAACCACGAGCGCGTCAACCGTCCGGTCCGGGTGACTTTGCTCCGCAAGGGCGAGATGCGCGACCGTTACGTGACGCCGATCGAGCGGCGTTAGTAAAGCCCGCTTCGAGAATCTTCCTCTATTCTCGCATCGGCCTCGGCCGCCACAGTCTCGTCAACCCGCGCCTCGCAGGATTGGTCGAGAATGATGCGCGCAAGGCTCGGCATCTGGCTGCGGTCCTGCTTGTAATCATCATGCCAGAGCTTCGAGCGTTTCAGCGCCTTGGAGCAATGCAAAAACGCTTCTTCCACCGTCACCAGAATGCCAACCTTGGGCTCCTTACCGTTGATCGCGCAATGGCGCAGCAACTCCGCATCATGGGTGATCCTGGCGCGGCCCGCCAGCCGTAGCGTGTCCTCAAATCCGGGGATCATGAACAGGCAGGCGACATTCGGATTCTCGATGATGTTGACCATCGAATCGAAACGGTTGTTTCCCGGCCGATCGGGGATCAGAATAGTCTTGTCATCCACCACATACACAAAGCCCGGCGGATCGCCGCGGGGCGAGACATCGCCCTTGCCCTTGGCATTGGCGCTGGAGAGCACCAGGAAGGGCGACAAAGAAATGAATTGCCGGAAGTATTTGTCGAGCGCTGGCCGGGACTTCTGCACCGCAAGGCCCTCGGCCCTGCCCAGGACCTCCCGCAATCCCCCTTCCGTTTCGATCATGCCCATGGCGATCCTCAAATCTTGCGCAGGCCGCCCTTTGCCACAAATGCTTCGGTTTTGTCGAGGGCCACTTCCACAATGTCGAACAGCTCGTTAATTTCATCGGTGGTGATGATGAGTGGTGGACAGAAGGCTACGGAATCGCCCATGGCGCGGTTGATGACGCCGAGTTCCTGAAGGAAATTCACGCATGTCGCGGCAACCGTTTTCTTCGGATCGAAGGCGCGTTTGGTGGACTTGTCCGCCACAAGTTCCAATGCGCCGATCAACCCTACGCCGCGTGCCTCTCCCACGAGGGGATGATCCTCCAGTTTCTTGAGGCGATTCAGAAACACCGGCGCCACCTTTCTCACATGCTCGACGATCTTCTCGCGCTCGTAGATCTCGATGGTCTTGAGCGCCACCGCGCAGCCCACGGGGTGAGCGGTGTAGGTGTAACCATGGCCGAAGGTGCCGATCTTTTTGCTTTCCTCCACCATCGCCTGGTAAAGGTCCTCCTCGATGGTGAGAGCGCTCAGGGGGAAATAGGCGGAGGTAATGGCCTTGGCCATGGAGATCGAGGTCGACTTCATCCCGAAAGTCTGCGTGCCGAACCAGTTGCCGGTGCGGCCGAAGCCACAGATCACTTCATCGGCGATGAAGCGTACGTCGTACTTCGCCAGCACAGCGTTGATTTTCGGGAAGTAGCTTGAAGGCGGAACCACCACGCCGCCCGCACCCATCACCGGCTCGGCGATGAAGGCGGCAACCGTTTCCGGTCCCTCGTGCTGGATCATGTCGTCCAAATCCTGCGCCATGCGGGCGCTGAATTGCTCTTCCGTCTCGCCCGCCTCGCCGCCCCGGTAATAATGCGGACAAGACGTGTGCAGGATATTGGCGATGGGCAGATCGAAATCCGTGTGCACCATGGGAAGGCCGGTAAGCGAACCTGACGCCACCGTGACGCCGTGGTAGCCCCGCAGCCGTGAAATGATTTTCTTCTTTTTCGGAAGCCCTCGCGCGTTGTTGTAATACCAGGTGAGCTTCACCTGCATGTCGTTGGCTTCCGAACCCGAAGCGCCAAACAGGATCTTCGAAGCGGGAACCGGCGAGATTTCCTTGAGCTTTTCGGAAAGCTCGATCACCCCGTCGTGAGATTTTCCCCCGAACGTCGATGTGAAGGACAGCTTGCGCATGGCGGAGGCCGCCACAGCGACGATCTCCTCATTGCCGTAGCCCAGCGCGGTGCACCACAGCCCAGCCAGCGCTTCGATGTAGCGTTTGCCCTTGTCGTCATAAAGATAGATGCCGCGGCCTTCGTTGAGAATGAGCGGTCCCACCTCGCGATGCCGCGCCAGATTGGTATAGGGATGCAGCACCGTTTCGATATCGCGGTGCGCCATGTTCGAGAGTTTGTTCATCGCTTTCCTCATCTGTCATTGCCGGGTTTATCGCGGCAACCCATCTCGCAACAGGCCGATTTTTCCAGTTTGGGGAGGCATGGTTCCCCGGAACAAGTCCGGGGATGACAATAGTTGGAGATCAATTCCCCAAAATCGCGGACTCGAGAATGTCGAGGCCTTCCTTGAGGATCATGTCGGAGGCGGTGAGCGGGGTCAGCAGGCGCACCGTATCGCCGTGGACGCCGCAGGACAGGATCAAAAGTCCGCGCTCCAGGCATTTGGCCAGCAAGGCCTTGGCGCCTGCCGCATCGGGCTTGTTGCCGCCGTGTTCTGTCACCAGTTCGAAGGCGCACATGGCGCCGAGACCGCGCACATCGCCGATCGGCATGCCCTTGCGCTTGGCCTTGATGGCGCTCATGCGCGCCATGATGGTCTTGCCCTGCTTCTCCGCTTTCTCCAGCAGGCCCTCGGTTTCGAACGCTTCGAAGACGCCGAGTGCCGCCGCACAGGCGATGGGATTGCCCGCGTAGGTGCCGCCGATACCGCCAGGGTCCGGCGCATCCATGATTTTGGCGCGGCCGACCACGCCCGCCAGCGGGAAGCCGCCGGCCAGCGACTTGGCGACCGTCACCAAATCCGGTTCGACGCCGAAATGCTCCATGGCGAAGAATTTGCCGGTGCGGCCGAAGCCCGTCTGGATTTCATCGGCGATCAACACGATGCCGTGCTCGTCGCACAGCTTGCGGAGCCGCACCATGAGCTCCTTTGGCGCCACGTAAAACCCGCCTTCGCCCTGCACCGGCTCGATAATGATGGCGGCGACACGGGAAACCTCCACATCACATTTGAACAGACCGTCGATGGCGCGCATCGTATCGTCCACCGAAACGCCGAGATGGGCCACCGGAAACGGCACGTGCCAAATGCCGGCGGGGAAGGGCCCGAACTTGATCTTGTAGGGTGCAACCTTGCCGGTGAGCGCCATGGTAAGATTGGTGCGGCCGTGGAACCCGCCCTGGAAGGCGATGACATCGGAGCGGCCGGTATAGCAACGCGCGAACTTAACAGCGTTTTCGACGGCTTCCGCCCCCGTCGTTACCAGTGCGGTTTTCTTGTCGCCTGACATCGGAGCAACCGCATTGATCTTCTCGCACAGCTCAATCAGCGGCGCGTAGGGCATCACCGTGGCGCAGGTGTGGGTGAATTTTTCCAGCTGCTCGTAAACCCGCTTCATCACCAGGGGATGGCGGTGGCCCGTATTCACGACCGCGATGCCGCCGCCGAAATCGATATAACGGTTGCCTTCCACATCCCAGATTTCGGAGTTTTCGGCGCGCGCCGCCATGACCGGCGCTGCCATGCCCATGCCGCGCGAAACAGCCTTGGCGCGCCGTTCAACCCAGTTCTTGTTTATGCCCAGGGGGCTGGTGACCGGTGCGTTCATGGGGCTCTCTCCTGTCTGGAATTTGCGTGCCTTCTACTCCCGTTGACCCCGCCGCCGCAAACGGATTCCAATTCCACCATTCTCTCACCTCTCCATCACCGGCCTTGAGCCGGTGATCCAGACTGGATGGCTGGGTCAAATCCAGCCATGGAGAGAATTTTGGGGAGGGGTTATTACGAATCCCCGGCGGCCTCATAACTTTCCTCGCGTCGGCGCACCAAGCCCTGTTCGATCAGGTGCTCGATGTGGGCCAATGTCGAGAGTGCAGCTGCGCCATGGAGCTTCGGATCTATTCCCGCGTAAATGGCACGGACGATGTCAGCAATAGTCCTGTCACCTTTCCGAATGCGATCGAGGATCGCCGCCTCGCGCATCTGGCGGTGAGCGATGAGCCCGCGGACCAGGGGCTTCGGATCGCGTCGTGATGGCCCGTGGGCAGGCAAGTAGATGTTGTCGTCACGCTCCAGCAGCAGCCGCAACGAGGCCATGTATTGCCCCATGTTGCCATCAGGCGGGGCGATGACGCTGGTGGACGAGGCCATCACGTGATCGCCGGTGAACAGTGCATTCTCTTCGCGCAATGCGAAACACAAATGGTTCGACATGTGGCCCGGCGTGAACACGGCCTCGATAGTCCAGCCTTTGCCAACGAGTATTTCGCCATGCCCCGTGCGCCGATCCGGGTTGAAAGCATGATCGATGCTGGCATCGACGCAAAGTCCCGGGTTATCGCTTGTCGCAACTGCGCCGTAACCCACGGCGGCGGCACCCGTTGCCATTTTCAAGCGCGCCGCCAGCGGCGAATGGTCCGCGTGGCTGTGAGTTACCAGAATATGGGTGACCGTTTCGCCCCGTACCGCGCCGAGCAAGGCTGCAAGATGGGCATCGTCTTCCGGCCCCGGATCGATGATGGCGACTTGACCTCTCCCCACGATGAAGCTCGACGTTCCGGTGAATGTGTAGGGGCTGGGATTGTTGCAAAGGACGCGGCGCACCAGTGGCGAGACGTGTTCCACCGCGCCCGGAACGGCCTTAAAATCCCGGTCGAATTCAAGCGCCGCCATGCCTGTTGTCACCTGTGCTTGCGCCAATTATAGGGAAGGGGACACTTAATCCAAACATCGAAAGAAGGGGACCTGCGACATGAATGCAAATCTTCTGGCGAGCCGCATCTGGCCCGCGACTCAGTCTGGAAATCTGGCTCGCAACCTGGTGCTCGCGGTTCTTGGTTCGCTTTTCGTGGCGGCTGCCGCGCAGATCAGCGTGCCGATGATTCCGGTGCCGATGACCTTGCAGACGCTGGCCGTTCTGGCCGTGGGCGGGGCCTATGGCGCAAGATTGGGAGCGGCGACGCTCGCCCTTTATGCCATCGAAGGTGCGCTTGGCCTGCCGGTGTTCGCAAATTTTCAGGCAGGGCTGTTTCTTCCCACGGGTGAAATCATTGCTACGGGCGGCTACATTATCGGCTTCATCCTCGCGGCGGCGCTTGTTGGCTATCTCGTCGAAAAGGGCTGGGGTAGCAATGTCGTGAAGCTCTCTGGCGCAATGCTGCTCGGTGCTGCGGTTCTCTATATTCCAGGCCTCATCTGGCTCGCGACTTGGCTGAGCTTGGTAAAGGGCATGGATGCGGCGACCGGAATGTCTGTGGCAGTGTCCAGCGGTTTGTTGCTCTTCATTCCGGGTGACATCGTCAAGGCTGTCTTGGCTGCGCTGGCTTTCCCGGCGGCGTTCTCGCTGCTGGGTTCACCTCGCACGAAGTAAATTTTGAAGGCGGATGGTCGGAGTGAGAGGATTCGAACCTCCGACCCCCTGCTCCCGAAGCAGGTGCGCTACCAGGCTGCGCTACACTCCGTCTTGAATCCCGTGGCGCTTATAGAGGTGCTTTTCCACCTAGGCAAGCCGGGTTCCGGGCGCTAAATGGGCGATATCACTCATGGGGCGTAGCCAAGTGGTAAGGCAGTGGATTTTGATTCCACCATTCGGAGGTTCGATCCCTCCCGCCCCAGCCAATTATTCCTAGTATGTTTATAAAAACCCTTAGCATCTGAAATAGTGTCGGTATTTCCAAGGCTTGGCGTGAGATCCATATTCCTGTGTGTCCCAGAGATACGAAATTCGCCAGTTTCCGTGCGATCCTGCGCCACGAGTCTCTAAAGGCCGAAGTTCCGGTCATGGCTCAGACGCGATGGTTGGTGCCAAGGCGAGCATGCGCGAGTCATCAACATCTATTAGAGACGAAAATCTCATGGCACGGCGAGCACCTTCTTTCCATTTTTAGAAGGATGCTCGCGTCGAGGGCAGTGTTGTTTCGATTGTCAGGCGAGCAGCAGCACGCGCTGTTCATCCCATGAGACCGGCAGAAGACAAGCTTGCTTCAGGCGTTCAGGTGTGAGCGCGAGGGGCTGAGTGCCTGCGACGATGATCTCGGTGACGTCGGGCGCGAGGAATGCCAATGATATTCTGCGACTCACATGGGAGGCATTGCATCCGCTTCGCCTTGCGAGATCGGCGATGCCGCTGGCACGGCCAGCTGTCAGATCATCAAACCACCGGCGGGCCTGGACGATCTCGCGGACGAGGCGTTTGTCGATCCTGGTCTGGTATTCGGTATCGCTGCCGATCACCAGCCGGACTTCTTTGCCGCACCGCAGAAACTGACCAGCGATGGCGAGTTCAACGCATGGCAAGTCGGGGGCAGATTGTCGAGCGTCAGGATCAGCCGGAGAAAGATGACGGTGCACGGCCGCGATATCGATCGATATCTTAACCACCTTCTTGCTGACCTCGATCCGTCTGACAATCTTATTCAGTATGCCCGACCTAAGTGTGGGCTGTTGCTCGATCTCAGCTGCAAGGACACCGGCGGCATCAGCCAGATTACCGAATGCCGATATGTCGGCGTGAAGATCGATGACCGATAACAGCCATTGCCGGTCTCGCAACCGCGCGGCAATCGACTGGGTGACGATCTTCTCCAG
>JBKKDI010000216.1:0-17956 GCA_046708645.1 Aestuariivirga sp.
CCCTTGTCCGCAATGGTGAGGGCGAAGGGCAGGGTGACGTTGTTGAGAGCGAAGGTGGATGTGCGCGCCACGCCTCCCGGCATGTTGGCGACACAATAGTGGACGACGCCATCGACCACATAGGTGGGATCGGCATGGGTTGTGGCCTTCGAGGTTTCAGCACAGCCACCCTGGTCGATGGCGACATCGACGAACACCGAGCCCGGTTTCCAATCCTTGAGCATCGCCCTGGTGATGAGCTTGGGCGCTGCCGCCCCGGGGATCAGCACGCCGCCGATCACCAGATCGGCCTCGGCGCATTCGTCCTCGACGGCACCTTGCGTTGAATAAAGCGTCTTGAGCTGGGTGCCAAAGCGGGCGACGAGCTCTTCCATCCTGTCGGTTGATTTTTCGAGAACGACGACGTCGGCTCCAAGGCCAAGCGCCATGGCCGCCGCATTGGTGCCGACGACACCGCCGCCCAGGATCACCACCTTGGCGGGGGCAACGCCGGGAACGCCGCCCAGCAGAACGCCGCGCCCGCCCTGCGCTTTTTCAAGATTGTGAGCACCAGCCTGGACGGACATGCGGCCCGCGACCTGCGACATGGGGGCAAGCAGGGGCAGGCCGCCGCGTCCGTTGGTCACCGTCTCATAGGCGATACATACGGCACCGGATTTGACCAGGTCCTTCGTTTGCTCCGGATCGGGGGCGAGGTGAAGATAGGTAAAAAGAATCTGGCCTTCACGCAGCATCTTGCGCTCGACCGCCTGGGGCTCCTTGACCTTGACGATCATGTCGGCCTTGGCAAAGATTTCCGCCGCCGTTTTGACGATAGCGGCTCCTGCCCGCTCATAGTCGGCGTCGGCAGCGCCGATGCCGCCGCTGGCATTGGCCTCAACCCAAACCTTGTGGCCATGGCGAACGGCTTCGCGCACCGAGAGCGGCGTCATGCCCGCACGGTATTCATGATTCTTGATTTCTTTCGGAACGCCGATGAGCATTGGAAAATTCTCCAGTGGATGACGCGAAAAATACCGCACCCGTGGCCGAATGAATTTCCGAAGACGGAGCGGAAGCACCGCAGCATTGATAATAAATTCGAAAATTGCTACGGTTATTCGAATGAAACCGCAGGAATTCGACAAGACGGACCAGATCATTCTGGCGGAGCTGCAGAAGAATGCCCAGCAGCCCATCGCAGGTCTGGCCGCCAAGGCCGGCCTTTCAGCGTCCTCCTGCCACCGCCGGGTTAAACTTCTTGAAGCTGCGGGCACCATCACTGGTTACACGGCGACCCTCGATCGCGCCGCATTGGGCCTGGTCAATGAATTCTTCGTCGAAGTTTCGCTCTCGGCGCAAACCGAGGAGGCATTCGAGCGCTTCGAGAAGGCGGTGCAGCGCGTTCCCGAAATCGTCGAGTGCCATTTGATGAGCGGGCAGTTCGACTATCTCCTGCGGATTGTGGCGACGGATGCGGCCGACTATGAACGCATCCATCGGTCGCGTATTTCGCGGCTCCCCGGCGTGCAGCGCATTCAATCGGCGCTGGCGCTCAGGACCGTTAAGGCGTGGGCGGGATATCCCATCTGAATGGCCATGATCAAATCGCTTCCCGTTCACATGCTTTGGGTTTCCGGTGAACTTTCACGCCTGGCGCGGTTGAGCCTTGCGAGTTTTCTCAGCCATGGTTATCGGGTCACCTTGTGGAGCTATGACAAGGCACCCCTTCAACATTGCGGCGCGGAGTTGCGCGATGCCGCCGAACTGGCGCCCCACGAGGCAAGCTTTGCCGCCCTCACCAGCCTGTTCCGCTACAATGTGCTGGCGACGCAAGGCGGCGTGTGGTCGGACATGGACGTCGTGGCCTTGCATGGCGCCCCCGATATTCCGGCATTGCCGCTGATCGCTTCCGAAAAGCGCCGCCCTTTCCGTCACCGCGAAGCCAGCGCCACGGGCGAAGGTTTGACCCAAGTCACCAATTGCTTCATGGCAAATCCTTCGCCCTGCGATGGCGACCTGTGGCAGCGCGCCACATCGGCGGTCGAATCGATCGTGCCGCACGAACGCACCTGGGAGAATGTGGGGCCGCATTTGCTGACGCGCCTCATGCTGGATCAGCCGGATCACGGCGTTCACATCCTGCCGCCCGAAACCGTTGACCCCGTCGCCTGGTGGAATGTGCCGGGCTATTTTCTTGAGGAGCGCGACCCGCCGCCTTCGCCCTTCATGCACATGTACGCGTCGATTTGGGCCAAGCGCGGGGTGGACGCCGAAGCGCCGTTTCCGCCGAACTCTCTCGCCGACCGGCTGTGGCGCGCCTACGGGCTGTGAATGATGACACGATCGAGCCGACGGTCGCGCATTCCTTTCTCATCATGGCCGTGTCCGCTACACAGCTGTCCGGTTAAGAATGATGCAGGATGGCAAGTTGCGGAGCTGCCCACTTTTCCCTTCCCCCTCGCGGGGGAAGGTGGCGCGGTACGCGCCGGATGAGGGGGTGGTCCAGTGAGTCAGATGCCTGAGGGCTATCCTCGCTGAAGCAGCCCCCTCATCCGTCTCGCGCCAAGGGGCGCGATCCACCTTCCCCCGCGAGGGGGGAAGGGGAAAAGCTCGAGCGTCGGCATGACGAGAGGAGAGGCGTGGCCGAGTGGCGGGCCTATGCGCTCGGAGCTAGCGCGCGGTCGAGTTGACGGTCGCGCCAGACCATCAGGATGCCGGCGGTGGCCACGACCGCCGCACCGATCCAGGTGAAACCATCGGGAAAATCATTGAAGAAGAGAAGTCCGTAGGCCACCGCCCAGATCATCGATGAGTACTCGAAGGGCGCCACAAAATTCGATTCACTATACTTATAGGCGGAGACGAAGAAGATCATGGTGAAGGCCGCGAGGATGCCGTTGCCGAACAAAACAAAGCTATCGAAGAGGCCCGGCCACACCCAGGGCCGGGAGAGGAACACCAGGCTCTTGTGGCTGAGCCCGCTGAAATCGAAACTGTTGAACACCAGCGCGAGAGCGAGTCCCACGGATAAAAACACAGCGTTCTGCCACATGGCGATGACGGCAAGCGGCACTTGCTGGGCGATGGGCCGCCCGATCATCTGGCCGATGGCATAGGCGAAGGCCGAGACAAGCGCCAGAATGGCCGCAGGCTCGAAGACGCCAGCGCCGGGGCGCACCATGATCAAGACTCCGATGAAACCTGCAATAATCGCCAGCCAGCGGTGGAGGCGCACCCGCTCGCCAAGGATGGGCCCGGCCAGGCCCGCCACAAAAAACGGCATGGTGAAATAAATCGCCACCGAATCGGCGATCGGCAGCGTGGCGATGGACAGAATGAAGGTGAAATAGCCCACGCATAAGAGGATGGAGCGCAGAAGCACGCGGCCGAGAAGCGGTGTTGCCAACATCCGAAAACCGCCCGCGCGGTGCAACAGCAAGGCAAGTATGGGAAACGAGCCCACGCAGCGCAAAATAACCGTTTCATAGGCGGAGTAATTTCCCGACATCGCCTTGACAACCGCATCCTGCGTCGAGGCAAAACCTACCGCGGCGAGTATGCAGACGATTGATAATACCCGGTTGTCGCGATGAATCCCGTCCATGGGTGACGCTTAGCGCCCGGGCCGCAAGCCCGATAGGGGCAGACCGCGGGGGTCAGGCCCGCGCCCGCTGCACGGCGATATCGGAAATCACCCGCTCCGGAGCGATGGCCCTCCGGCGCTGGGCCTGGAGCTCCTCCCACCAATCACCAAGCGCGTTGATCAACGGCATCAGTTTTTTTCCATCGCTGGTGAGTTCGTATTCGACCTGGGGCGGCACCGTTGGATAGACGGTCCGGGAGATGACGCCCGCCGTCTCAAGTTCGCGAAGGTCAAGCGCCAGCATGCGATGGGAAATCGCCGGATTGTCCCGGCGCAATTCGTTAAAGCGCTTGGGACCGTCGGTAAGATAGTAGATCAGGAGTGTGCGCCAACGTCCACCCAACAGCCGCATGGCATCTTCTATCGAACAGCCGGATACAGTGTTCTTCATCATCTCGCCTTTGAATAATTTTTGTAACTGTCTGACATTTTTGTGCGTTCTTTAAGGTGAACGCCCCGCTCGCCATCTGGGTTCCACAAGTGAACTTAACAACAAGGAACCTACCATGGAACCAGTGCTTTTTTACGGTAATCACGCGGCCAGCTCGTTCGGCTCGATCGTAGCCCTTGAATGGCTGGGCCAACCCTATCGGCTTTACCGGCTCGACCTGCCCGGCGACACGAAAAGCGATTTCTACACGCACCTGAACCCGGTTCAAAAGGTGCCGGTCCTATTACTTGAGAGTGGCAAGACGCTGAGCGAAAGCGCTGCGATCTTGCAGCAGCTGGCCTGGCGCGACCGGAGCAAAGGGCTGTCCTTTGACCAAGGGACGCCGGAATTCGACCATCTCAATCAGGTTCTGGCCTTTGTGAACTCCGACTGCTGGTCGTCCTTCGCCCCGGCCTTCGAGGCCTTCGACATGGATTTGAAGGGCGAGAAAGACCCGCCGGTACAGAAGATGTTGAGGGATCTAGGCCGGAAAGGTGTCGCAAAAGCTCACGCCGGTCTTGAGGCAATGATGGGCGACCGCGAATGGCTGGCGGGCGACAAACGAACGATCGCCGATGCCTACTTCGCGGGTATCGCGCGCTGGGCGCCGTTCCTGGCCTCCACGGGTGCTAAAATGCTCGATCAACGCGACTATCCCAAACTGTACCGGCACATCCAAAAGCTGGAAGCCGATCCCGCCGTCATCTTCGCCCACGCGATCGAAGACGAAAAACCGGCAAAAAGCGCCGGCGGCTTTCTGGGTCACGTGACCTTGGAAGATATAAAGCACCGTTCAAGGGCTTAACTGCGCTGGTGCTGTGACAGCTTGCATCTATCTTCGGGGGTGGGGACCGGTTAAACCCGCTGGCAGCCGAACAAGCCAGCGAGTCCATGACCGAACCCGCCGTCGAAACCTCGCCCAAGACCTGGGATGAGATCAAGACCACCACCTGTTACATGTGCGCCTGCCGCTGCGGGATAAAGGTTTATCTGAAGGACGGCACCGTCAAATACATTGACGGGAACCGCGACCACCCCGTCAACAAGGGTGTGATCTGCGGCAATGGTGCGGCGGGCATCATGCAGCACTATTCACCGGCGCGCTTGTCGAAACCGTTGATCCGGGTGGGCGAGAGGGGCTCCGGCGAATTCCGCGAGATCGAGTGGGAGGAGGCGCTGCGCACGGCCACGATGTGGCTTTCGGAGGTGCGCAACACCGATCCGAAAAAGCTCGCGTTTTTTACGGGCCGCGACCAGAGCCAGGGGTTGACCGGCTGGTGGGCGGCGCAATTCGGCACGCCCAATTATGCGGCGCACGGCGGCTTTTGCTCGGTCAACATGGCGGCGGCGGGGCTTTACACCTTCGGCGGCTCGTTCTGGGAATTCGGCGAGCCCGACTGGAAGCATACGAAATATTTTCTCCTCTTCGGCGTGGCCGAGGATCACGCGTCGAACCCGCTCAAGGCGGGGATGGGCAAGCTCAAAGCCAGGGGCGCCAAGATCGTTTCGCTCAATCCGATCCGCACGGGCTATTCGGCCATTGCGGACGAATGGATCGGCATCCGCCCCGGCACCGATGGGCTGTTCGTCGGCGCGCTCATCCACGAGTTGTTGTCGGCGCAGAAGATCGATGGCGAATATCTGCTGCGTTACACCAATTCCCCGTGGCTGGTGATCGAGAACGAGGGTGCCGCCGACGACGGCCTGTTCGCCCGCAACGCGCAGGGGTCCGCACTGGTGTGGGATGCCCATTCGGAAACGCCGATGCCCGCACTTTCTCCCGATGCCGAGCCAAGGCTGATGGGCCGCTTCACGCTGCCGGACGGCCGGCGCGCCGTGACGAGTTTCCAATTGATCGCCGAGCGCTTTCTGGCGCCCGAACATTCTCCCGATGCGGTGGCGGCGCGCTGCGGCGTTCCCGCCGCCACCATCAAGCGGATCGCCGCCGAACTGGCGCACACCGCCTTCGAGGAGCAGATCGAGCTTGATATTCCGTGGACGGACTATGCCGGCCGTTTTCATGCCAAGACGGTGGGCCGCCCCGTCTCCATGCACGCCATGCGCGGCATCTCCGCCCATGCCAACGGGTTTCAGACCTGCCGCGGTATCCATTTGTTGCAGATCATTCTTGGCACCATCGATGTGCCTGGGGGTTTTCGCTACAAGCCGCCGTTTCCAAAACCTTCGCCGCCCGGTGTAAAACCGGCGGGGAAGCCTGGGCAGGTGAAGCCCAATACACCGCTGCCGGGGCCGCCGCTCGGGTTTGTTACCTCGCCCGAAGATTTACTCGTCTGCGAAGACGGCAAGCCACAGCGCATCGACAAGGCCTATTCCTGGGATGCGCCGCTCGCCGCCCATGGGATGATGCACATGGTCATCACCAACGCGGCCAAGCGCGATCCCTATGGGATCGATGTGCTCTTCATGTACATGGCCAACATGAGCTGGAACTCGGCCATGAATGTGCCCGACACGCTCAAGTATTTGACCGCCAAGGATGAGAAGACCGGCGAGTATGTGATTCCGAAGATTATTTACTCCGACGCCTACGCCTCGGAGATGGTGCACTACGCCGATCTCATCCTGCCGGACACGACCTATCTCGAACGCTGGGATTGTATCTCGCTGCTCGACCGGCCGATTTCAGAGGCCGATGGCCCGGCGGATTCGATCAGGCAGCCGGTGGTTGAGCCCGATCGCGATGTGAGGGCTTTCCAGACTGTGCTGCTCGATTTAGGTGCGCGGCTTGGCCTTCCCGGCATGACCCGCAATGATGGGCTGCCGCGTTATCCCGGCGGCTATGCCGACTATATGGTGAACCATGAACGGGCGCCCGGCATTGGTCCGCTTGCAGGGTTTCGCGGGCCCAACGGCAAGGCGCAGGGGCGGGGCACGCCTAATCCCGAGCAGCTGCAGCATTATATCGATAATGGCTGCCACTGGTTTTACGAACTGCCCGATCACATGAAATATTATCGCCATGTGAATTGGGCCTATCTCGACTGGGCGACGTTCTTCGGATTTCTCGCGAGGCCTGAACCCATTATGCATCAGCTCTATTCGGAACCGTTGCAGAAATTCCGGCTGGCGGCGCGAGGCCATGGGAAGATTGTTCCGTCGGCGGAGCATCGGAAACGGATCGAGACCTATTTCGATCCTATTCCCTTTTGGTATCCGCCCTTCGAGGGCGAGATGGTGAGCGATGAAGACTTCCCCATGCATGCCGTGACCCAGAGGCCCATGGCCATGTATCACTCGTGGGGTTCGCAGAACGCCTGGCTCCGCCAGATACTGGGCCGCAACTGGCTCTATATGGCGCGCCAGCGCGCTGCTGAACTCGGTATTGCGGATGGCGATTGGGTGAATGTGATTTCCCATCACGGCGCGATCAAGGGCCAGGTGAAGCTGATGGACGGGCAGAATCCGGAAACCGTATGGACGTGGAACGCCATCGGCAAGCGGACGAATTCCTGGGGCCTGGCGGCGGATGCCCACGAGTCGAAGAAAGGCTTTCTGATGAATCACTTGATCTCGGAACTTCTCCCCGAACGTGAAGGGGGATACCGCTATTCCAACAGTGATCCGATCACCGGCCAAGCCGCCTGGTACGATCTCCGCGTGCGCGTCGAAAAGGCGGAAGATCAATCGGCAGAGAGCAGGCCAAGGTTTGCAAAACTAAAGAAGATGATGGAACAGGCATGACACGCAGCCTTCGTGGAGCTTTTTCCCTTCCCCCCTCGCGGGGGAAGGTGGATCGCGCCGCAGGCGCGAGACGGAAGAGGGGGCTGGTTCAGCGATATTTGCTGTGTAACCTTCAAGCTGAGGCACCCCCTCATCCGGCGCTACGCGCCACCTTCCCCCGCGAGGGGGGAAGGGAAAATCAGCCAGGGCGACCGTTCCCATGACATCGCTTCCTCCACCATCCGCGAAGAAGCTCGGGCTGGTGATCGATCTCGATACCTGTGTCGGCTGCCAGGCCTGCGCCACGTCGTGCAAGGAGTGGAACACGCAAGGGTACTCGGCTCCTCTCACGGATAAAAACCCCTATGACGCCGATCCATCCGGTGTCTGGCTTAACCGGGTGCACGGCTATGAAGTGAAAGAGCAGGGGCGGGAGCAATCGCGGATCGTGCATTTTCCGCGCTCATGCCTGCATTGCGAGGAGCCGGCTTGCGTCACCGTCTGCCCGACAGGTGCCTCTTATAAACGCGCCGAGGATGGCATCGTGCTGGTCAATCCGGAAACCTGCATCGGCTGCAAGCTGTGCTCATGGGCTTGTCCCTATGGCGCGCGCGAATATGACGACAGCCACGGCGTGATGAAGAAATGCACGCTGTGCGTCGACCGCATTTATAACGATCATCTTGAGCCCGAAGACCGGGTGCCGGCTTGCGTCAAGGCCTGCCCCACGGGCGCGCGGCATTTCGGCGACCTCGGCGACCCCGCCTCGCCGGTGTCACTGTTGGTGAAGGAGCGCGAGGGTTTCGACCTGCTCCCTGACATGGGCTACAAGCCGGTGAATAAATATCTGCCGCCGCGCGCGCGCAAGGATGCCACCACGACGAAGCCCATCGAATTACCGAAGGGCGATGGCTCGGCTTTTGACCGGCTCTTCGCCTGGGCCGACCAGGTGCTTTCGCGCAAGATGATCGGCACGCGCGGCGACGACACCGATTATTCCGGCAAGCTCGAAGGTTGAGATGCATCCGGCCTATTCGGTCATTCTGTTTACTACGGCGTCGGGAGCGGGCTATGGTCTTTTGGCTTTGTTGGGACTGGCAGGAGCCAGTCACGGACCAGCCTCGAGCTTGAGCTTCGCGCTTACCGCCAGCTTTATCGCATTGGTCCTCATCACCATTGGCCTGCTGTCATCAATGTTGCATCTTGGCCGGCCGGAGCGGGCGTGGCGGGCGTTTTCCCAATGGCGCTCGTCGTGGCTGTCGCGCGAAGGTGTTGCGTCGGTTGTCACCTACGCACCCGCGCTGGCTTTCACCGCCGTATGGCCGGGCCTCATTGATGTGCCCCTGTTGATCGCGCCGCTGGGGTTCATCACCGCCGTCATGTGCGTGGTCACCGTCTACTGCACGGCGAAGATCTATTCGACGCTGCCGACGATCCGCGCCTGGGCGCAGCCGCTCACGGCGCCGGTTTACCTGGCATTTTCGCTGGCCACGGGAGCCAGCCTCATGACGGCGATCGCGGCGGTGTTCAATCGCTTCCAGTATTTTCAAGTCATCGTTACCATCGCGGCGCTCATTCTCTTGGGTGTTCTGAAATTCTTCTATTGGCGCGCCATCGATGGCGCTGAGAAATCCCACACCATTGAAGCCGCCACGGGCCTCGGCCGCATCGGCAGCGTCAGCCAATGGGAACTGCCGCACACCGCCACCAATTTCATTCAGAAGGAAATGGGATATGCGGTGGCGCGCAAGCATGCGGCGGTGTTGCGAAGTTCTGTGTTTCTGTTGCTGGTCCTGGCGCTGCTCGCCATACTGGCGTCCCTTGCCGTGCCTTTGGTTTCCATAGTCGCGGCGGTTCTGGTCCTCGCCGCCGCCGTGGTCGAGCGCTGGCTATTCTTCGCCGAGGCCCAACATGTGGCTACTCTATATTACGGCGAGAAGCGCGCCTGATGCTGGCTCCGGGCGTCCACTGGTTCGACGACTGGTTCGCCGTGGAGGCGATAGCCCCCGGCATTCACGCCATCGGCGAGCCGCGCTTCCATCAGATCAACTGGAACTATCTGATCGAGGGCGGGGAGAGAGCGCTGCTGTTCGATACCGGTCCGGGTGTGCGCGACATTTCCGCCGTGGTATCGGCGCTGATATCGAAGCCGCTCACCGTTCTGCCGTCGCACATGCATTACGACCACACCGGCAATCTGCACCGCTTCACCCGTGTGGCGCTCGCGGATTTGTCCGTGCTCCGCGCCTGTATGAGCGGTAAAATCCTCCACGCTTCCGACGATCTTTTCCGTGGTTCCCAAGAAGGCATGACGTGGAAGCCTGTGAGCATCTCCGAATGGTGGCCCATTGGGCACCGCATCGATCTGGGTGGCCGCGTGCTGGAACTGATTCACACGCCTGGACACTCGCCGGATTCGGTTTCGCTCCTGGAAGGGCAGGCGAATATCCTTTTCGCGGCGGACTTTGTCTATCCAGGTCCCCTCTATGCGCAGATTCCCGGCGCAGACCTTGCCGCCTATCTGGCAAGCGCGGAGGCACTCTTGCCGCTTCTCGATCCTGCCACGCAGATCCTGTGCGCCCATGGCCAGGCCGACGGGGAAGGCAAGCACCGTGCCCCGGTTTTGCACCGCGGCGACATTGCCGATCTCGCTGCAGCACTCGGAGGCCTCAAAGCCTCGGGCCAGCAGCCCACATCCTGGCCCGTCAATGCCCGGATGTCGCTTTTGACATGGGGCTCGGCATTTGCCTCTTGGCAGCGCCCCTGAAAGCATATAAAGAATTCTTTATATTCTCCCTATGGAGGTCACCATGGCCCGCCCGTCCTTTACTGAAGCCCTTGCCACCCGTCCCTGGCTCTTGGCCGATGGCGCCACCGGCACCAATTATTTCGACATGGGGCTGGTCTCGGGCGATGCGCCGGAGATGTGGAATTTCGACCATCCCGAGCGAGTGCGCCGGTTGCACCGGGGATTTATCGAAGCGGGGGCCGATATCGTGCTCACCAACAGTTTCGGCGGCAATTGCCACCGGTTGAAATTGCATAATGCGCAAGACCGGGTGCGTGAGATCAACATCGCCGCGGCGAAGAATGCGCGCGCCGAGGCGGATAGTGCGGGCCGTCCCGTTTATGTGGCGGGCTCCATCGGCCCCACCGGCGAAATTTTCCAGCCTGTCGGCACCATGTCGCACGAGGACGGCGTGGCGGCCTTCGAGGAGCAAGCCATGGCGCTGAAGGAGGGCGGCGCGGATGTGTTGTGGATCGAGACCATGTCCTCGGAGGAAGAGCTTCGCGCCGCCGTTGAGGGTGCGGCGAAGGCGGGGCTTCCCATCGTCACCACCATGAGCTTCGATACCAACGGACGCACCATGATGGGGATCACCCCCAAGGCTTTCGGCGCGCTTGCGGCATCGCTGGCCACCCAGCCCGTGGCCATCGGCGCCAATTGCGGTACCGGCGCTTCGGAACTGATCGCTACGGTTCTCGGCATAACCGAAGCGCGGCCCGATGCCGCCGTCGTCGCCAAGGGCAATTGCGGAATCCCGCAATACGCCGATGGCCATATCCATTATTCCGGCACGCCCGAACTGATGGCCGACTATGCCCGCATCGCACTCGATGCCGGAGCTAAGATCATCGGCGGCTGCTGCGGCACCAGCCCCGCCCATCTCGCCGCCATGCGGAAATCGCTGGAAACTTATACGCGCGGGGAACGTCCCTCGGTTGAACTGATCGAGCAACGCCTCGGCGCCGTCTCGGTCCTCGCGAAAGGCGTGGACACCGCCGCCGAAGGCGCCGCGCGGCGTGAGAGGCGCCGGGGGTGAGCTGCTAACCAAAACCAGGCAACGCATTTGCCTGCGGGCAATTTGCGCCCATATGATTTCAGCATGAAATCATTCGAGGCGAAACATTATCTTTTGCGGGCGGAGCTCCTCTGGGATCGGGTCAAGGACCGGTCCGCGTTTCCCTTCAATTTGCCGGCCGTCGCTAATCTTCATGAGCTTGAGTTTCATCCGAAGGTCACATTCATAATTGGGGAGAATGGCTCTGGAAAATCCACGCTGATCGAGGCTCTCGCACTAGCCTGGGGCTTCAACGCAGAGGGAGGGTCCAGAAATTTCAATTTTACCACCTTCTCGTCTCATTCATCTCTGCACAAGGATCTGAGGCTCACAAAAGGCGTTAAGCGGGCAAGAGACGGCTTTTTCCTACGCGCTGAAAGCTACTTCAATCTGGCTACTAACATTGAAAATCTAGATGCGGAACCCGCATTTAGCCCGCCGATCATTGACAGCTTTGGGGGAAAATCGCTCCACAAACAATCTCATGGTGAGTCGTTCTTTGCTCTCTTGGAGAATCGCTTTAGCGGCAACGGTCTTTACATCCTTGATGAACCGGAAGCCGCGCTTTCGCCATCACGGCAGATGTCCATGCTGGTGCGCATGCATGACCTGATTGCGGAAAATTCACAGTTCTTAATCGCGACTCATTCACCAATCCTCATGGCTTATCCAGACGCCTGGATTTACCAGATCGGCCCCAAGGGGCTGGACCGCATTGCTTACGAGGATACCGAACACTTCGAAGTCACCCGCAGCTTCCTCAATCACCACGAGAGCATGTTGCGGCAGTTGCTAGACAAGAACTGATTTCGCAAAGAGCCCTCACCCGCCCTATCGGGCACCCTCTCCCATGCGTTCCGCACGGGCGAGGGCGATAATCTTCCAGAACTTCGCCTTCTCCCGTCCACAGGATGGGAGAAGGTGGCCGAAGGCTGGATGAGGGCTCTTACGGTTCGGCTGGCTGGCAGCCCCTCAAGTCTTGGTAATGCGGCTGAGTGAAGCGAGCAAAGCGTCCACTTCGGCCTCCGTGTTGTAGTGAGCGAGGCCGACGCGGAGCACGCCGCCTTTGTCCATCAGGCCCATGCGGGTCATCGGTTCGATGGCATAGTTGTGTCCCGACCATACGAAGATGTTGTCGCGGGCGAAGCTCTTGGCGAGATCGGCGGGGTGTGCGCCTTCCAGCGTGAAGGATACGGTCGGTACCCGGCGGTACATGGCATTCGCCGAGGTGATGCCGCGAATCTTCAGCCCTTTGAATTCGCGAAGGCCCTCGATGAGCCGCAACGTGATTTTATGCTCGTAAGCGGCTAGCGCATCCCATGCGGACTTGATGCGCGCCGGGCGATTGCCGCCTTCACCGAATTGCTCGAGATATTCGATAGCGCCAAGACAACCCGCCATGCCCTCGTGGCTCAGCGTGCCGGTCTCGAACTTGTGCGGAAGATCCTCGCCGGCGGGCCTCACCTTGTAGCCGAAAGTTTCCTTCAGCAAATCTTCCCGGCCCCATAATATGCCCTGGTGCGGCCCGAACCATTTGTAAGCGGAGGACACCAGGATATCGATGCCCAGGTCCTGCACGTCCATGGCGTAGTGCGGCGCCATCTGCACGGCATCAACATAGACCAGCGCTCCCGCAGCTTTGGCCTGTTGGGCAAAGTGCTTCACGTCGTTCACTGTGCCGGTGCAATTGGAGGCAAGGCCTAGCGCCACGAGCTTGGTTTTCTCGCTTAATACCTTGGTGAGCGCATCGTCTGGAAACTCGTAGGTTTCGGGATCGAAATCCATCCAGCGCACGGTGAGCCCCAGATCGTCGGCCAGTAGCAGCCAGGGCGCGACATTGGCATCGTGGTCCATGCGCGACAGTATGATTTCATCGCCGCGCTGGAAGCGTTTGCCGAGACAGCGCGACATGTGGAACGTGAGGCTCGTCATGTTTTGGCCGAATACGATCTCCGAAGGACTCGCGGCGTTGTAGAAATCGGCGCAAGCCTGATGGGCCTCGTCGACAAGCGCCCCCGCCGCAACCGTTGTTGGGAAGTAACCGCCGAGATTGGCGTTGCGGGCAACGAGGCAGTCGACGGTCCGGTCGATCACCAGCTGCGGGACCTGGGTTCCCGCCGGGTTGTCGAAATAGACACGGGACCTGTCGTCGTCGGTGAGAGCAAGAGCGGGGAATTGGGCGCGAACCCGTTCGATGTCGAAGGACGTTGTCATGCTTGGGAATCCGGCGGGGGTGGTGAAAGGGCCTCATCCTTAGCCGCCATTTCTGCTTGCCTCAACCGTCGCTTTCCGGCATGTGGACGTCGCCCAAGGATCGGGGAATTCCCTGACATTCCGCTATTTTGGGAGCAGATCACGATTCCGGCTGGAGACTTTTGATGGTTGAAGAAGGCGAACTCGATCTGAACTCCCTCAATAACGAGGATCTGGTTCAGCAGGTCCACGACGACCTCTACGACGGTTTGAAGGAGGAGGTCGAGGCGGCTGTCCACATTTTGCTGGGCCGCGGCTGGGCGCCCTACAAGGTGCTGACCGAAGCCCTCGTCGAAGGCATGCGCATCGTCGGCGTCGACTTCCGCGATGGCATTCTGTTCGTCCCCGAAGTTCTCCTCGCCGCCAATTCCATGAAGGCCGGCATGTTCATCCTCCGCCCGCTGCTCATCGCCACGGGGGCGCCCCGCCAGGGCAAGATGGTGATCGGCACGGTGAAGGGCGACATTCACGACATCGGCAAGAATCTCGTCGGCATGATGATGGAAGGTGCTGGCTTCGAGGTGATCGATCTCGGCATCAACAACGCGGTGGAGAAGTACCTTGCCGCCATCGAGGAGCATAAGCCGGATATTCTCGGCATGTCGGCGCTGCTGACGACGACGATGCCCTATATGAAAGTCGTGATCGACACGCTGAAGGAAAAAGGCATGCGCGACGACTATGTCGTGCTGGTGGGCGGAGCGCCTCTCAACGAGGAATTCGCCAAGGCCATCGGTGCCGATGCCTATTGCCGGGACGCCGCGGTAGCGGTTGAGACCGCCAAGAGCTACATGACGAGAAAGCATAACCAGCTCGCAGCATCCTGATCTCCACAACAAACCGGCCTGTCATGAAGTGCGCCAAAGGGCGCATTGCGAGAGCAAAGGAGCAGCATATGACAAGACGTCCCCTCTATTCGGTTTTACTATTGGCATTTATGGCGACGGCGGCCGAAGCCCACACGGGTGCTGGCGGCACCGCAGGGTTCGCCCACGGCTTTGCTCACCCTTTCAACGGACTTGATCATCTTTTGGCGATGGTGGCCGTTGGTGTGTTTGCCACCAGTCTCGGTGGCCGCGCGCTGTGGTTCGTGCCTGCAACTTTTCTTGCCATGATGGCCGCGGGCGGTGTTGCGGGCTTGTTCGGACTGGAACTACCGTATGTCGAAATGGGTATCGCCCTCTCGGTGATTGTTATGGGCGCGGTAGTGGCGCTGCAATGGAAAGCATCTCTTACCGCTGCCGTAGCGTTGGCTGGGTTCTTTGCGATTTTTCATGGGCACGCTCATGGGTTCGAAATCCCTCCTGGCGTATCCGCGGCCGGCTATGCATTCGGCTTCATGCTGGCGACGGCATCGCTGCATGCTCTCGGCATCGGCATAGGGCAGATTGCTGTTTCCCAGCGTGTCGCCCAGATCGGCGGCAGCGCCATGGCGCTGGCGGGTACGGGGTTGCTAACCGGCGTTCTCTAATTATGCCTCGCGGACACCGAGCCCCTCGACGTGCCGGAATTCGGCGGAGTTAAAAGTAAGAACATCCCAACCGAGGCTCATGGCGGTCGCCGCGATGATAAAATCATGAGCCCCGATCATTTTGCCTTTCTTGCGCTGCGCGGCGCGCAAGCGTGCATGAACCTCAGCCACGGCTTCATCGAAAACAAAAATGGGCATGACGGCTTTCGCGCGTTCGATAAAATTCCGCCGCCGTTCGGCGCGAAGTGGCGTTGCCGCGTAATGAACCCCCTCCAGCAACTCAGAAAGACTGATGCTGCAAAAGCCGAGCTCGTCATCGAAGGGAACAAGCGCAACGGGATCGCGGTGGCCGTCGCGTTCCGCCCTTATGAAAATGCCCGTATCTACGATCAATCCCATTTAGTTGCCGGGGAAGGAGCGCTCGCCCTAATTTCCTTTAAATCCTCTTCGAACTGCGCCGCGTCTTCCGGGTCAAGCCGGGGCCAAGACTTCCAAAGTTCCCGAAACTCACCGACTGTCAAACGCTTGCGATGAACGGGCTCGATGCGGGCCACGACTTCGCCAGCGCGCATGACCTCGAAGCTCTCGCCCCGATATTGGGCGCGGTTGAGGATGTCTGAGAAATTGCGCGATGCTTCTGTCGCTGAAATACGGGTCATAACCGGCCTCCAATCTGATAATCAGATTATCAGATTACCTACTTTTGTGCAACTAGGGCGGATATCAACGGCCATACGCCGGAATTTCCCGCGCAACACCATATATAGATGAGGCAGAGTAAGCCCAATGACCCTCGTAAACGTCAAACCATCCGATGAATTTGGCTTCACTGCCGGCAAGGGCGATGTCTTGCTCATTGCCTGCGGGGCGCTGGCCCGCGAGATCGTCGATCTGATCGAGCGCAACCGCTGGACTGCGTTCGACGTCCAGTGCCTCCCCGCCAAATGGCACAATACCCCCGACAAGATCGTGCCCGGAGTGCGCGAGAAGATTCGCGCGGCGAAGGGCCGCTATAAATCCATTTTCGTGCTCTATGGCGATTGCGGCACGGGAGGCCTTCTCGACAAGCTGCTGAAAGAGGAGGGAGTGGAGCGGATCGACGGCCCCCATTGCTATTCCTTCTACTCCGGCAACGAGGCCTTCGCGGCGCGAGCCGAGGAGGACGTGACAACCTTCTTCCTCACCGATTATCTGGCTCGGCACTTCGACAAACTGATCTGGGCAGGGCTCGGCCTCGACCGCCATCCGGAGCTTCTGCCCATGTATTTCGGCAACTACAAAAAAATTGTCTACCTCGCCCAAACGCCGGACGAGGACCTGGCGAAGAAAGCCATGGCTGCGGCGAAGCAGCTTGGCCTCGGGTATGAATACCGTTTCACCGGCTATGGTGATCTGCAAACCGATCTTCGCAAACGGATCGCGTGAATTACAGGTGGCCCGCGTTCCTGTAGGCGCCTCCAGCGATCTCATAGTAATCGCCGGCGTTGTCGCAGAAAATATGCCCTTCGAGAGCTAGGCCGGTTTTCCCATCGAGGGAGCCTGCGGCGATAGCGGTGTAGTCCCGGCCCTCGCCTTTCCAGAACAGCACGGATCCGCATTCCGAGCAGAAACCGCGCTTGGCGGTATTGCTTGAACGATACCATTTGAGGCCGCGATCCTCGATGAATTGAAGGTCTCCGTCCTTGGCAGCCGTGGCGGACATGTAATTCCCCGTCTGTTTGCGGCACTGCTGGCAATGGCAGGCGACGACATTGCGCAATGGACCGCTCACTTGGTATTTGACGGCGCCGCACAGGCACGATCCGCTTTTCATGCTTCCAATCCTCTCGCCTTGAGAAACGCCTTCATGTGAAACTCTGCTTGTTGTGGTAAATATGCAAAGGCCCGCCCCACCGGGCAGGCCCGCCGCGCCAAGCAGCCGCCGGACATGCAGTCATCGCCTGCCGGCGACCCTACATGGCTGGCGCAGGCATCGACATCATAGTTGCCGGCCGTAAATGCGCCAACTGGACAGGCGCTGAGACAGGGTTTTTCAGCACAAGCTTCGCAAGGGTGAGCGCCACTGCTCACGGGAGGCAAATCGAAAGCAACCGGAAACAGTAAGGCTGCCCGATAGGCGTGCCACAGGCCATAGGTCGCGTGGATATTGAGGCCGAGCGGTGAGATATGCCCGGCACCCGCCCGCCGTGCCCAAGTGAGAAAGGGCAGGGGCGGCTTGTCAAACGGAAATACCGCAGTGGCATCGAGCTCGCGGGCGAGCGTGCCCACCACCTCTCTCGTCCAGTCATCCAGACGATCTTTCGCAGGATCCCGTTCGCGGACGAAGCGGCTGAACATGGCCGGTCCGGCGTTGCCCACGAGGATAACGAAGCGTGCATCCCGGGGAACATCGTCGGGGGGAATAGGGACGAACCAACCAAGTGACGTGAAACCCGCGCGCTGAATCGCGCTCAGTAGAGGGTGTTCCATGGCTGCTTCAATGCCACAGCTGCTTTAATCATAATACCGGTTTCACACTTTTCTCTCCATGGCCGGGCTTGCCCCTGCCATCCAGCCCCTCAAGTGTGACGATGTTTGAAGTGGCCGTGAAGTGGATGTCCGGGTCGAACCCGGAGCACGTAGGGCTCGAATCTCAAGATGTCCTCGCCCCGCGT
>JBKKDI010000217.1:0-25327 GCA_046708645.1 Aestuariivirga sp.
CAAAAATTTGACCATTTGAACAAATTCTGCCATCCTCCGGTGAAACTGCACAGGAGGACGCGTCATGGCGGCGTCGAAAGGCCCCGATATCGCGGGTAACCGCCTGCCCAAGATGCAGTACGCCGAAAACTTCGCCGATCTGCATCCGCCCCTCGGCGATCATGCAGCGCTCGTCGAGAGCGACCGCTGTTATTTCTGCCACGATGCGCCCTGCATGGCGGCCTGCCCCACCTCCATCGATATTCCGATGTTCATCCGGGAAATCCAGACGGGCCAGCCGAAGAGCGCCGCCAAGACGATCTTCAACCAGAACATCCTTGGCGGCATATGCGCCCGCGTCTGCCCCACCGAAACCCTGTGCGAAGAAGCTTGCGTGCGCGAGTTGGCGGAAGGCAAGCCCGTGAAGATTGGCCAGCTGCAGCGCTATGCCACCGATCTTCTGATGGCGGAGGGCAAACATCCCTACGCACGCGCTCAGAAAACGGGAAAGAAAGTGGCAATCGTGGGCGCCGGCCCCGCGGGTCTTGCCTGCGCGCACCGGCTTTCGATGCACGGTCATGATGTCACGATATTCGAAGCGCGCGAAAAGCCTGGCGGCCTCAACGAATATGGCATCGCCGCCTACAAAACGGTGGATGACTTCGCTCAAAAGGAAGTGGACTTCGTGCTGGCGCTCGGCGGCATCACGGTCGAGAACGGGATGATGCTCGGAGGCAAGTTGAAGCTCACGGATCTGCAGCGCGATTACGACGCGATATTTCTCGGCATGGGGCTGGCTGGTGTCAATGCGTTGGGCGCGCGGGACGAACAGGTTCCGGGCATCGAAGATGCGGTCGGCTACATCGCGGAGTTGCGTCAGGCGGAGGATCTCAGCGTTGTGCCCGTCGGGCGCCGTGTGCTGGTCATCGGCGGCGGCATGACGGCGATCGATGCGGCCGTGCAATCGAAACTGCTGGGAGCGGAAGACGTTACCATCCTTTATCGCCGTGGCCAGGAGCAGATGAAGGCAAGCGGCTATGAACAGGAGCTTGCCCAGACCAGGGGAGTCAAGATCAAGCACTGGGTTGCGCCGAAAAAGGTGCTGGTGGAGAACGGCAAGGCCGTGGGGCTCGCTTGCGAATATACGGAAGAACAGAATGGCAGACTGGCGGGAACCGGCGAGACGTTCGATCTCGCCGCCGACATGATCTTCAAGGCCATTGGCCAAACCTATGTTGACGCAGCCGGCGGCACCCTTCAGTTCGAAGGCGGGCGCATCAAGGTCGACGCCGAACGGCGCACCAGCGTTGCCGGAATCTGGGCCGGCGGCGATTGCGCCGCGGGCGGCAAGGACCTGACGGTCGCCGCCGTCGATGACGGCAGGCGCGCGGCTGAATCGATCAATGAGTATTTACAAACACCAACAAATGTCATCCCCGCACTTGTTGCGGAGACCCATGTCTCATCAGGCTGAGACAGCGGAGTTATTGAGCAATGGGTTGCCGGGACAAGTCCGGCAATGACAAAATTTAGAGAGGAGTTAGGCCATGGCTGACCTTCGCAGCGAATTCGCGGGCATCAAATCGCCTAATCCGTTCTGGCTGGCGTCCGCCCCGCCCACCGACAAGGAATACAATGTGGTGCGGGCCTTCAAGGCGGGCTGGGGCGGTGTGGTGTGGAAGACCCTGGGCGAGGAAGGCCCGCCCATCGTCAACGTCAACGGCCCACGCTACGGCGCCATCCATGGGGCGGACCGTAGGCTTTTGGGTTTCAACAACATCGAGCTGATCACCGACCGGCCCCTTGAAATCAATCTTCAGGAGATCACCAAGGTGAAACGCGAATGGCCGGATCGGGCCATGGTCGTTTCACTCATGGTGCCGTGCGAGGAAACCGCCTGGAAGAAGATTCTGAAACGCGTGGAGGAAACCGGCGCCGATGGTGTTGAACTCAATTTCGGCTGTCCTCACGGCATGTCGGAACGCGGCATGGGTTCGGCGGTGGGGCAGGTTCCCGAATATATCGAAATGGTGGCGCGCTGGTGCAAGCAGCACTCGCGCATGCCGGTCATCGTCAAGCTCACCCCCAATATCACGAACATCCGTTATCCGGCGCAGGCGGCGGCAAAGGGTGCCGCCGACGCGGTATCACTGATCAACACCGTCAATTCCATCGTCTCGGTCGATCTCGACAATTTTGCACCGATGCCGACCATTGACGGCAAGGGCAGTCACGGCGGCTATTGCGGCCCGGCGGTGAAGCCCATGGCCCTGCACATGGTGGCCGAAATCGCCCGCGATCCGGAAACCCGCCACATGCCGATCTCCGGCATCGGCGGCATCACCACATGGCGCGATGCGGCGGAGTTCATGGCGCTTGGCTGTGGCACGGTACAAGTATGCACGGCGGCGATGACCTATGGCTTCCGCATCGTGGAAGAAATGAAATCGGGTCTGGCGCGCTGGATGGATGAAAAGGGCTATGCCTCGATCGAGGAGTTCCGCGGGCTGGCGGTGCCCAACGTCACCGACTGGCAGTTCCTCAATCTCAACTATGTGACCAAGGCCAGGATCGACCAGGATATGTGCATCAAGTGCGGCCGTTGTTATGCGGCCTGCGAGGATACCTCCCATCAAGCGATCATGCGCGAGAAAGAGGGTAAGCGTCACTTCGAGGTGATCGACGCGGAATGCGTCGCCTGCAATCTGTGCGTCGAGGTCTGCCCGGTGGAAAACTGCATTACGATGGAACGGATGACCTCGGGGGTCGACCCCCGCACGGCCAAGAAAATCGATCCCGCCTATGCCAACTGGACCACGCATCCGAACAATCCCATGGCGTTGAAAGCGGCGGAGTAGCCTTAGCATCGCATCCTTCGAGGCCGGCCCTTTGGGCCGTGCACCTCAAAATAAGGATTTGTGGTAGGTTACCTCACCCTGAGGTGCGAGCGGAGCGAGCCTCGAAGGGCGAACAGGCTCCGGACCGGCAGCCATGGAGAACGTATCCCATGTCCTACAAAACAATTCTGGTATCCCTCAATGAAACCGGTCGGCTGCCGCAAGTCGTTGCGGCGGCGGGCATGCTGGGGCGCGTGCTTAAGGCCCATGTGACCGGGCTTTATGTCATCCCCTCCGTTCAGGTCTATCCTTCGGTTGGTTTTGAAGCAGCACCGCAGGTGTTTGAAGGCAACCGTACTTTTTTCAGGGACAATGCCGCCAAGGTGCGCGCCGATTTCGAAGCGGCCATGCAGCGTGAGAAGGTGAGCTTCGATTTTCATCAGATCGATGCCCGCACGCCCCTCATCGCCGATGATACCATCGCTTGCGGGCGCAGCGCCGATGCCCTTGTGGTTTCGGCGACGAATCCCGACGAAATCACCGGCGTCGAGCGCGACTTCGTCGAACAGGTGATCATGGGCGTGGGGCGTCCCGTCATCGTGCTTCCGGGCACGGGCGAAGCCAAGCTCTCCCTCGATGAGGTCGTGGTGGGCTGGGACGGGGGCCGCGAGGCGGCACGGGCCGCCTTTGACGCCCTGCCATTGCTCAAAGCGGCAAAGAAAGTCCGCCTGCTCCGTGCCGGCATGCAGAAAGATACAACACCCAAGGGCGCCAGCCTGTCCGAAACGCTGGTGCGCCACGGCGTCAAGGCGGAGACCGAGGCCTTCGCCACGGAAGAGCGCGATGCGGGCCAGGCCCTGCTGCGCTGCGCTGACGGGTGCGGCGCCGGACTCATCGTCATGGGGGCCTATGGTCACAGCCGGCTCGCCGAGTTCATTTTCGGCGGCGCCACCCGCTTCGTGCTCGGCCGCCTCAATCGTCCGGTGCTGATGTCGCATTGAGGATAGATATTTGGGAGTTGCCTGAACGGCGTGCTCCCGCTACCCATCGCGCGGTTTCATGTGGCGGGCGGGGAATATCATGGCCTCCTATAATTTGTTTCTCCTCCCGGGCGATGGCATCGGCCCGGAAGTGATGAAAGAAGCCGAAGCGATCATCGGCTGGTTCAATGCTCAGGGGATCGCCAGGTTCGAGACGGATCGCGGCCTGGTGGGTGGGTCAGCTTATGATGCCCATGGCAAGGCCATTTCCGAAGACCACATGGCGAAGGCGATGGCCGCCGATGCCGTGCTGTTTGGCGCGGTTGGCGGCCCCAAGTGGGAAAGGGTGCCCTACGATGTGCGGCCCGAAGCGGGCCTGCTGCGCTTGCGCAAGGACCTGGGCCTCTTCGCTAATCTGCGCCCTGCCATCTGTTATCCGGCATTGGCCGATGCCTCCTCACTCAAGCGCGAGGTGGTGGAAGGCCTCGACATCCTGATCGTCCGTGAACTGACGGGTGGAGTTTATTTCGGCGAGCCCAAAACCATCACCGATCTCGGCAACGGCCAGAAACGCGCCATCGACACACAGGTCTATAACACATTCGAGATCGAGCGCATTTCCCGCGTGGCATTCGATCTGGCGCGCAACCGCCGCAAGAAGGTGTCATCGGCGGAAAAGCGCAACGTGATGAAGTCGGGCGTGCTGTGGCATGAGGTCGTCACCCGCCTGCACAAGGAACACTATTCCGATATCGAGATCGAGCATGTGCTGGCGGACAATTGCGCCATGCAACTGGTGCGCTGGCCGAAACAATATGATGTGATCGTCACCGACAATCTGTTCGGCGACATGCTGTCCGACGTGGCCGGGATGCTCACGGGTTCGCTGGGCATGCTGCCGTCCGCTTCGCTGGGAGCGGCAGATGCGAAAACAGGGCGGCGCAAGGCCATGTACGAACCCGTACATGGCTCCGCTCCCGATATCGCAGGCACCGGTGCCGCCAATCCCATCGCCATGATCGCCAGCTTCGGCATGGCGCTGCGCTATTCCTTCGGCCTTGGCGAATGGGCGGACAAGATCGATCAAGCCATTGCAGCCGTGCTCGCCAAGGGCATCAGGACCAAAGACATCGCCGGCGGCACGCAGGCCCATACCTCGACGGCGCAGATGGGCGCTGCCATACTGGGGGAATTGCAAGCCTTGGCGTAAGCCATTTCTTCGGGGGGCCCATGCTTGATCTTCTGGTTCGCAACGCGGCGCTTCCCGACGGCCGGGCTGGCATTGATATTGCTTGCGAGAAGGGGCGCATTTCGGAAGTAGCGCCACAAATCAAAGCCGAAGCCCGGGCGGTCATCGATGCCAAGGGCTATCTTGTGTCGCCGCCGTTCATCGACGCGCATTTTCATTTGGACGCCACGCTGTCCCTGGGCTTGCCGCGGCTCAACCAGTCCGGCACGCTGCTTGAAGGCATAGCCCTGTGGGGCGAACTCAAGCCGCTGCTGACCCACGAGGCGGTAATCGAACGGGCGCTCCGGTATTGCGATTTGGCCGTGGCGCAGGGGATCGGCGCTATCCGCACCCATGTGGATGTCTGCGACGACAGGCTGCTGTGCGTTGAAGCGCTGCTTGAGGTTAAAAAGAAGATTGCGCCCTATCTCGACTTGCAGATCGTGGCGTTTCCGCAGGATGGCTTCTACCGCTCGAAAACAGCAAAGCAGAATCTTTTGCGCGCGCTGGACATGGGCGTGGATGTGGTGGGCGGCATCCCCCATTTCGAGCGCACCATGGCGGAAGGTGCGGCAAGCCTGAAAGAGCTGTGCGAGATCGCAGCGAAGCGCTCGCTGCTCGTCGATATCCATTGCGATGAAACGGACGACCCCATGTCGCGTCATGTCGAAACATTGGCTTATGAAACACAGAGGCTCGGACTCCATGGACGCGTCGTTGGCTCGCATCTCACCTCCATGCACTCCATGGACAACTACTATGTCTCGAAACTCATTCCCTTGATCGCGGAAGCGCAACTCCATGCAACTCCCAATCCGCTAATCAACATCACTCTGCAAGGCCGCCACGACACCTATCCGAAGCGCCGGGGCATGACACGCGTACCTGAGCTTCGCTCGGCCGGCATCAATGTCTCCTTCGGTCATGATTGCGTGATGGACCCCTGGTATCCGCTGGGCCAGGCGGACATGCTGGAAGTAGCTGCCATGGGCATCCATGCGGTTCCCATGACCAGCCGGGAGGCCATGCGCTGGGCCTTCGATGCGGTGACCGTTAATCCGGCCAAGGCTATGCAGCTTGAGGACTATGGGTTGGAAAAAGGCTGCAAAGCGGATTTTGTGCTGTTGCAGGCGAGGAACCCCATCGAGGCGATCAGGCTCAAAGCCAACCGGCTCAAGGTGGTGCGCCGGGGCAAGGTCATCGCCGAGACGGGAGAGCGCACCGCCATGCTCCATCTCGAAGGACGCCCCGCCGCCGTCAACGGCGCCGGATATGCGCCCCGGTCCCCTGGCTGATTGCGCACCGGGGTTAGCGTTAACGATGACGATTGAAGGCACCGGTTCCGTAAAAACCCGGGGCGGACCTTAAGGATTGTGTAAGCGGCCACGCCGATAGATTCCCGGCTTGTAAAGGCTTCAAGCCGGGGAGATTTCTGTGCCAGCGACATGGACCAATACGCAGATTGTCGACAATCTGTTGCGCGTGGGTGTCAAGTGGAGCGGCGGCACCATTTCCTACGGCTTTCCGGTAACCGCGCCGAGCTGGTCGTTCTCAACGGGTGAGGGACCCGGCTTCTCACCGCTGAGCACTGCCCAAAAAGACGCCGCGCGGCTGGCCATCAGGCTGTGGGACGATCTCATCGCTCCCGATTTTGTCGAGACGGCGTCATCCCCGCAAATCGAGTTCCAGAACACCACAACGGGAATCGGATATGCCCATGCCTATTACCCGGGAAGCAGTGCCGCTTCCGGTTCGGTCTGGTTCAATCCAACCTACAATTCGAGCTGGGGAACCAACGATCTGGTGACTCCCAAGACCGGCCAGTGGGGCTCGCTTGCCTATATCCATGAACTTGGTCACGCCCTGGGGCTTCCCCATCCGGGCAACTACAATGGCGGAAGCCCGACCTACGCCAACAATGCTCTCTATGCCCAGGACAGCATCATGTATTCGGTCATGTCCTATTTCGATGGATCGAATACCGGTGCTGACTGGATTGCCAGTAACGGGCAGAAATACTACCCGCAGACCCCGATGCTGCATGACGTGCTCGCGATCCAGGCGCTCTATGGCGCGGAAATGAGCACGCGCTCCGGCGACACGCGATATGGCTTTAGCGCAACGGCGGGCGTCAGCCTCTTCGATTTCACCCAGAATGCCCATCCCATCTTGACCATCTGAGACGGCGGCGGCAACGATTGGCTGGATCTTTCGGGGTTTTTGACGGCGTCGCGCATCGATCTCAACCCGGGCGCGTTTTCCGATTGCGACGGCATGACCATGAACCTGGCGATCGCCTATGCCTGCGATATCGAGAATGCCGCCGGCGGATCGGGCAATGACAGCATCACCGGCAATGCGCTCAACAACATCCTGCACGGCAACGGCGGCAACGACATTCTCAAGGGTGGCGCTGGAGCGGATATTCTGATCGGCGGTGCCGGCAACGATATCTTCTATGCCGATGGTTTCGACTATCTTCTTCAGTTTCAAGGCGGGGATGGATACGACATTCTGTATTTCGAGGGAACCCTCACCGTAGCCTTCGCCTACACAAACTATGGCTTCGAGGAGATGTGGGTGCTCGGCGGCGGTGGCGGCGGCACCGGCGTGATCGACGGAACTTCAGGGGCCGACGTGCTCAACGGCACCAATCTGGGCGATACCATCAACGGCTTGGCGGGCAATGACACGATCACCGGCGGCGGCGGCGACGATATCCTTTCCGGCGATGCGGGCGACGACCAGATCGACGGCGGGACCGGTGCCGATACCGCAAGCTATCGCAGCGCGCTTGGCGGTGTCACCATCAGCTTGGCGCTGACCGCGATACAAAACACCGTGGGTGCGGGAAGCGATACGCTGATTGCCATCGAAAATTTGACCGGATCGATGTTCAACGACACGTTGACCGGCTCCATCATCGCCAATGTGCTCACGGGTCTCGACGGCAACGATACGCTCGACGGCGGCCTTGGCGCCGACACCATGACCGGCGGCAAGGGCAATGATACATATGCCATCGACAACATCGGCGATGTCGCCGATGAAACGGGTGGAAGCGGCACCGACACTGTCAACTCGTCGATCGGCTTCAATCTCTCCACCGCCAGCGTGGCCAAGGGCGAGATCGAAAATTTGACGCTGCTCGGCACAGCGCACATCAATGCAACCGGAAACGGCCTCGGCAATATTATCACCGGCAATGCCGGCAATAACATTCTCGAAGGGCGTGGCGGCGCCGATCAGCTGAACGGCGGCAGCGGCGTGGATACGGCCAGCTATGCGGCCTCCGCCATTGGCGTATCGGTCAATCTGGCGACGGGCCTGGGCTCGGGCGGAGATGCGGCGGGCGACAGCGTTTCCGGCATCGAAAACCTGACGGGATCTCAGTACAACGACACACTGACGGGAAATGCCGGCACCAATGTTGTCGTCGGCGGCCGGGTGACGGCATCGGGTGGCGCCAATGTCCTCAGCGGGCTTGGCGGCGACGATCTGCTCAGCGGCGGCGTGGGCAACGACCAGCTCATCGGCGGAGCGGGCAAGGACACGCTGACGGGCGGCCTGGACGCGGACCGGTTTGTGTTCACGGCGTTAAGCGATTCGAGCGTTGGCTCGCTCCGCGATTTGATCGCCGATTTCGCGGTGGGCGCCGACAAGATCGATCTTTCCGGCATCGATGCCAAATCGGGCGGCACTGACGATCCGTTCAATTTCATCGGAACGGCCGGTTTCACCGGAAGTGCCGGCCAATTGCACTATTGGGTCGCGGGCGGCCTGACCATTGCCGAGGGCGACGTCAATGGCGACGGCGCGGGCGATTTCCAGATCGGAATGACCGGCGCGTTCGCCCTCACCGGCACCGATTTCATCCTGTAGGGCGGGGTTTCAGCCCGTTCAAGATGACGGCAAGGAGTGTTTCCTCCGCTGCCGCCATGTGATCGCCGCCGTTGCCGAGGACGGCGCGGACCTGGACGTCGAAATCCGCATAATGCTGGGTAGTGGCCCAGATGGCGAATATGAGGTGGCGGGGATTGACTGCGGCAAGACGGCCCTGCGCGATCCAGCCGCCGATCACCGCCGCTTTTTCATCCACCAATACTTTCAACGGGCCCTTCAGGAACTTGCCGATGGCGGGAGCGCCATGCAGGATTTCATTGGCGAAGAGACGGGACGCCTCCGGCCTCTCCCGCGACATTCTTATCTTCTCCGAAATATAGCGCGACAATTCCACAATGGGATCGCCTTCGGCATCGAGTGCGCGCAGCGGCTCGAGCCAGCCCGCGAGCGTGCGCTCCAGAACGGCCGTGTAGATGTCATTCTTGCGGCGGAAATAATAAAGCAGATTGGGTTTTGACAGCCCGCATTTCGCGGCGATCTGATCCACCGTGGATCCGCGGAAGCCATGGGAGGAGAACACCTCAAGCGCCGCGTCGAGAATGAGCTCCTCATTCTGCGTCTGGATGCGGGTTTTTCGCGGCGTTTGAAGCTTGGCCTGCAGCACGCCTCCGACCTTATAATTCTTGATCAAATGGTCAAGAGCGGATAGCGTTTTGTGAAATAACAAAAATCTCCGGGGAGCGAGCATGGCGGCCAGGGCCGTGATTGAAGCCAGCGATCTTAGCCTGACCTTCACCACGGCGGATGGACCGGTTTATGCCCTGTCAAAAATCAATCTGGCCATCGCCGATGGCGATTTTGTTTCCTTCATCGGACCCTCGGGATGCGGCAAGACCACCCTTTTGCGTGTCATCGCCGATCTCGAACAGGCGAGTTCCGGCACGATCTTGGTGAACGGCATGAGCCCGCGCGACGCGCGGCTCAACCGCGCTTATGGTTATGTGTTCCAGGCCCCCGCCCTTTATCCGTGGAGAAACGTCGAAGGCAATGTCGGCCTACCGCTGGAGATCATGGGGCTTGAGTCCCGCTCCGAACGCATCAAACGCAATCTCGAGTTGGTCAACCTCAACGGCTTCGAAAGGAAATTTCCCTGGCAACTTTCAGGCGGCATGCAGCAGCGCGTATCGATTGCCCGGGCGCTGGCTTTCGATCCTCCGCTTCTGTTGATGGACGAGCCTTTCGGCGCACTTGACGAGATCGTGCGCGATAAGCTCAACCAGCAGCTTCTCGAGCTGTGGGCGAGGACGAAGAAAACCGTGATGTTCGTCACCCACTCGATTCCGGAAGCGGTGTTTCTCTCCAGCAAGATCGTGGTCATGTCGCCAAGGCCAGGGCAAATCATCGACGTGATCGAGACAAATTTTCCGTGGCCGCGTAATTTGGACGTCCGCGAGACGGAGGCCTTCCTGAAAATAGCGCACCGGGTGCGGGAGGGGTTGAAGGCGGGGCGAAGCTATGAGGATTGACCCCTTCTCCACCCTCCCCCCTTGCGGGGAGGGTGGAGAGCGAAGCGAACCGGGTGGGGGTTTGGTGGTACCGCCGGAGCGACCCCCACCCTCAATCCCTCCCCGCAAGGGGGAGGGGAGAAAAGGGGATTGGATGATCGGTGGCTGAAACGCTGACAGTCAAGTACATGCCAAAGGCAGAAAAAGGCCACACTGTCCCCGTGGCCGTGGTCTGCCTGGTCATTCTCATCGTCTGGTACCTGGCCGCGATCCCGATGAACGCCGTTGTGGCGGAAGCCAAAATCGAAGACGCCGGCGGCGGGCTTTACAACACCCTCGTGATCTCGTGGAATCATCAGCGGCCCGTGCTGCCAACTCCGCATCAGATTATCGGCGAAATCTGGAACACTGTGTTCCTGGTGGCGCCATGGAAAGTAAAATCGCTGGTCTATCATTTGTGGGTCACTCTCTCCTCCACCCTGCTCGGTTTTCTTCTCGGCACACTACTTGGCATCGGGCTGGCGATCGCCATTGTGCATGTCAAGCTCTTGAACAAGAGCCTAATGCCGTGGATCATCGCGTCACAGGCCATTCCCATTCTGGCCATAGCACCCATGATCATCGTGGTGCTGGGCTCGATCGGGCTGACAGGGCTTATCCCCAAGTCGCTCATCTCCATGTATCTCTGCTTCTTCCCGGTCACCATCGGCATGGTGAAAGGGCTGACTTCGCCCGAGACCATGCAGCTTGATCTCATGCGCACCTACAATGCCAGCCGGCGGCAGGTTCTGTGGAAATTGCGCTTTCCAGCCTCGGTACCATTTCTTTTCGCCTCGCTGAAGGTGGCCGTCGCCATTGCACTGACGGGCGCCATCGTCGGAGAGTTGCCGACCGGGGCGCAGGCCGGTATCGGCGCCCGCATGCTGACTGGCTCCTATTACGGCCAAACCCAGCAAATCTGGGCAGCGCTGGTGGCGGCTTCGGGCGCAGCCGCGGGACTCGTTTATATGATCGGCGTTGCCGAACGGCTGACAGCGCGAACCATGGGTGCAAGGCCATGACGCGCTTCCGCGCCATCGATCTTCTGGCTCCCGCCATCTTCGGGATCGGCGTGCTTTCCCTGTGGGAGTTCTCCGTCCGGTTTTTTCACATTCCCTTCGTGCTGTTGCCCGCCCCGTCCGGCATCTGGGCCAAGCTCATCACCTCGCTGCCAACGCTCGCCGCGGATTTCATGCAAACCTTCGTCCGCGCCGTCATCCCGGGTTGGATTGCCGGCTGCCTTTCCGGTTTCATCGTGGCGCTGATCTGCGACCGGGTGGATTTTCTCAAGCGCGGGCTTTTGCCGTTGAGCAATCTCGCGGCGGCCCTGCCGATCATCGGCGTGGCGCCGATCATGGTCATGTGGTTCGGCTTCGACTGGCAATCGAAGGCGGCGATGGTGGTGGTGATGACCTTCTTTCCCATGCTGATCAACGCGCTGGCGGGGCTTGCCGCATCAGGCCACATGGAGCGCGACTTGATGCGCTCCTACGGCGCAAGCTGGTTCCAGACGCTGATCAAGCTCAGGCTGCCCGCCGCCATGCCGTTTATCTTCAATGCCCTTAAGATCAATTCGACACTGGCGCTGATCGGGGCCATCGTGGCAGAATTCTTCGGGACGCCCATCGTCGGCATGGGGTTCCGCATTTCGACGGAAGTGGGCCGCCAGGGCCTCGACATGGTGTGGTCGGAGATCGCGATGGCGGCACTGGCAGGCTCGGCGTTCTACGGCTTGCTCACGCTGATCGAACGGCAGGTGACTTTTTGGCATCCGTCCTACAGAACGTAGGCGGCAAACAGTAAGAGGAGGTTGGTTCAGATGAAGAAATTTCTGATAGCCGCGGCGGCGGCAGGTGCGCTGATGGTTTCTACGCTTGCAGCCCAAGCCGAAAGCGTCACGCTGCAATTGAAATGGGTGACCCAAGCCCAGTTCGCCGGCTATTACGTGGCCCAGGCCAAGGGCTACTACAAGGATGCAGGCCTCGATGTCACCATCAAGCCGGGCGGTCCCGACATAGCGCCCGAGCAGGTGATTGCCGGCGGCGGCGCGGATGTGATCGTCGACTGGATGCCGGCCGCCCTTGCGTCACGCGAGAAGGGCAACATGCTGGTCAACATTGCCCAGCCGTTCAAGCGCTCGGGCATGATGCTCACCTGCCGCAAGGAAACCGGCATCACCAAGCCCGAGGATTTCAAGGGCAAGACGCTCGGCGTCTGGTTCTTCGGCAATGAATATCCGTTCCTGTCGTGGATGAGCCAGCTCGGCATCGCGACGACGGGCGGGGCCGATGGCGTCACCGTTCTCAAACAGGGCTTCAACGTCGATCCACTGTTGCAGAAACAGGCGGACTGCATATCCACCATGACTTACAATGAATACTGGCAAGTGATCGAAGCCGGCATGAAGGCCGAAGACCTGGTGGTGTTCAAATATGAAGACCATGGTGTCGCCACGCTCGAAGACGGCCTCTATGTGCTTGAAGACAAGCTGAAGGATCCAGCCTTCGTCACGACCATGGCAAAATTCGTCAAGGCGTCGATGAAAGGTTGGGAGGACGCCCGCGCCAATCCGGCAGAGGCAGTAAAGATCATCCTCGACAATGACACGACGGGGTCCCAGACCGAACTTCATCAGACGACGATGATGCAGGAAATCAACGCCCTCACCGAAGGCTCCGACGGCACCCTCGATACGGCCGCCGCCGGACGCACGGTTGAAACCCTGATGAAGGGCGGTTCCGATCCCGTGATCACCAAGAAGCCCGAAGGAGCTTGGACGCCTGCGGTAACCGACGCTGCCAAGGCGATGTGACCACCGGAACTGTCATCGCCGGATTTATTCCGGCGACCCATCGTGCAATAAATTCATGACCAACCAAGTGGCACGATGGGTCCCCGGGACAAGCCCCGGGGATGACAGATGTGGTGGAAATTGAAAGGAGCTTGCATGTCTATCCTCATACGCGGCGGCACCGTCGTCAATCACGATCATTCCACCCGCGCCGATGTGCTGATCGACGGTGGCAAGATCGTGGCCATAGGCGATAAGCTTTCCGGCACGGAGACGATCGACGCTGGTGGCTGCTATGTCATGCCGGGCGGCATCGATCCGCACACGCACATGGAAATGCCGTTCATGGGCACGGTCACGGCGGATGATTTCGAATGGGGCACCAAGGCCGCACTCTCCGGCGGCACGACGATGACGGTGGATTTCTGCTTGCCCTCGCCGGGAGAGTCGATGCTCAAGGCCTATCAGGCCTGGCGCCACAAGTCGGAAAAGGCCTGCGCCGATTATTCTTTCCACATGGCGGTCACCTCCTGGAGCCCGCAGGTGCACGATGAAATGGAAACCGTGGTCAAGACTTACGGCATCAACACCTTCAAGCATTTCATGGCCTACAAGGGCGCGCTCATGGTCAATGACGATGAGCTTTACAATTCCTTCAAGCGCTGCGCGGAGCTCGGCGCCCTGCCGCTGGTCCATGCCGAGAACGGCGATGTTGTCGCGCGCATGCAGCAGGATTTGCTGGCGCGCGGTGTCACCGGCCCCGAGGGCCATTCCTATTCCAGGCCGCCGGAGGTGGAGGGCGAGGCCGCCAACCGTGCCATCATGATCGCCGACATGGCGGGCTGCCCCCTGTACATCGTGCATACGTCCTGCGAGCAAACCCACGAAGCGATCCGCCGCGCCAAGATGGCTGGTCAGCGCGTCTATGGTGAGCCCTTGGTGCAATACCTGGTTCTCGATGACAGCGAGTATCAAAACAAGGACTGGGACCATGCGGCCAGCCGGGTCATGTCGCCGCCGTTCCGCAACAAGAAACACCAGGACGGGCTGTGGGCCGGTTTGCAATCGGGATCATTGTCGGTCGTCGCCACGGATCATTGCGCCTTCACCCTCAAACAAAAACGCATGGGCGCAGGCAACTTCACCATGATCCCCAATGGCACCGGCGGCCTTGAAGACCGTATGCCCGTGTTGTGGACTGCGGGCGTCAACACCGGGCGGCTGACGAAGGAAGAATTCGTGGCCGTCACCTCCACCAACATCGCGCGCATCCTCAATATGTATCCCAAGAAGGGCGCGGTGGCCGTGGGCTCCGACGCCGACATCGTCATCTGGGACCCGAAGGCCACGAAAAAGATCGCCGCGAAGAAACAGGTCAGCCGCATCGACTACAATGTGTTCGAAGGTTTCGAGTGCAAGGGCGCGCCGAAAACAGTCATCTCGCGCGGCCGCATCGCCTGGGAACAAGGCGACATGCGCGCCAAACCCGGCGACGGCGATTTCGTGGCGCGGCAGCCCAACGCACCTGTGCATCAGGCTAACGCGATCTGGAAGGGGATGACGCAGCCGAAACCCGTCAAGCGGATCGACGTGACTCCTTAGCGCTTGACCTCAGTATATACTGCAAAGTATACTGGTATATACGGAGAGCGGATCATGACCTTTTACGTGAAAGACCCTGCAACTGACAAAGCCGTTCGCAAACTTGCTAAGCTTAAGGGCAAAACGCTGACCGAGACGATCCGCGAGGCGGTTGAAAGCGCACTCGCGAGGGAAAAGCGCAGACCTTCTCTGCGCGAGCGGATCAAGCCAATCCAGGATCGGCTTGCGCAGTTTCCGCCGACCGGGCTTGAAGCTGACAAGGCATTTTACGACGAACTTTCCGGCGATATCTAGTGTTTCTCGATGCCTCCGCTATCGTGGCAATCCTGGTGCTGGAGGATGATTGGGAACTGCTTGAAGCGAAAGCCGCAGGATCGGGCAGGAAGCTGATATCGGCGCTTTCGGTTTATGAGACCGTATTGGGTGTCGCCAGAAAGCGCAGTTGCGGGCTGGAGGAAGCCCAGGCGGCAGCGGACAATTTTTTCCGTGAGGCGGGCGCGGTGGGTATTTCAATCGATACGGCAATCGGGATGGAAGCCATCTCTGCCCATGCCCGATTTGGCAGGGGCCGGCACCGTGCCGCTCTCAACATGGGCGACTGCTTCGCCTATGCCTGCGCCAAAATCCACAGGGTGCCGCTCCTTTTCAAGGGCGACGATTTCGTCCATACGGATGTCCGTATCGCCTGAGGCAGCATGACGTCCAAATCCAATCTAACCATCAATCAGCATCGGCTGTGGGATTCGCTGATGGAGACCGCCAAATTCGGCGCGACGCCTAAGGGTGGCATCAAGCGGCTGACAGTTTCCGATGAAGACAAGAAAGTCCGGGACTGGTTCAAGGCGCAATGCGAGGCGCTGGGCTGCACGGTGCAGTTTGATAACTGCGGCAACATGTTTGCGACCCGGCCCGGTAAGCGCTCCGATCTGCAACCCATCGCCATGGGATCGCATCTCGACACGCAGCCTACCGGCGGCAAGTTCGATGGCGTGCTCGGAGTGCTGGGCGCGCTCGAAACGATGCGAACGCTAGTAGACCTGGGCTACGAAACCAATGCGCCGCTGATGATCGTCAACTGGACCAATGAGGAAGGCGCGCGGTTTGCGCCCGCCATGTTGTGCTCGGGCGTCTATGCGGGTGTGTTCACGCCGGAGTTTGCCTATACGCGCGAGGATCGCGACGGCGTCAAGTTCGGCGATGAGCTGAAACGCATTGGCTATCTGGGCCGGGCGCCCGCGGGTTCGATCAAGTTCCAGGCGATGTTCGAGTTGCATATCGAGCAAGGCCCCCTTCTTGAAGCCGAACGAAAAATGATCGGCGTCGTCACCGGTGTGCAGGGTGCGCGCTGGTATGAAGTGACGGTGAAGGGCCAGGAATCGCACACGGGCGCCACGCCCATGGGGCTTCGCAAGAATGCACTTCTCGGCGCTGCGCGAATGATCGAGGCCATCAACCAGATCGGCATGAAGCACCTGCCCGGCGTGGCCAGCGTCGGTCTTCTTGAGAACCGGCCCAACAGCCGCAATGTCGTGCCGGGCGAAGTGTTTTTCAGCGTCGATCTCCGGCATCCGGATGAGAACGTGCTGGATCGGATGGAGAAGGAATACCAGGAGGCGTTGCCACGAATTGCCGCCGAACTGAAACTTGAGCTTGAAGAAAAGCGCATCTGGAAATCGGTCGCGGTGAAATTTGATCCCGAACTGATCGCCTGCGTGCGCAATGGGGCGGCACAAGCCGGTTATGCGATGCGCGAGATGCCCTCGGGCGCCGGGCATGATTCCGTTTATGTGGCGCGAGTAACGCCGACCACCATGATCTTCGTGCCGTGCCTCGGCGGCATTTCGCACAATGAGGCGGAATCGACCACGCTTGAGGAATGCGGTGCTGGTTCCCAAGTGCTGCTGAACGCGGTTCTCGAATACGACCGGAAGTGCGCATGAGAAACGACATGGCGGGCCGGGCGCGGGAAGTCGCGCTGACGATAACATCGTGGCCTTCGGTGACGGGCTCCGCCGATGAAGCGGCTTTCGCTGGAAAGCTTGCGGACTTTCTGAACGGTTTCCATTTTGATCGCGTGTGGACGGAGGCCATCCCCGGCGATCCGGCTAAACGCAGCAATGTGTTCGCGCTCAAGCGCGGCAAGAGCCCTTCGACCATTGTGCTCACCGGCCATTTCGATGTGGTGCCCATCGAGGACTATGGGGCGTTGAAACATCTCGCGTTTAAAGCCGAGAAGCTGTTGCCTGAACTTATCGCGCGGTTGAAGCACAGCGGTGAAAATCCAATGGCGCTCGCCGATCTCGAAAGCGGCGACTTCCTGCCGGGGCGAGGTCTGCTCGACATGAAGGCGGGGCTCGCAGCGGGACTTGCGGCGATGGAAGGTTATCGGGGCGATGGCTCACTGCTGTTCATCGGCGTCTCCGACGAGGAGGACCGTTCGGCTGGGGCACGTGCGGCCGTGCCGCACATCGCTAAGATCGCGGCTGAGCAGGGGCTTGAAATCGAACTCATCATCAATCTCGATGCCATATCGGATCAGGGCGACGGCGCTGCCGGCCGCGTAGTGGCGCTGGGGTCCATCGGCAAGCAATTGCTCACGGCATTCGTCGTGGGCAAGGAGGCCCATGCCTGTTATCCCAGGGATGGCGTCAACGCCGCCTACCTGGCGGGGGAGCTTTTGACCGAATTCGAGTTGGCGCTGGAACTGGCGGAGATGAGCGGCGATGAGATCGCGGCGCCTCCGACCGCACTTGCCGCCAAGGATTTGAAGCAGGGATACAATGTCACCACGCCCGGGCAAGCGTGGGTCTATTGGAACACGCTGCAACACCGGCGTCCGGCCAAGGAAGTGTTGGACATTGCCTTGCTGTTGGCGGGGCGCGCGATGGCGCGTGCCGCCCAAAAGGTCAAACGGGATATCCCGGTGATGGATTATGCGGAGCTTGCCGCGCGGATTCCCAAGGCCGGCATCGCTGCCAAGGCCAAGGAACTCGCAGCACTGTCCCATCTCGATTTGCCGGAACGCGCCAAGCTCATGACAGCGCATGTGTGGGAAAAGGCCGGGCTTTCCGGCCCCGCCGTGATCATGGGATTTGGTTCTATCCCCTATCCCGCAGTGGCGCTCGGTGATGCAGAACTGGAAGAAACGGTCATGACGGCGGCTCGGGCGCACGGGCTTTCATCGGTGCGCTATTTCCCCGGCATTTCCGACATGAGCTTTCTCGGCGAGGCGGCGGGCGATCTCGCGGCGGCGGCGGGCAACACACCGATCTGGGGCACCAGCTTCGTGATGCCCGACACTGCGGGTTACCCTTGCATCAATATCGGTCCCTGGGGGCGGGACTATCATCACTGGCTGGAACGGCTCCATGCGCCCTACGCCTTCGAGACCCTGCCCCGCGTTCTGCTGTCGGTGATTGAAGCGGTATGCAAGAGAGGCTAGACAGCCCCTCCAATTCACAGCGGAGAAAAAAATGAGCATCAAACGTATCGGCGCGGGCAAGCGCATGAGCGAAGCCGTGATCCATGGCGGCAAGGTTTATCTTTCAGGCTTCGTTGCCGAAAAGGCCGCCGGCAAATCGGTCAAGGAGCAAACCGTCGACATTCTCCAGCAGATCGATGCAACGCTCAAACGGGCGGGCAGCGACAAAACCAAGGTGCTTAAGGCCAACATCTGGCTCACCGACATCAAAACCTGGGCTGAAATGAACGAGGCCTGGGATGCGTGGGTGGCTCCCAATCGGACCCCGGCCAGGGCAACCGTGGAATCGAAGCTGGCTGCTCCGGAGTTCGATGTCGAGATCATGGTTGAGGCTGCCGTCTGAGAGACGAAATTACCGCTAGGTAAATGATGCCACATTAAGGCCTCAGACGCCCCTATTGTTGCCACAACACAACAATGGGCCTTGCCATGAAAAAATCGGTTGCTTTTCTAGTGGTGGGGGCATTTTACATGGCGGGGGTCGCCGCACCTTCCGAGGCCAAGACAATGAATGGCTTTGCCTCCTTCTACAAGCACGGGTCGCGCACGGCCAATGGCGAGAGGTTCAATCCTATGGGCCTTACCGCAGCCCACCGCTCACTTCCGTTCGGCACGAGGGTGAAAGTCACCAACATGAAAACCGGCAAGTCGGTCGTGGTGCGGATCAACGACCGGGGGCCTTTTATCAAAAACCGGGTCATCGATCTCAGCTTGGGGGCTGCGAAAGTAGTCGGCCTGAACCGTTCCGGGGTTGCGAAAGTGCAGGTCGTGGTCTTCGACTGAATGTTTTGCAGGTTGTCCTCGCCCGCCAGCCACCCTTGACGTATTTCCTCGCCGCTGCGACTCTCGGTGGGTTGCGGGGAGGGTATTCGTGAAAATCGTCTATAGCGATCGGCACCGGCTGCATTTCGCCAAGGGCGAACTTTACGGCGGCCAGTTCGTTACGCCCTTCGAACGGCCGTCGCGCATGGATTATATCCTCCGTGAGCTGAAGAAGCGCAAACTGACCGATATGGTGCAGCCACTGGCGCTCGACATGAAGCCGGTTCGCAAAATCCACGACCGGGGCTTTCTCAGGTTTCTCGAAACCGCTTGGGCCGAATGGAAGGCGGCCGGCTATCTGGGCGAAATCGTGCCGACCGGGTTTCCAAACCGAGGGCTTCGCCAGCGTTGCCCCCGCCACATCGACGGCAAGATTGGCTATTACACCCATTCCATCGAGACGTGCATCACCGCAGGAACTTGGGAAGCTGCCACGACCTCCGCCGCCGTCGCCTTGACGGGCCAGAAGATCGTGTCCGGAGGCAGCATGGCGGCCTTTGCGCTCTGCCGCCCGCCGGGCCATCATGCCCATCACGATCTCTATGGCGGCTATTGTTTTCTCAACAATGCGGCGATCGCCGCGCAGGGATTTCGTGATGCCGGAGCAGGGCGGGTCGCCATCCTCGATGTGGATTTCCACCACGGCAACGGCACCCAGGATATTTTCTATGCCCGCAAGGACGTGCTGTTCTGCTCGCTCCACGGCGCGCCCGAGGACGCCTACCCCTATTTCCTCGGCTACAAGGATGAGACGGGCGAGGGGCCGGGCGAAGGATACAATTTCAATTTCCCCCTACCGGCGGGGACAGGTTTTGACGTTTGGAGCAAGGCGCTCGAGTCGGCCTGCCGTAAAATCAAGAGCTACGGCCCGGACGCGCTTGTCGTGTCGCTCGGCGTCGATACTTTCAAAGATGATCCCATCAGCTTTTTCAAGCTCGGGTCCGATGATTTCAAGATCTATGGAGCGCGCATCGCCAGGCTGAAGCTGCCGACGCTGTTCGTCATGGAGGGCGGCTATGCCATTGACGCCATCGGCGTCAACACGGTGAATGTCCTGGAAGGCTTTCTCGGCGGCTGATTCACGGTGGATGTGTTACGCCGGAACGATGTTCTGGTTCAGGCGGAACAGATTCAGCGGATCATACTTACGCTTGATCTCCTGAAGCCGTTTGTAGCTGCTCTCGCCGAAGGCGTCGCGGACCAGATTTTCGCCTTCGCCATGGCCGGGGAAATTCAGATAGAGGCGGCCGGTCGAATGGCGCTGCATGTCATCCCAAAACTTCCGCACCCAATCGATGTTGGCAGTGTCGTCCCCGGGCTTCGACCAGATGGCGTCGAGGCTCAGCATATAGGGCATGGAACGGTCGCCGAAAGCCGTGGCATCAGCGGCAATGCGCTGCACGGCGCCACCGAATGTCCAGATGGAGGCGAAGGTCATCTCCGAGGGGCGTTTGGCAAGCCGCGATGTGATCTCCTTGATGACGTCATCGTCGAGGCCGGCAAGATAGGTGGATTTCCAGTAGCAGCGGTCGCGGCCCTTGGGAAAGATTGCATCATAAAGGCTCTGGATGGTGCGATAGGGCATGCGGCCGCTGAAATCGACGAGCGGTTCGCCGAAGTTGCGTAACGGCGCGACGACACGCTCGCCTACCTCCGCCGGGCCATCATAGACATGGGCAAGCGCCACGACGCGGCGGCCCCAAGCCTGCTCCGGAATGGACGGGTCTTGCGGCAGCGTCGAGAATTCAGCAAGGCCGCTCAACTCGTCGGGAGCCTTCTTCATGAAGTCGCACCACAGGGGGATAATCTCATCGGCACGTTCTTCCGGATAGGCGGGGCCGCAGAACATAAGTTCCGGCTCGATGGGGCGGAGCCGGAATTCGAAGCTGGTGACCACGCCGAAATTGCCGCCGCCGCCGCGGAGCGCCCAGAGCAAGTCGGGGTTATCGGTTTCACTGGCGTGGATGAGTCTACCGTCGGCGGTGACCACATCGGCGGCCATCAGATTGTCGCAACTGAGGCCGTGGGTGCCGCGCAGCCAGCCGATGCCGCCGGAGAGCGTCAGCCCCGCTACACCGGTCGCCGAGATAACGCCGCCCGGCGTGGCGCGGCCGAAAGGCGTGGTGGCGGCATCGACATCGCCCCACAGGGCGCCACCTTCGACAATGGCACGATCGAGTCCCGGTACCAGCCGCACACCGTTCATGAGCGCCATGTCGATCATCAATCCGCCATCGCACACTGCATAGCCTGCAACGTTGTGGCCGCCCGAGCGGATGGCGATGGCAAGGCCATGGCCGCGGGCGAAATTGACCGACGCCGCGACATCGGCGGCGTTGCGGCAGCGGGCGATGAGGGCCGGGCGCCGGTCAATCATGCCGTTCCAGATTACGCGGACGGACTCGTAGGTCTCGCTCGAGGGTTCAAGCACTTCGCCGCGGAGCGTTGCGCGGAAGTCTTCGATTGCGGTGGCCATGGGCATATCCTCCGTGTTCGCGCTAAAGCTAGCGCCGGATGATTTCGAGACCTAAAGTGGAAAATGCTGGGAGGCGGTCATTTCTGCCATGGTGGAGCCGGACAAACGGTTGAACGTAGCGATCCTTGCGGTTCCCGAGGTCACCGTCTCGACGCTCTACGGCATGTTCGACCTGTTTTCGTCGCCGGGCCGCGATTTTTCATTCATCACGATGGGGGTGGCAGGCGAACCGCGGATGCGGCCTTATGTTGTGGCCGGTGACGGAAGCGGGTTCCAAGCGGCCAACGGCATCTGGGTCAAGCCCGATTTCAGTCTCGCCGATTGTCCCCGGCCGGACATCGTCTGCATCCCCGACTTTTTCGTCAATCCGGGTGACAGCGTGGCGGGCCAGTATAACGCCGAAGCGGCCTGGCTGAAACGCGTCCATGGGGAGGGGGCAATGCTGGCCAGCGCCTGTTCGGGTGCCATGCTGCTGGGCGAAGCGGGGTTTCTGGACAATCGCGAGGCGACCATTCACTGGGGCTATGTGCGGACCCTGACCAATAACTATCCGGGGGTGAAAGTGCGGCCTAACCAGTCGCTGGTGCTGAGCGGCGAGGCGCAGCGTATCGTCATGGCGGGCGGCGGGTCGAGCTGGCAGGATCTGGCGCTGTTTCTCATCGCGCGTTATGTCGGATTGAAGGAGGCAATGGAGGTTGCAAAGGTCTATATGCTGCACTGGCATGACATGGGGCAGCAGCCGTTCGCTGCCCTGGGAAACTTCCGGCAAACCAGCGATAGGACAATCAACAAGTGCCAGGAGTGGGTGGCCCTTAACTACATGCTGCCCTCGCCGGTGTCGGCCATGGTCGAATTGTCCAGCCTGCCCGAGCGCTCCTTCATCAGGCGCTTTCGCGCAGCGACGGGCATGACGCCGCTCGACTATGTTCATGTACTGCGGCTCGAGGAAGCCAAGCAGATTCTGGAAATGAGCGACCTTCCCATCGCAGCCGTTGCCGGAGAAGTTGGATATGAAGATACAAGTTTCTTCGGCCGGTTGTTCCGGCGCAAGATCGGGTTGACGCCAAAACACTACCGCTTGCGCTTTGGCTCGCTGCATCGCGCCTTGCGGACAGGTTCAGACCGGGAAAGGTGAGTCCATGGCTGGGCGTTTGAAGGGCAAGACGGCGATCATAACGGCGGCGGCCCAGGGCATAGGCCGGGCCAGCGCCATTGCCATGGCCAACGAGGGCGCCAGGGTTTGGGCGACCGACATCCGCGAGGATTTGCTCGCGTCATTGGAAAAGGAACAGACGGGCATCGAAACCTTTGTGCTCGATGTGTTGAGTCAGGAGCAGGTTGATGCGTGTGCCGCGCGCGTCGGAACGCCCGACATTCTCTTCAACTGCTCGGGTTATGTTCACGCGGGCACCATTATGGAAACCGACGACAGGGCCTGGGACTTTTCCTTCGAGCTCAACGTCAAGGCGCATTTCCGCATGATGAAAGCTTTCATGCCGGGGTGGCTCGCGCGCGGCAACGGCACCATCATCAACATGGCCTCCGCCGCCTCCTCGATCAAAGGTGTCGCCAACCGCTTCGTTTACAGCGCCACGAAGGCCGCCGTCATCGGCATGACCAAGGCGCTCGCCGCCGACTTCACGGCAAAAGGCATCCGGGTCAACGCGGTGTGCCCAGGCACGGTCGAAAGCCCGTCGCTCTTTGAGCGCATGAAGGCCCAGGGCGATTTCGAGACGGCCAAGGCCGCCTTCATCGCGCGCCAGCCCATGGGGCGCATGGCGCAAGCCTCGGAAATCGCCAGCCTCGTGGTCTATCTCGCCAGCGATGAATCAGCCTTCGTCACCGGCCAGACCTTCGTGATCGACGGCGGATGGTCGGTCTAGCCCCCCATTGGCAAAGCCCGGCCGCTGCGTTTAGGATAAGATCGACGGGGAGGGACAGTCTTGGCAGCAGGCCAATCGGCCATCGAGGCGAAGGGCGTCACCAAACTGTTTCAGGGCGCGGGGCAGGATACTGTCAAAGCCCTGGACGATGTGTCGGTCAGCATTCGCGAAAACGAGTTTTTCACGCTGCTTGGCCCTTCCGGTTGTGGCAAGACGACATTGCTCCGTCTGATCGCGGGCTTCGATTTTCCGACCGAAGGCGAAATCCTGCTGTACGGCGAGGACATTGCGCCGCTGCCGCCCTTCCAGCGGCCGGTCAACACGGTGTTCCAGAATTACGCGCTGTTTCCGCACATGACGGTGGCGCAGAATATCGGTTTTGGCCTCGAAATGCTGGGCAAGCCAAAGTCCGAAATCGTAGCACGCGTCGATCAGATGCTCCGCCTGGTGCGCATGGAAGAGCTCAAGAACCGCAAGACCAGCCAGATCTCCGGTGGTCAGCAGCAAAGGGTGGCTTTGGCGCGCGCACTAGCCCCGCAGCCGAAGGTGTTGCTCCTCGATGAACCGCTGTCCGCACTCGATTACAAATTGCGCAAGGACATGCAGATCGAGCTGAAGCGCCTACAGCTTGAGACCGGCATCACTTTCATCTTCGTTACCCACGACCAGGAAGAAGCGCTCACCATGTCGGACCGCTTGGCCGTCATGTCGAAGGGCAAAATTTTGCAAGTGGGATCACCACACGAAATCTATGACCGGCCGGCCGAGCGTTTCGTCGCCAATTTCATCGGCGAGACCAACTTCCTGGAAGGCGAAATCGTGTCAATCAAGGCAGGCGAAGCGAAGGTGAAGCTCGCCCTAGGGCCAACCATCGCCACCGGGATTCCAGGCGGCGATTTGCCCAATGGCCGGGTTACTGTTGTGATCCGCCCCGAACACGCCAATCTGGTGAAGGGAACGGCCAAGGCGACGCTCAGCGGCGTTCTGGAAACGGTGGTCTATTTCGGCACCGATACGCACTATCATGTCAGGCTCAAGAACGGTTCCGAGTTCATCGTGCGCCAGCAGAATATTCACGGCGGCAACGATAGCTTTGAGACCGGGAGCAAAGTTGGAATCACCTTCGAGGACGGAGCCGCGCGGGTGTTGAAGGATTGATCATGGCGAGTGCACGCGAGGTTGGCGAGGCGGCGGTCCGGCAGGATGTGCAAAAGCGCTGGCTGCTGTCGGCGCCGGCGCTTTTCATAATTTTCTTCGCCGCCATCGGCCCGCTTTTCATCATGCTGCTCTACTCCTTCATGGTGAAGGGCGACTATGGCGATGTGAAATTCTGGCAATTCTCGCTCGACGGCTGGTTCAAGGTCATTCTGGAACGCGATATCTTCGACGATAAGGTGACCCTTGCCGATGCACATCTAACGGTGCTGTGGCGCTCGATCAAATTGTCGCTCGCCACCACGGTCTTGTGCCTGATCTTTGGTTTCCCCACCGCCTATTTTATCGCGACGCGTTCGGAGCGCTGGCGCGATGTTTGGCTGTTTCTGGTCACCATTCCGTTCTGGACCAATCTGCTGATCCGCACCTTCGCGGTGCAGGAGCTCATCCGCAACGAAGGCATCATCAATTCCTTCCTGCGCGGCGTCGGGCTGATCGATGCGCCCATCCAGATGATGTTCACCGATTTCGCCATCATGGTGGGGATGGTTTACGTCTTTCTGCCGCTCATGGTCTTGCCGCTCTATGCGTCGATGGAGAAGCTCGATTTCCGCCTCGTCGAAGCGGGTTACGATCTCTACGCCGGCCGCTTTCAGGTGCTGCGCCGGGTCATCGTGCCGCTGGTCAAGCCCGGCATCATCGCAGG
>JBKKDI010000218.1:0-11200 GCA_046708645.1 Aestuariivirga sp.
GCCACGGCGAGGGAGCGCGCGCCGTGCTGGAAGTCAGGAGCCATGAAGTCCCCTTCATCCTCGAGGACGGCCAGATCATCGGCCGGCTGGTCTATGAGCCGCTAACTGAAGCGCCGGAACGCGTCTATGGCGAAGGCATAGGCTCCAACTATCAGCGCCAGGGCCTGAAGCTCTCCAAACACTTCAAGCCCTTCGATCCAGCACGGCGATAAGCCGTCTGGACGCGCACGCCCTGCTCAACTAGTGTTCGCCGCAAGGCGGGCGTAGTTCAGTGGCAGAACGGTAGCTTCCCAAGCTGCATGTCGTGGGTTCGATTCCCATCGCCCGCTCCACTCATTTTCTCCGGCGCCGTTTCTGGAAACTGGACAGGCCGTGCTCCGTCTTGTTCCAGTGGAAGGGTGTTGCAATGAATTGCCACAGCGCCATCCAGGCGGCAGCCGACATCAGAATCCAATAAGCGGGCATGGTGGCCAGCGGAAAAATCCAACCGGTTATGTTGAGGCGGCGCAAGCCGCGGTATCCGGCAATGATGGAGACTCCGTAGCCTAAAACAAAAACCGCAAGATTGAGACCGGCGAGGCCGATGACCCAAAGGCCGACATCCTGGGGCGGCGCAGGCTGGAATATCAGCAGCACCAGCGTGGCCGCCAAACAGAAGGGGTGCAGCAGGGCAGAAACAAAAACACCGGCGGTGAGCGCCTGGACCGACCAGAATCCGGCGGGGCCGAGCTCGTTCATCAAACCTAAGGGGGTTCGCATATGGACCAGCCAGGTGGCAAGAAACCCTTTGAGCCAGCGCGCCCGCTGTTTCAGCCAATTCGCCAGGGACACACTGGCCTCTTCATAGGTGCGGGTGTTGAAGGTCGCCGTCTCGTAACCGGCGCGGGCGAGACGGAAGCCGAGATCGGCATCTTCCGTCACGTTGAACGGATCCCAAGCGCCAACCTCGCGCAGAATATCAACGCGGAAGTGATTGGACGTTCCACCCAACGGCAAGGGCAGGCGATGATTGGCGAGCGCCGGCAGCAACAGGCCAAACAGGGTCGCATACTCAATGGTGAATTGGCGGGAGAGCCAATTTTCATTGGAGTTGTAAAACGCGAGTTGCGCCTGGAGGCAGGCGACATCGCGGGGCAGGCTTGAGAATGTTTCGGCGGCCAGGCGCAATTGCCGGGGTTCTGGAATATCTTCGGCATCGAAGATCGTCAGCAATTTGCCGCGGGCGAAACGCAGCCCATAAACGAGCGCCCGGGGCTTGGTTTGCGGCTTGCCACTGGGCACCACGATCACCTCGAACTGGGGCGGCAGGCGGATGCCCGCCACGGCGCGCTGCATCAAAATATCGTTCTCTTCGAGAATTATTTTTATGTCGAGTTTTTCCGGCGGATAGTCGAGTTGCAGCAATGCCCGGAGCAGCTGCCCCAACACCGATACCTCGCGAAACAGCGGTACCAGGACCGTATATGCCGGAAGCTCGGCATCGCGGAGACGGCGTATCCGCAACTTTTGTCCCGGGACCGGAGGCAGGAGGCAGAGAATGCGGAGAGCGATCACCGCCAGGAAGAACAGTCCGCCAAATAAACTGGCCAAGGCCCACATGATCCGGCCTGGCACCAGGATGCAAGCGGCAATCACCAGGAAGGCGATCATCATGGCCGTGAAAATCTGGGAGAGCGTCATTCGGCGCGTCGCAGATTTATCCGGATGATCGAGGGCGAAACCATGGGTTGCATCGCGCAGCAGCAACGGCCCGTGGCTCTGGCGGACGGCCAGTTGAAAGGCGGCGACATCGGCCTCCGCGACCACTTTGAGGCCTTCCCTCCGCGCCCTTGCCATGGCGGCTTCGCCGCAGGCAGCATGGAGGGTGAGACCCGGGATCGAAACGAGTGGAAGAATCTTGTGACGAAGCGCTATTTCGAACTCATCGCGTGGCAGGCGGCGCAGGGCATCGGAGAGTGCTTCAACCGGCAATCGGGCAAGACATTGGGTGCGTGTGCCGCTATCCTGCCGTCATAGTGCTCGTGGAACCCAAACAGCTGACGGGCTTCACTGGGACCGACGGCAAGTTCCACAGACAAGGTTCTTTTCCTTTGCGTCAACGAATGAAGCTTCGTTTTTTCAGAACGGCAAGCACCTTGTGGTTGTGTTTGTGGATATTGATCCTGATTCCGGTGGCGGCCTCCGTTTCGGAGGGACAAGATAACGCCGGGTACAAGTTGCCGAAGTTTCGCAAGATCCAAGCCGAAGCGAAAATGCCGGTGTTGCCGCAGGGCATGACCATCCGGCTTGCCGCCGATGCGGATTTTCCACCCTATAGCTTTCAGGCCCGATCGGGCGTGCCTGCGGGACTTTCGATCGAGCTGGCAATGGCGGCCTGCGCTGAAATCAAAATCAAATGCGAGGTGATGCTGAAGCCATTGGCCAGCCTGCTGCCCGGACTCGAGCGCCGCGAGCATGACGTTATCGTTTCGGGACCCCGCATTGACGAAACGGTCCTAACGCATGCGGTGATGACACGGCCCTGGTTCCGCAGTTTCGGGCGTTTCGCGGTCCAGAGCGGTAGCCCCTTTAAAGGAAGCGATACGCGAAGCCTGGCCGGAAGGCGGATCGGCGCCGTCAAGGGAACCACCCACGCAGCTTGGCTCACGGCATATTACGCGGATACCGAGCTTGTGACCTTCGACAACGACGCGCAAACCCAGGAGGCGCTGCGCACCGGTGCGGTGGACGCAATCTTCGGCGACAATCTGCGCCTTATCTATTGGATCACCGGCGCCGCTTCGCGCGCCTGCTGTAGACTTTCTGGCAGTGCTTATTCGGACTTCGAAACTTTCAGCCGCAACATGGCGTTTCTTGTGCGGAGCGACCGCGCCGACATCCGCGATGCTTTTGACATTGCCCTCGACCGGTTGCAGGCCGCCGGCACCACGGAAAAACTTTTCAATGCCTACGTGCCACTCAATCCCTGGTGAGCCAGGGCGTGCGCCTCGCCACCCACAATCGCTGCGAGCGAAGATGCGCCAGAGCTTTCGAGTTTGCGCGCGAGACCCTCAAGGATTTTTTCGATAAGGCCAGGACCTTTGTAGACGAGCGCCGAGTAGAGCTGCAGCAAGGTGGCGCCCGCGCGAAGTTTCGTCCATGCCTGCTCCGCATCGCCGACGCCGCCCGCGCCGATCAGCGGGATGCGGCCACCGGTCAGGAGATAAAGACGCGCCAGTTGCCGGGTTGATAACGCGAACAGCGGAGCGCCGGAGAGGCCCCCTTGTTCGGCGGCGTGGGCCGAATGTAGTGCGGGACGGGAGATGGTGGTGTTAGACACGATGATGCCATCAACCGCGCTATTGCCACAACATAAGGCGATGTCTTCCAACTCATCCTCACGGAGATCGGGTGCGATTTTCAGAAGCATGGGTGGACGCCGGTGCTGTTTGGCGCGGGCCTCGTTAAGACGGTCGAGCAGGGTTTGCAATTCGCTGCGCGATTGCAGGGTGCGAAGGCCCGGCGTGTTGGGGGAGGAAATATTGACTGTCAAGTAATCGGCAATGCCGGAAAACGCGCCTATGCCTTCCACGTAGCCGGCCATGCGATCGGCGGAGTCCTTGTTGGCGCCGAGATTGACGCCGACAATTCCCGGGCGGGGCTTGCGCCGCTCAAGCCGGGCCAAGACTGCGGCGTAGCCGGCGCTGTTGAAACCCATGCGATTGATCACAGCTTCGTCTTCCGCAAGGCGGAAGAGACGTGGACGAGCGTTGCCGGCTTGTGGACAGGGTGTCAGCGTTCCCACCTCGACGAACCCCAGCCCCAGGGCCAGCATGGCGTCGGGCACCTCGGCGTTCTTGTCGAAGCCCGCGGCGAGCCCCAGCGGATTTGGAAATTCCAGTCCGAAGGCGTTGACCTTAAGGCTCGCGCGCGTAACGGGTGCAGCGGCTAGAGGCAACATCCTCAGTATACGGAGAGTGAGGCCATGGGCCGCCTCGGCATCGAGCATTTGTAGGAATGGCCGCAGGACAGGAAAGGAGAAACGGGCAAGGTTCATTGGGGAATTCCGCCGGGAAAGACGTGGGCGCCGGCCTGGAGGGGCAATGGTTGCACCCAGCGGGCGGCGCCAACGGGAATCGCGCCATACACATGAGGAAACAGATCGCCGCCGCGTGAAGCTTCCCATTTAAGCCCGGTCAGGTCCCCATCGGCAAAGGCCACAAGCACCAGATTTTGGCCTTCCGCGAAGTGCCGCCGGGCCGTCTCGCGCACTTGATGGCCGGCAGAAAGATGAATGAAACCATCGGCATGGTCGAGGGGTGCGCCGGTGAAAACGCCTGCAGCTTCCGCCATCGTCCATTCGGTGATGGTACATATCTTGAAGAGAAACTGCATAATCTCACCATAGGCGGATAGTAAACTGTGGACAATATCGCCCAATTGAGGTATTGCTTCCTAGTTTCTATGAAAATTGGCGGCAAAAGGGACGCATATCCATGTTCACCCACAAACAGGTCTGGAACGCCATTGACACAATTGCAGAACGTTACGGCTTTTCGGCTTCGGGATTATCCAAAAAATCGGGGCTCGATCCCACTTCCTTCAATCCCTCCAAAAGGATGGGACCGGACGGACGGCCGCGCTGGCCCACCACGGAAAGTATTGCCCGAGTGCTGGTTGCCTCCGGGGCCAGCATCGAGGAATTCACCGACCTGTTGACGGGACGCAAGGGCCATCCGCCCCGGCGCAAGCAGATTCCGTTGCTGGGCTTCGCGCGCGCCGGCAAGGGCGGCTACTTCGACGATTCGGGGTTCCCGGCGGGATCGGGCTGGGACGAGATCGACGCTCCCGGCATCACCGACCAGAACGCCTATGCGCTCGAGATCACCGGCGAGTCGATGCTGCCGGTCTACCGGGAGGGCGACACGATTATCGTTTCGCCATCGGCCACCCTGCGCAAGGGTGACCGGGTAGTGGTCAAGACCACGGACGGACAGGTGATGGCCAAGATAATGCAGCGGCAGACGGCCAAGACCCTGGAACTTGCCTCGTTCAATCCGGACCATCCAACCAAAACCTTGGACATGAAGGATATCGACTGGATGGCCCGCATCATGTGGGCGAGCCAGTAAGCTCGCCGTTTACAGCCTTCGCGATCAACGCGCGGGTGTTGGCGAGGCCGTAGAGGGCGGCGAAGGAGCCGAAGCGGGGGCCGCGCTCCTCGCCAAGCAGCACCTGGTAGAGCATGTTAAACCAACTTTGGGCGACACCCACGGAGCCGTCCTTCTGCACGGTTTTGTAGGGGTCCCTGCGGCCTACGTCGTAAACTTTCTGCTGGATGCCTTCGGGAGATGACCCTTCCGGGAGCGATGCGAGTCCAGCGGACAAATCTTCAAGCGCTTTCTTTTCATCCTCCGTAGGCGGACGATATTGCTTCTTTGGCTTTACGAAATTCACGAAGTAGCGGATGGCGTGGCCTACCTGCGCATCGAGGCGCGGATGGGTTTCAGGCGATAGATTGGGCGCGTGGCGCTTGAGGAAGGCCCACAGTACCGCCTTGTCCTCGGTGTTGGCGACCGCTACCAGATTCAAGAGCAGAGAAAAGGAAACCGCGCCCTCCTCCGGCGGCGGCGGATTGCCGCTGTGGACATGCCACAGTGGATTCATCAACCGATCCTTCGTTTCCTGACGGCCATAGGCATTCTGGAATTGCGCATATTCGTCAACGGCTCGTGGAATCACATCGAAGTAAAGCTTTTTCGCCTCGCGCGGGCGGTTGTACATGTAGAGCGACAGGGATTGCGGATCGGCATAGGTCAGCCACTCATCGATGGTGAGGCCGTTGCCCTTGGATTTGGAAATCTTCTGGCCCTTTTCATCAAGGAAGAGCTCGTAGTTGAAGCCATCCGGCGGCTCGGCCCCAAGCGCCGTACAAATCTTGCTCGACAGCTTTACCGAGTCGATCAAATCCTTACCCGACATTTCATAATCGACGCCGAGGGCATACCAGCGCATGCCCCAGTCGGGCTTCCATTGCAGCTTGCAGTGGCCGCCGGTTACCGGCGTCTCATAGGCCGTGGCCGTCGCCGGATCGCGCCAGACGATGGCGCCGGCATCGAGCTTGCGCTCGACAATGGGCACCTGCATGACGATGCCGGTCTTCGGATGGATCGGCAGAAAGGGCGAATAGGTAGCCCGGCGCTCCTCGCCCAAAGACGGCAGCATGATTGCCATGATTTCGTCGAACCGCTCCAGCATGCGCAGAAGTGCTGCATCGAAGCGGCCGGTCACATAATATTCGGTCGAGCTGGCGAATTCGTAATCGAAGCCGAATTGGTCCAGGAATCGGCGGAGCATGGCGTTGTTGTGATGGCCAAAGCTCTCGTGCTCGCCGAAGGGATCGGGAATTTTGGTGAGCTGGTGGCCGAGATACTGGCGCACCATGTCCTTGTTCGGAATATTGTCGGGCACCTTGCGGAGCCCGTCCATGTCATCGGAGAAGCACAGAAGCTTTGTCGGCAGATCGCTCAGCGTTGCGAAGGCATGGCGGACCATCGAGGTGCGCGCCACCTCGCCGAATGTGCCGATGTGCGGAAGGCCCGAGGGGCCATAGCCAGTTTCGAACAGGATTTCCTTTTTGCCGGAGCGTTCCGCGCGTTTAACCAGCTTCCGCGCTTCCTCGAAAGGCCAAGCCTTGCTTTCGAACGCAACGGCGCGAAGGGCGGGATCGACAGGCATTCGAGTTGGGATTTCCAGCGGCAAACGCGCTGTTTAGGCAGCGGGGAAAGTTCCGTCAATGCTTCAACCCAAATGCTTCTTCAGAAACGCCACGGTGCGGCTCCAGGCGAGATCGGCGGCTTTCTTGTTGTAGCGGGCAGCATTGGTATCGTTGTTGAAGGCGTGGTTGGCGCCCTCGTAGATATAAAGCTCGTAGGTCTTGTTGTTGGCCTTCAGTGCGGTTTCAAAGGCGGGAATTCCGGCGTTGATGCGGTCATCGAGGCCCGCGTAGTGCAGGAGAAGGGGTGCTGTAATCTTCGGCACGTCGGCCTCGGGGGACTGGGCGCCGTAATAGGCAACACCAGCCTTGAGCAACGGGTCCGCCACCGCCAGGCGGTTGACCTGGCCGCCGCCCCAGCAGAAGCCGACGGCGCCAGTTTTGTTTGCCCTGTTCGTGGGGTGTTTGTTGAGAGCCTGGAGCGAGCGCTGGGAGGTCGCTAGAATTTCATCGGGTTTCAACGCACCGATCATATCGCGAGCCTTATCGGGGTCGTCCGGGGTGCCTCCTTGGGCAAAGAGATAATCAGGAGCGAATGTGACGAATCCCTCAAGCGCCAAGCGCCGCGTCACGTCCTTGATATGCGGATTGAGGCCGCGATTTTCGTGAATTACCAAAACCGCCGGATAGTTGTCGCCGGCCAGTGGAACGGCGAGATAACCCGCCACGTTCGTGTCGATTTCCTGGAAGCCCGTCCGCAACCGTGGATCGTCTTCTGCCACCAGGGCGGCACTGGCGTAATTGTTTTCCAGCACGGAAAGCGCAGCGGTGGCCGCCGCAGATCCTCCCGCCATCCCGCCAAGTTTTTCAAGAAAGTCGCGGCGCTTCATGGCGCCGTGGGTGAAACGGTCGAAGAGCTCGATAAATTTCTGGTCCATGGCGCTGTTACCTTTCCGGGACTAAACGTAATTCTAAATGGTGATTCATGGCTACAAGAAGTCAAGCCCAACCGGCAGCCGGTGCGATGGTGGCTAACCAGCCCGCTGCGGTGCTGCGAGGCGTGTCGGTCTGCACCGGTGCGGGTGAGACGATCTCGGCAGAGGAAGGTCTGGCGCGGCTGGCCGCGGCGCCGCATCTGGTCTGTCATGCCGCCTTCCTGATCGAACGCCTTGCAAATTCCTGCTCGGCTTCGCGCGCTCTTACACGGGCTGCACGCGAACAGAAACATTTCGATGTGGCAGAGCTGTTCGCTTTTGTTTGCCCGGCGCGTTTCGCCACGCCGACACCGCAAGGGTTCGCGCGCTCGCTGGCGCTCGAGCCTGCTGCCTCGGACATCGAGAGCTTGCGGCTCGTAGCTCAAGACCTGTTGCACCGCCTTGCCAATCGCCACTATCCGCACATTCGCGAAGCAGCGGAGAACGCCAGCTATCTTGCCCGTGCCAACTGGCCCTGGGCCAAACCTGCGCTCGAAGCCTTGATGCAAGCCAATCCAAAACTGGACGTCGGCACTTTCGCAACGGGCCTCAATGTCTGGGACCGCATTGACGAATGGGACGATGACAGCACCCGCCCGCCGGGACGGCAGGAGGCTGTCTCACCCGCCGAGGCGCGAGCTTTCCTTGATGAGGTTCTGGGCCACGTTTCAGAACTTCGCCCCGCGCAATTGGAGTATGCGGCAGCTGCCACCCACGCCTTCGCGCCACGCCAGCACCGGCAGGAAAACAACATTCTTCTTGCCGAAGCCGGCACGGGCCTTGGCAAGACGCTTGGTTATCTGTCGCCAGCGTGGCTGTGGGCGCGCAAGAACAACGCGCCCGTCTGGGTTTCGACCTACACCAAAAACCTGCAACGCCAGCTCGACCAGGAGTCCGCGCGCCTCGTGGCCGACCCGCAGGAACGCCGCGCCCGCATCGTCATTCGCAAGGGGCGCGAAAATTATGTGTGCCTACTGAACATGCAGGAGGTGTTTGGCAGGCTTGCCTCGGCCAATGCGCGCTCGGCATTATTCGCTGCCCTCATCGCCCGTTGGGCGCGTTTCAGCCGCGACGGCGATATGGTGGGAGGCGATTTCCCGTCATGGCTGTTCTCGCTTTTTAGCGATGTCTCGATTGACGGCGAAGGACGCGGGCCTTCGCCCGGCGCAATGGGCCTCACCGACCGGCGCGGGGAATGCATTTATGCGACCTGCCCGCATTATCGCAAATGTTTCATCGAACGCTCCGTGCGGGCGGGACGCAAGGCAGACATTGTCATCGCCAATCATGCCCTCGTTCTGCATCAGGCGGCGGTCGATTATGCGCTGGGGGTAGCCTTGACCGCGGAGGAGGAAGCAGCACCGGGCGGCATCCGCCGCATTATCTTCGATGAAGGCCATCACCTGTTCGATGCCGCCGATTCGGCTTTCTCAGGGCACCTCACGGCATTTGAAACCGCAGAGTTGCGGCGCTGGCTGCGCGGACCCGAGACCGAGCGGCGGCGCGGACGCGGGCTTGCCGACCGCATTGGCGATCTTGCCGCCGATCATCCGGAAACTGAGAAGCTGCTCGAGCAAGTGCTGCGCGCGGCCCTGGCGCTGCCGGGCCCGGGCTGGACCAGGCGTGTGCAAGCGGGAATGCCGGAAGGAGCCACCGAGCATTTCCTCGCCCTCGTCCGCCAACAGGTTTTGGCGCGGGCCGAACAGAACAACGGCAATTCCCTGGAAACCGATTGCACTCCCTTGGTCGAAGGGCTTGCGGCAGCGGCGGGCGAACTGGCTGGAGTTCTGATCGATCTCAAGCGGCCCATGGCGATGCTCGCCAATGGGTTGGCAAAGAAGCTCGATACGGAAGCCGAAGAGCTTTCCACCCATGACCGGGGCCGCATCGAGGCCGTGTCGCGGTCGCTCAAACGGCGCGGCGAATTGATGGTGGGATCGTGGATCGACATGCTGTCGCGGCTGATCGAAGCGCGAAATCCGCTGTTCATCGATTGGTTTTCCGTGGAGCAGGCGTCCGGACGCGAGACCGACGTGGGGCTGCATTCACATTGGGTTGACCCGACCGAGCCCATGGCACTCGCTGTGCTGAAACCGGCCGATGGCATTATCGTGACGTCGGCAACGCTGAAAGACCGGCCACCCGATGTTCCCGACGATTGGGCCAATGCGGAGATGCGCACCGGTGCTGTGCATCTGCCCTATCCCGTCATGCGCGCCAGCTATGATTCGCCCTTCGACTACCGGGCGATGAGCCGGGTCATTGTGGTGAACGATGTGAACCGCGAGGACATGGACCAGGTGGCGGCGGCCTACCGGGAATTGTTCTTGGCCGCAGGCGGCGGCGGGCTTGGCCTCTTCACCGCGATTGCCAGATTGCGCGCCGTGCACAAGCGCATCCTCAAGCCCTTGGCGCAAGCCGGCCTGCCGCTTTACGCCCAGCATGTTGACCCCATGGATACGGGAACGCTCGTCGACATGTTCCGCGCCGAACGCGATGCCTGTCTCCTGGGCACCGATGCGGTGCGCGACGGGGTGGACGTCCCTGGAGACAGCTTGCGTCTTATTGTGCTGGACCGCGTGCCATGGGGGACGCCCACAATCCTCGAACGCGCCCGGCGCGAGGCCTTTGGCGGAAATGCCTATACTGACATGGTGGTGCGTCTAAGGTTGCGCCAGGCCTTCGGAAGGTTGATCCGGAAAGATAGCGACCGGGGCTGTTTCGTGATCCTCGATCCCAGGCTGGCGACAAGGTTCACCACGGCCTTTCCTCCGGGAATTGCGATTTCACGACTGGGGTTGGTGGAGGCAATTGAAGCGGTGCGGGCGTTCACCAAACTTCGGGTATGGAACCACGATGATTTCCAAGTGGTCAGGCGGTGAAGCCTGAGCCGCCGCTGCCGCTAGACAACGCAGCGGGGGTCGTCTAGCCGTGGCCCGCAAACGGAGGTCAACGTGACAGGCACCATCAGCACCGAGCAGGCGCTCATCTATATCATGGTCACCATGTCGGCGGTCGAGGGGCGCATCAATACTACCGAGCTTGCTGAGATCGGGCATATCGTCAAGCACTTGCCGGTCTTCCGGCAGTTCGATCACACGAGGCTTACGACCGTGGCGCAGGAAGCGGGGGAAATTTTGCAGGAGCCGGAGGGACTCAATGCGGTGCTCGGCCTTGCCGCCAATGCCCTTCCGCCGAAACTGCGCGAGACGGCCTATGCGCTCGCCGTCGAAGTCGCGGCATCGGACCTCGCGGTCGGCCGTGAGGAGTTGCGCTTTCTCGCCATCCTGCGCGACAAGCTTGGTCTGGACAAGCTTGTGACCTCGGCGCTTGAACGATCGGCGATTGCGCGGTATCACACCGCATGAAAAATCCGCCGTTCAATTGATGGCATGCGCGAGGCGAAGGTCAACCCGCGCGCAATAAAGAAAATGCACAAGGCCGCCCATAGGCCGTGATTGCCGTAAGCGGGTTCCAGCAGCCACCAGGCGGCAAGATAAATCGCGAGCGAGACGATCATCATGTTGCGCAT
>JBKKDI010000219.1:0-2732 GCA_046708645.1 Aestuariivirga sp.
CGGGCGAGCCGCCGGATTGAAATGTGCCGAGACGGTTAAGCCCAATACGTCACACGCCGATCTGCCGGCCAACGCTGGCGAAGCGTCGATTGCCCGGTTCGACCGTTACCGCCATGCGAATGGCACCCGGCCCACGGCGGAACTGCGCCTTGCGATGCAGCGGACCATGCAGGCCGATTGCGCCGTATTCCGGACCGGTGAGGTGCTGGCCCAAGGGGTCAAGTCGATCAACGGCATCTGGAAAGACGTCGGCGATATCCGCGTCACCGACCGTTCGCTGATCTGGAATAGCGATCTGATCGAGACGCTGGAGTTTGAGAATCTCATTCTTCAGGCGGCAGCGACCGTAGAAAGCGCGCTCGCCCGCCAGGAAAGCCGCGGTGCCCACGCCCGCGAGGATTTCAAAAATCGCGATGACAAAAACTGGATGAAACATACACTCTCGTGGGCCGATGCAGAGAAGCGCAAGGTTTCGCTCGGTTACCGCCCGGTGCATGAGTACACGCTGACCTCCGACATCGCCTATATCAAGCCGAAGGCAAGGGTGTACTGATGGGGAGCGTTTCGCGCATATGTCTTCGCCGGGCTTGTCCCGGCGATCCATTGCGCAATTGGCGCTGGCGTGAACCCGTATACGGGATTCCCGCAATTAATTGGAGATGTTCACGCATGAAATTTCCATGGGTTGCCGGGACAAGCCCGGCAATGACAGAACTTCGCGGGTCATGACATGGTCGCCTTCACACTTCCCACAAACTCCAAGGTTCAACCGGGCAAGGCGTGGCCTCAGCCTAGGGGCAAGAATGTCCGCGAGTTCAAGATTTATCGCTGGAACCCCGATGACGGGAAGAATCCGCAGGTCGATACCTATGCGCTCGATATGGATTCATGCGGACCCATGGTTCTCGACGCACTTATCAAAATCAAGAACGAGCAGGACCCGACGCTGACGTTCCGGCGCTCGTGCCGGGAAGGCATATGCGGTTCCTGCGCCATGAATATCGACGGCACCAATACGCTGGCCTGCCTCAAGGCTTGCACCGAGGTGAAGGGAGCCGTGCGTATTTATCCCCTCCCGCACATGCCGGTGGTGAAGGATCTGGTTCCCGATCTCACCCGGTTTTTTGCCCAGCACCAGTCCATAGAACCCTGGCTCAAAACCACGACGCCCACGCCGCAAAAGGAGTGGAAACAATCCCACGATGATCGCGCCAAGCTCGACGGGCTCTACGAGTGCATTCTCTGCGCCTGCTGCTCGACATCGTGCCCGTCCTATTGGTGGAACGGCGACCGTTACCTTGGCCCCGCGGTGCTGCTGCAGGCCTACCGCTGGCTAATCGACTCACGCGATGAGGCGACCGGCGAACGCCTCGACAATCTGGAAGACCCGTTCCGTCTCTACCGCTGCCATACCATCATGAACTGCACCAAGGCCTGCCCCAAGGGCCTGAACCCGGCCAAGGCCATCGCCGAAATCAAGAAGATGATGGTGGAACGGCGGGCCTGAGCATGATCGAGAAAGTGTAAACCACTTTCCGGGGTATATATTGCGCGCCGTCACGCAAATGGAGATCATGCCCGTTGAACAGCAAAGATCGCTGAAACGGGGGTTAATGCATTGTCCCAGGGCGAAACACGAATGGCCAAGCTTGCCATAACGTTGGCCCTCACCATGTTCCTGACGCAAACAGCGCAGGCTGCGCAGACCTCGTCCGGCCTCGGCGTGGGGCTCACCATCGGCGCCAGTAGCTACACCGGGAACCGGTCCACTCGCCGGCTGGTCGTTCCAGCCCACGTCACAAAGACTGAACCAGCCTGGTCCTATACATGGAATGCCGCGGCGATCTCGGTAAAGGGCGCCGGCTTCAAACAGCCGCGGCGTATCGAAAAAGCCCGCGCGGTGTACTGGTTCCAGGCTATGCGGGAAGGTGCAAACTTCCGGATCGCTGTTTCAATCGCCTCGGGCAAGGTCGTTAAAATCATCCGCGCATAGGAATTTCCATGCATATTCTTTTGGGTTTCGCCGCGGTCATGGGTGGCCTTGCCTTCTGGTGGTGGCGGTTCAAGATGGTGAAACAAGCCTCCGATGAGATCGGCGATATGGCGGGGCGCGTCTGGGGCCAATACAAGCGCAACAAGTTCCACAAGAAGGTCGAGGATTCGCCGCTGGAAACCGTGGACGATCCGGTGGCGGCGGCCGTCGTCATGATGCTGGCCCTCGCCAAGGAGGCGGGCCCGATAACCTCCGAGGTGGAAGCCGCCGCGCGCCGGGAAATCACCGGGTCCATGAAGATCGCGGAGCCCACCGAGCTCCTCGTTTTCAGCAAATGGGTGGCGTCCCATTTGGAGAACGCCAATAACGTATCGTTGCGCTACGCCAAGCTCTGGGCCGGCGCCCTGAATATGGACGAGCGCCGGAAATTCGTTGCCATGGTGGAACGGGTCGCCCAGGCCTCGGGCGGCATCACGGCCTCCCAGAATGCCAAGATCGCCAAGTTCCGCGAGCGGCTGGGACTTACCGCCTAATCCACAATTCCGTACGGCCCTTCTGTTGCATCTCCTGAAGCAAAGGTTAATGCTTTGTCCCAGGGAGAGACACAATGGCCCGCCTTGCCATGGTTTCCGCCGTCATGATCGGCCTTCTGCCATTGGGCGCGATGGCCGGGCAAACTTCGTCCCGTTTCACGGTGGGCATCACCATTGGCGGCGGGAAACAGCAGGCGGCCCGGGTG
>JBKKDI010000220.1:0-9959 GCA_046708645.1 Aestuariivirga sp.
TTTCTTTTTTTAATAACCTACACATTAATACAATAAATCGTTTTTACTGCTCTCCCCCCCCCTTGGGGGGTGGGGCGAGGGGTGGGGGTCTGGTGGTCTAACAGTAAGGCTTGTTCGACGTTTATCGGATAGGCCGGAGCGACCCCCACCCTTAGTCCCTCCCCGCAAGGGGGAGGGAGAAATTTTGGAGAAAGATGAGCAGTCACCATGCTCAAACCAGCCGGCTTTGATCGACCGCGGCGGCGATGAAGGAGGCGAAGAGCGGGTGGGGCTCGAAGGGTTTTGATTTCAGTTCGGGGTGATATTGCACGCCGATAAACCACGGGTGGCCCTGGTATTCGATGGTTTCCGGCAACAGGGCATCGGGCGACATGCCGGCGAAGATCATGCCCGCCTTTTCCAGGCGCGCACGGTAGCGGGTGTTCACTTCATAGCGGTGGCGGTGGCGCTCGGAAATGCGGGTGTCGCCATAGATGTCCGATATCTTGCTGCCGGCTTTGAGCATCGCGTCATAGGCGCCGAGGCGCATGGTGCCGCCGAGATCGCCGCCGGCCTTGCGTATCTCCAGCTCGTTGCCTTTCATCCATTCGGTCATGGTGCCGACGATGGGTTCTTTGGTTTCGCCGAATTCCGTGGAGCTCGCATCGGCGATGCCGCACAGGTTGCGGGCGGCTTCGATGCAGGCCATCTGCATGCCGAAGCAGATGCCGAAGTAGGGAACTTTGCGGGTTCTGGCGAAGGCTGCCGCCTTGATCTTGCCTTCCGAACCGCGCTCGCCGAAGCCGCCGGGAACGAGGATGCCGTGGACGCCCTCAAGATAAGGGGCGGGATCTTCCTTCTCGAAAATGTCCGACTCGATCCATTGCAGATTGACCCTGACCTTGTTGGCGATGCCGCCGTGGACGAGGGCCTCGTTCAACGATTTGTAGGCATCGCGGAGCCCTGTGTATTTCCCGACCACGGCAATGGTCACTTCGCCCTCGGGCTCCGTGATCGCGTGCATGATGCCGGTCCATTTGGAGAGATCGGGGGCGCGCGCGTCCTTGATGGCGAAAGCGTCGAGCACTTCCCTGTCGAGGCCCTCGGCGTGATAGGCGCGAGGGACATCGTAGATGCTTTCGACATCGAGGGCCTGCACGACCGCCGAGGTTCGCACATTGCAAAAGAGGGCGATCTTGCGGCGCTCGTTTTCGGGGATTTCGCGGTCGGCGCGGCACAGGAGAATGTCGGGCTGGATGCCGATGGAGCGCAGTTCCTTCACCGAATGCTGGGTGGGCTTGGTTTTCAGCTCACCCGCCGTGGGGATGTAAGGCAGCAGCGTCAAGTGGATATAAATGCAGGAGCCACGCGGCTGCTCCTGGCCGAATTGGCGGATGGCCTCGAAGAACGGCAGGCCTTCGATATCGCCCACCGTGCCGCCGATTTCGACCAAAACGAAATCGAAGCCCTCATTGCCGGTCTGGATGAAATCCTTGATGGCATCGGTCACATGGGGAATGACCTGGACCGTGCCGCCGAGAAAATCGCCGCGCCGTTCCTTGGCGATGATGTCCTGATAGATGCGGCCGGTGGTGATGTTGTCCTGGCGGTTGGCGTGGCGGCCGGTGAAGCGCTCGTAATGGCCGAGATCGAGGTCGGTTTCCGCACCATCGTCGGTGACGAAAACCTCGCCATGCTGATAGGGGCTCATGGTGCCGGGATCGACATTGAGATAGGGATCGAGCTTGCGGAGCCTGACGGAAAAACCGCGGGCCTGGAGGAGCGCTCCCAGCGCCGCCGATGCCAAACCCTTGCCAAGGGAGGAGACCACGCCGCCAGTGATAAAAATATACCGCGCCATGGGACTTCACCCTATCTCATGATTCGTAGCCGGGAAAAGCTATTTTTCCCGGGAGGCTGTGGACAAACGCCTCGGGATTACTGGGTGACGGGTACTTTCGGGGTTTCAGGCAATTGCGGCAGGATGGTTCCGCCCGTGTTCTCGCCGCCTTCGGTTGGAACCGCGCCCGTCTCCTGTGACTGGATTTGCGGCGTGCCCGCGCCGAACACGGAGCCATCGCCGGAACGCCTGGTGGCCAGCACCGTCAAGGTGATCGAGGTAGCGAAAAAGGCAACCGCCAGATAGGCCGTGGTCCGGGTCAAGGCATTGCCGACGCCGCGGGCCGAAAACAGATTGCCGCCGCCCCCTCCCCCGCCGCTGCCGATACCCAAGGCGCCGCCTTCGGAGCGCTGGAGCAGCACCACGCCGATAAGGCCAATGGCAATAATGAGATGGGCGACGAGAAGGACCGTTTGCATGGGGTTTCCGGGTGGTTTCGATTTGCGGGCGGCTTTACCCTCTCCATGTGGGGAAGGCAAGGCGGAGGGAAAAGGGGCGGATCCGCTGTCTTGACTTCCAGTTATTGGAGGGACGAAGCTGCACGAACAAGGATTACCAACATGAAAGCGACATGGCACGGGCAGGTGATCGCCGAGAGCGACAATATTCGCGAGGCGGCGGGGTATAAATATTTTCCGCGCGAGGCGGTGAAGATGGAGATGCTGAGGAAGACGCCGCGGGTGGGCAGCGATCTCGAATGCCCGCACGGTGTGCAGTTCTACGATGTCGCCGTGAATGACACCACGAGCAAGCGGGCGGCGTGGTCCTATGAAGCGCCTCAGCCCAAGATGAGCCATGTCGATCACTGGATCGGGTTCTGGGAGGATGTGAAGGTGGAGTGAGGTACCAGCTCCTCGTTGTCATCCCCGGGTTTATCCCGGGGACCCATTTCTCAACTTACATCCAGCCGGATGAATGGGTCTCCGGAATAAATCCGGCGATGACAATAAAGGGGCGTGCACGGAGCGATCTCCCCATCCCCCAGCGAGGGAAAGAAAGAATGAGATGAGCATTGAGTTTTTGATTACATCGCTGATCGTCGTGGCTTCACCGGGCACCGGGGTTCTCTATACGCTGGCGGCCGGGTTGTCCCGCGGGTCGCGGGCCAGCGTTATTGCGGCATTCGGGTGCACGCTTGGCATTGTGCCGCATTTGGCGGCGGCGATCATGGGACTGGCGGCGCTGCTCCATACGAGCGCACTGGCATTTCAAATTCTCAAATATGCGGGCGTTGCCTATTTGCTTTACATGGCTTGGAATGCGTTGAAGGAGACGGGGGCGCTTAGGGTTGAAAAGGAGGCGGGTGCCCGTTCGGCACTACAGGTGATCGTATCCGCCATTCTGATCAACGTGCTCAATCCGAAGCTCTCGATTTTCTTTTTTGCCTTCCTGCCGCAGTTCGTCAATGCAAACGAACCCCGTGCGCTGGCCCGCATGCTGGAGCTGAGCGCCATTTTCATGTGCCTGACGTTCGCGGTCTTTGTGGGTTACGGGCTGTTTGCCGCCTCGATCCGCAATCATGTGATCGCGCGCCCGCGCGTTTTGACATGGATGCGGCGCACCTTTGCCGCGGCATTCGTGGCGCTTGGCGCCAAACTCGCCCTCGCCGAGCGTTAAGGTGCCAACTTGCAGTTCCGTGGGCCTCGGCCTAAGAAAGAAGACCGCCGCAACTGACGGTGGAACAATCAATTCGCCAATATCCCGGGAGGAACATATGACCCTATTTTTAACGAGGCGTTTGGCTTTGGTTTCGGGCCTTGCCTTGGCCCTGCAATTCACAGCCGCGGGAACCGTCCAGGCCGATGAACTCGACGACATTACCAAGGCGGGCGTTATCAAGGTCGGCATATTCGAGGACTTTCCGCCGTTCTCCTCGGCCGGCACCGATCTCAAATCGCAAGGCTACGATATCGATGTGATCAATGCCCTGGCGACGTCCCTTGGCGTGAAGGCGGAGCTGACCGGCATCACCGGCCAGAACCGCATCCCTTCGCTTACCGAAAAAAAGCTCAACCTGCTGGTGAGCGTCGGCGTGAGCGACGAGCGCAAGAAGGTCGTGGCCTTCACCGCGCCCTATGCGCCCTATTCGATCGACGTCATGGGGCCCAAAGCGCTCGACGTGAAGGGGCCGGCCGATCTGGCGGGCAAGTCGGTTGCCGTCAATCGCGGCACGCTTGAGGACACGTCGGTGACCGAAGTTGCGCCCAAGGACACCGACATCCAGCGCTTCAACGACTACAATGGCGTGATCTCGGCGTTTCTTTCGGGCCAGGTTCAATTGATGGTGGTCGGCAACGATGTGGGTGCCGCGGTTCTGGCCAAGAAACCGGATATCGAACCGGAATCGAAGTTCCAGTTGCTGAACTCGCCTTCTGCCATGGCCATCAACAAAGGTGAGGACCGCCTGCTGGCGAAAATCGACGAGGCGCTGGCCAAGATGAAGACGGACGGAACGCTTGATGCGATTTCGCAGAAGTGGCTGTTCATTCCGCTGCCGAAGGAACTCTAGCCTTATTTCCTTCTCCCATGGGGAGAAGGCGGGGCCCATCGCGAACGCGATGGGAGGATGAGGGGATCAGGTCTTGCAATTTAGGCGCCGTGTCCCCTCGCCCTCCCAAGCTGCGCTTGGGTCCCTCCCTCTCCCTCCAGGAGAGGGAAAATGAGGTACGAGCTCGATTTTGGGGCGCTGGTCCAGTATCTCGGGTTGTTTTTGGAAGGCACGGCGGTTACGCTTGGCTTGACCGCCATTGCCTCAGTTGCCGGCATTATTCTCGGCATCGCGGGTGCTGCCGCTTCCAGCAGCAAATTCATTTGGGTGCGGCGGCTCATCTCGGGTTACGTCGAACTGATACGCAACACGCCGTTTATCGTGCAGATGTTTTTCATCTTCTTCGGCCTGCCAAGCATGGGGCTGCGTCTCACCGCGTTGCAAGCGGCAGCCCTGGCCATGACCATAAACCTCACGGCCTATGCCATCGAAATTATCCGGGCGGGATTGGAAGCAGTGCCGGCAGGACAAGGCGAGGCGGCGCGCAGCATGGGATTGCGCGTGCTGCCGGTGTTCGGGCTGATCGTGCTGCCGCAGGCCATTGCCAATGTCTATCCGGCACTGGTGGGGCAGATCACGATCACCATGCTCGAATCCGCCGTGGTCTCGCAGATCGCCGTGGTCGATCTCACCCACGTGGCCGACTACATCCAGTCGCGCAATTTCCGGAGTTTCGAGACCTACCTGATCATCACACTCATCTATCTGGCGTTGGCGGTGCTGCTGCGGCGCCTGCTGGCGTTTGCCGGGCGGGGGCTTTTCGCGGGGCGCGCGCGATGACGGATTTCACCCTATGGGATATTGCGCGGAACCTGCTGCTGGCGGCGCGCTGGACCTTGCTGCTTTCTGCGATCGCCTTTGCCGGGGGTGCATTCTTCGGGCTGGTGCTGCTGGTGATCCGCCTGGGCGCCTACAAATGGGCGCGGACCGCGGTCATGCTCTATGTCGAACTGTTCCAGAGCACACCGCTGCTGATGCAGTTGTTTCTGGTGTACTTCGGCCTGCCCCGGCTTGGCATCGAAGTGTCGGCCTGGCTTGCCGCCGCGGTGTGCCTGACGCTTTACTCCAGCGCTTTTCTCACCGACATCTGGCGGGGCGCGGTCGAAGCGATCCCGCGTGGCCAGTGGGACGGCAGCGCCAGCCTGGGCTTGCACTATCTCCGGCAGCTTCATCTGGTGATCCTGCCCCAGGCCACGCGCATGGCCATTCCCCCGACCGTGGGCTTTCTGGTGCAATTGGTGAAGAGCACCGCACTGGCCTCGATCGTGGGCTTCCACGAAGTGACAAGGACCGCCCAGATCCTGACCAATGCCACCTTTCAGCCCTTTGTCATCTTTGGGGTGGCGGCGCTCATCTATTTCGCCATGTGCTATCCGCTGACCGATTTGTCGCGCCGGCTGGAGCGGAGGATGGCGGCGAACACACGGTGAGAGGCCGTACAAAGCCGGTCTTCACGGACCTGTCACAGGGCCATTTTACTCATCACGGATATTCCATGATAAAGGAGGCGCGCATGCTCAAAAGAAATTCGGATCAACCGTCGTTCCGGGACGTGATTGCGGAACGGGTGTCACGCCGCGGTTTCTTATTGGGAAGTGCTGCCGGGCTTGGCGCTGTCGCCGCGCAAGGTTTCGTCGGTTCGCTTTTTTCCGGCGATGCCGTGGCTCAGGATGTGAAACCCAGCCTGGGCTTTACGGAATTGAAGCGCATCTATGACGACAAGCACCGGGCAGCCGATGGCTTTCGCGCCGACGTCGTGGTGGCCTGGGGCGATGCGTTGAAACCCGGCCTCGATGCCTTCGACATAACCAAGCTTGATGCCGCAAGCCAGAGTGAACGCTTCGGATACAATTGCGACTATGTGGCCTTCATGCCGCTGCCGAAAGGTTCCAACAGTTCGGACCATGGCCTCTTATGCATCAACAACGAATATGTTTCGCCCCATGTCATGTTCGAGGGGATGACACGCGACGAGGCGGGCAAGGTCATGAGCAAGGAACAGGTCATGCTGTGCAACATGGCGGTGGGCCATTCGATCGTCGAGATTAAGAAAACCGATGGCGGGTGGAAGACGGTGGCGGACAGCGCGCTCAACCGACGCATCACGCTGGAAACGGAATTCGCGATCTCGGGGCCCTGCGCCGGGCATGAGCACATGAAAACCTCCTATGATCCTTCCGGCACGAAAGTGCGCGGCACCAACTACAACTGCGGCGGCGGCATGACGCCGTGGGGCACGGTGCTCTCCTGCGAGGAAGGGGCTTCCGACACGTTTGCCGGCGACATTGCCAAGACGCCGTTTGCCGATGTTCTCGGCCGCTATGGCTATGACGGTGCTGACGCCTATGGGCGGGCGCGTTTCGACGACCGCTTCAACGTGGAGAAAGAACCCAACGAGGCCAACCGGTTCGACTGGGTGGTGGAGATCGACCCCTATGATGCCGCGTTCGCACCGGTGAAGCGGACAGCGCTGGGGCGCATGGCCCATGAGGGCGCCACCGTCGTCGTTAACAAGGACGGCAGGGCCGTGGTTTACATGGGCGATGACGATTATTTTGAATATATCTACCGTTTCGTATCGAGTGCCGCTTTTGATCCGGCCAAACCGGAACTGGCGCGACCGATCCTCGACGATGGCGTCTTGTCGGTGGCGAAGTTCAATGCCGATGGCACGGTGAACTGGCTGCCGCTGGTGTTCGGCCAGGGGCCGCTGACGGCGGATAAGGGTTTTGCCTCCCAGGCCGACGTGCTGCTTAAGACGCGGCTTGCGGCGGATGCGCTGGGCGCTACGCCGATGGACCGGCCGGAAGACATCGAACCCAATCCGGTGACGGGGCGAGTCTACGCGATCATGACCAAGAACAAGAAGATGACCGCCGAGAAGCTCAACCCCGTGAACACGCGGCCGGAGAATCATTATGGTCACATCGTCGAGCTGATTCCGCCCGGCGGCAGCGGCACGGACGCCGACCATGCGGCGGAAACTTTCACGTGGGATCTCTTCGTGATGTGCGGCAATCCGAAGGATGCCAAGCACGGCGGCACGTTTCACCAGGCAACCAGCGAGGACGGCTGGTTCGTCAACCCCGACAACCTGACCTTCGATCCCAAGGGCCGCATGTTCGTTTCCACCGACGGGGCCAATGATTTCGATCTTCCCGACGGCGTTTATGGCATCGATACGGAAGGCCCGGCGCGCGGGCTGCCGAAGCTGCTATTCACCTGCCCCCATGGCGCGGAGGCGGCTGGCCCCTGCTTCACACCCGATGGCACGACGCTGTTCGTCTCGGTCCAGCATCCGGCCGAGGATGCCGAGTCGCTTGACAAGGTGGAAACGCGCTGGCCCGATTTCCAGGGAAACAATGTGCCGCGCCCGGCGGTGGTGGCGATCCAGCGCACCGATGGACGGGATGTTGGCGCGTAACTAGCCTTCCTTCTTGTAGCTGTAGCGGAAGGTGCAGCGGGGGGCGCCGGCCATGATGGTGTGTTGGCGGTCGAGGATCATTTTTGGATCGTAGCCCTCGCAGAAGGCTCCGTCGCGATTGCACGACATGAGATGGCCGATGGGGGCGAGGCCCATCTCCTTGTAGGTTTCGGCATATTTGCAGCGGGTGACGTCGAAATTGAAGGTGGTTTCGTTGGCCTCGAGGACTTCGATTTCGAGGCCGCCGTCCTGGGTCCAAAATTCATAAATCTTGATGAAGTGAGCCATAGAGGGGATGCCCTCCGGCGCTGTCGCCGCGAAATGTTTGGCCTCCGTGATCGCGGCCTTGCGGATTGCCGCGTCGAGAATGGCGTTGGCCTTTTCCTCGCCGAGTTCCGCCACCATCTCGGCATGGATGGGACCAATCACCTGAGCTTGCAGGCGGCGTTTCAGGAGGACGGAAAGTTCGGGCATGTCTTGTTCCGCGCAAACGAGATGTATATTGCCTCTTCATAACCGCCCTTGAGGCGGCTATCCAGACCCGCAGACTGGATGACCGGCTCAAGGGCGGTTATGAAGAGAAGAAAGCAAATGGCCGCGAGCAAGAAATCGACCCGCCGCAATTGGCGTGATCCCCGGCGATGCCCCTGATCTTTCTGCTCCAAAATGGCGACAGCGGTTTGGTGATGCGGCGACGGCGGCTGGTACGGAATCATCAAACCTCTCATCTTGCCCGGGCTCGACCCGGGCATCCTCTTTGGAACAACCGGAAAAAGATGCCCGCGTCAAGCGCAGGCATGATGAGAAAAACGGCCCCGTGACGCTCTAGGTATACGCCTTGATGATACCGATGAAGTCGGCGGCCTTTAGGCTGGCGCCGCCGACGAGGGCGCCGTTGACATTAGCCACTGTGAGCAGTTCGGAAGCGTTCGACGGCTTGACCGAGCCACCATAGAGGAGGCGGACCCCTGCTCCGTTTTCGCCCATCAGGTTTGCCAGACGGATACGGATGTGGGCATGGACTTCGGCCACTTCGGCGGCGGTGGGGGCGAGACCCGTGCCGATGGCCCAAACCGGTTCATAGGCAATAACGGTATTGAAGGAGTTTGAGCCCTCGGGCAGCGAGCTGTTCATTTGGCGCGAAACGATGTCCAGGGTTTTGCCGGCCTTGCGCTCATCCAGCGTCTCGCCGATGCAGACAATGGCGGTCAGTCCGGCGCGATGGACGGCCGTCGCCTTCCTGTTGACCGTCGCATCGGTTTCGCCATGGTCGGCGCGGCGCTCGGAGTGGCCGACGATCACCGCCGTGCAGCCTGCTTCCTTCAGCATTTCAGCCGATATGTCGCCGGTATGGGCGCCGGAGGCTTCCCAGTGGCAATCCTGACCGCCAAGCTTGATGCGGCTGCCCTTGAAGATCGCCTTGATGTCGCACACCAGAACGGCCGGTGGGCAAACCATTACATCGCATTCAAGCTTCACATCGTTGAGCATGCCAGCGAGCAGGCGCGGCTCCTTCAGCATGGCGAGGCCGCCGTTCATTTTCCAGTTTCCAGCGACCAGCGGACGCGGTTCCATCATGCCCCTCCACATCTTTTCAATGACACATACCGCACTTGCGAGGGCTGGGTCACCTACCTATGATGCGTGGCCCACCCGCTTTGGGCTTACCCCTGAAGGACCTGCCCATGCTCGATTCACTCCGCGATGCAGCCAAGAGCTGGGTGGCAAAGGCCCTGATCTTCCTGCTGGCCTTGAGTTTTGGCGTATGGGGAATCGCCGATGTGTTCACCGGCTACCGTACAGGTGCGCTCGCCACTGTCGGCGATGAGGAAATCTCGGTCGAGCAGTATAATCAGGCGTTCAACGACGCCTTGCAGCGCCTTAGCCAATCCGGCCAGACGCTCTCGCCGGAAGATGCGCGCAAGCTCGGCATCGACCGGCAGGTTCTGCATAATCTTATACAGTCGGCCGTCCTCATCAACCAGACCAAGATGCTGCAACTCACGGTTGGCAACGACCTGATCGTCAAGGAGACGCAAGAAAACCCAGCCTTTCAGGATGGATCGGGCAAGTTCGATCCGGCGGCATTCAAGCGCCTGCTCCAGACC
>JBKKDI010000221.1:0-2792 GCA_046708645.1 Aestuariivirga sp.
CAGGCCGACTTTGGTCCACTTGATAGGGTATGCCGATCGTCTCCGCTTCCCTCAGGCTTGTGCCAAGCCTCAGGAGCTCCTCCGAATTCAGAAAGCGTTCACGGCCTTTCTCACGGTACATCTCCACCCGCTTTGTCGGATTGATTTCAGCGGCGATTATTCCTCGACGCCCGGCCCATGAGTAGAGTGACCCCAGCACGTTAACCGCCCGGTTGGCGACATATGGAGTGGAGCGCATAGAATGATGAAGGGTGGCAATGTCCACCCTACTAATCTCGCTGAGGTTGCGTCGCCCCAGTGCTGGTAAAATCCGCTTGCTGAGGAGCTGCCGGTACAACGCAGCTGTACTGGGCTTCCGCTTTGTGGCAACGTGCTGATCAAGGAACGCGGATGCAGCGTCATCTAGGGTGAGTGAAGCTTTCTCGTCGTCCTTTGCGGCGGCAGGGTCTTTTCCATCCGCAACTAGCCCCAGTAGCTTGGTAGCTTGATTCCTAGCTCGCTCCACCGTTACAGGCCCGAAGCGGCCGAGGCTCATGAACCGTTTGGGAGAGGCTCGACCCTTAGGCCTGTATCGAAGAATGAACGTTTTGATTCCACTCGATGCCACTCGAAGACCAAACCCTGGAAGCATGCGATCCCATATCGTATAGCGGCTGACAGCCGGTACAGCCGCGCTGACGATAGACTTGGTCAGCCTGATATTGGATTTTGCAACCATGATCGACAGCTCCACGTGCGCTGGTGACCAAATGGTGACCACCGCAAAAAGTGCAACAGCAAGTTCGGGAAACTGATATAAAACCAAAGATGGCGGTTTTGTTCAGTTTTTTGTGGTGCGCAACTTGGAGAAACTTTGAGAAAGGTCGAGAAATTGAACTTGCCAAAAATGGCATTCAAGAGGTCGGCGGTTCGATCCCGCCTGGCTCCACCAATTATAACAATTGGTTAGCGACAACGCTTGGATTATAAAATCTCGCCTAGCAACCAATTAGCAACCGCTTAGGCCCCTTAACGCCTTTTGGCGCGCTTTGCCTGACGGCCCAGTATCAGGCCAAGAACCCAAGGCGCTATCAATAGCGGTATCCGCAAACGACGGAGCAACCACGGTCCAAGGAAAAAAAGTAGCAGTTTACGCATCGCTCGTGACCTCGCAGGATTAGCGGGAAGAACAGTGGAGCATATTCGTTGGTTCCAAATGCAACCTACAACGAGGGCCACCCCTCATTAAAACCTCCAAATTGCGGCTGGCGGACCGGACGACGGGCCGCTGGGCCCTATTTTTTTAGGTCGTTTTTATTTGACTTGATCAAGCTCGTGCGCTTCATAATAGATTTCTAAGGGGAGAGCAGATGGCCCACACCGAATGGATGATCCGTGGCACGGAAGTCGCTTCTTGCAACTGCTCGTATGGTTGCCCCTGCCAGTTCAATGCGCTTCCAACGACTGGCGACTGTCGCGCAGCCATAGGTATCGAGATTGAAAAGGGCCACCACGGCAAAGTTAAGCTCGATGGCCTGCGAATTGCCGCAACCGCCGCTTGGCCCGGACCCATCCATATGGGCAAAGGCGAGATCCAGCCTATCGTCGATGAGCGCGCAACACCTGAACAACGCGAGGCTTTGCTCAAGATTATGTCGGGCCAAGACACGGAACCGGGAGCGACTTTTTTTCAGGTCTTCGTGTCGATGTGCGAAAAAGTACACCCGCCGATGTTCAAGAAGATCGACTATTCCTCCGATCTGCACAGCTGTGTTGGCCATGTCAACGTGCCGGGTGTGGTTGAGATCAAGACGGAACCGATCCGCAATCCTGTGACCGGCAATCCCCACCATGCGAAGGTGTCGCTCCGCAGTGGTTTCGAATACATGGATGCGGAATATTGCAGCGGGACAATCAAATCCAATGCACCCATTCAACTCGATACGGCTGGCAAGCACGCTCATCTCGCGAAGCTGCACATGACCGGACAAGGTCTTGTCAGGTAGCGTATGTCAGTGAAGCTCTAACGGACAAACGAAGCTGAAGTAGCCGGTGGTACAATGAGTCGCCTAGCCCTAGGTCGCGGTAATAATCACATCAGCGATGTGCGGCATTTGCATCGTCGTTTTTAGAATCCAGATGTCATTAGCTGACCACCTCCGCAGGAGGCACGAAAGATTTCGGCCACTGTCCAACAGGAATCCGCGCAACTCGAAGCCGACTCGGCGAAGGCCCAAGAACTGGTCAGCCGCCTCAAAACCAAATTACTCGCCGACAACGCTGTTCAGAGGCGGCTTCTCATCTATCGTCCAGATCATCATGAGCCGGATTGCCCGCAGTGCCGGATGATGGAGGGCGAGCATGTTCCTCTACAGCCCGTCACTGCACCCAAGGGTGCGATAAGTCCGGACACTACCCACTTTTGGGGGTGCTCGCACCGCGCGGTTCAGTGTACAATTACGACGGAAACGACTGACCCTTATTGTCGCACTCTCAGCCTTGATCGGTTTTCCGCCTGTTCCTAGACCGCGTTCCGAGCATCGCTGGAACCCCAACGGAACCCTAAACATTGTTCCGGATTGCTTAGTACGTATAAGTCATTGATTTACTGGCGCGCCCTAAGAGATTCGAACTCCTGACCCCCAGATTCGTAGTCTGGTGCTCTATCCAGCTGAGCTAAGGGCGCGCGCGAGGCCGCTGTCTAATACGCTAGTGCAGTGAACGCAAGGCCTCGCCCCTGCGCGCCAGCAAAGGCAATTTAGCCCACAGGGGGCGCGCCACCAGCGGAATCGCGGCGATGCCCAGTCCTGAGA
>JBKKDI010000222.1:0-3517 GCA_046708645.1 Aestuariivirga sp.
GCCCAAGGCGGACGTTTCCTAACCCGAAACCTCAAGGGAACCAGAACTGAAATGGCGCTCTCCGTCCTCGCCTACAACATGCTCCGCGCCATCAACATCACGACCTGCGCAGTCTGACAGAAAGGGCCCCGGTTTTAACGGTGTTCCTCCGGTGAGGGCCGTCTTGTCTGTTAGGATTAAGAGGGATGACATAGTCGTATGACTGACCATACGACTATTCCGAAGATTACTCGCCTTTAGGTGATTGCGACGGGTGCTCGTCGGCGCTGGACGCTGGAGGCGAAGCAGCGGGTCATCGCGGAGAGCTATGTGGTGCCGCGGAATGTTTCGGCGACGGCTCGCCGGCATGGAATGAGCACCGGCCAGTTGTTCACCTGGCGGCGGCAGGCGCGTGAAGGCAAGCTTGCCATGGCTGATGATGTTGCGACTTTCATGCCGGCGGTTGTTACGCGCGAAGGATTCAGGCTGGGATTGCCGGCAGCTGGCGGCCCCGAGAGTTCCACAGAGCGAAGTGTCCGGCTCTCACCGGTGGTGGGGCGAATGGAGATTGTATTTGCCGGTGCCCGGCGGATCATCGTCGGCAGCGACGTTGATGCTGCCGCACTCGCCCGCGTCCTCGAGGTACTTGAGCGGCAATGATCCCGATTGCATCGGGGGTGCGGGTGTGGATCGCGACGGGCCACACCGACATGCGGCGCGGCATGAACGGTCTGGCGCTCCTGGTGCAGGAAGGATTGAAGCGCGATCCCCATGCTGGTGACCTGTTCATCTTCCGTGGCCGCAGGGGCAATCTGGTGAAGATTCTTTGGCATGACGCGCTTGGCATGTCGCTCTATGCCAAGCGCCTGGAGCGCGGCAGGTTCATCTGGCCGACGCCGGCCGATGGTGTTGTGGCGATCACGACGGCTCAGCTGGGCTACATGCTGGAGGGTATCGACTGGCGGCATCCGCAGCGGACATGGCAGCCCGAAGCGGCGGGGTAATGCCTGGAATGCCACGGGCCCGGCGAAGTTGGCGGGCGGTGCGGTAAGCTGACTCAGCGACGAGATGGAGCATCAACAAGGCGCAGGTGTTGTGGTGTGATCGGCATCGCCATGACTGCAGACGATTCTCTTCCCGAAGATATTGCGATGCTCAAGGCGGCGCTGATTGCCGAGCGCCAGCAGCGCATTGATGCGGAGACCCGGGCGGCGCGCGCGACGGCCAATATGGCCAGCGCCGAGGTGCTGATCGCGCATCTGAAGCTCGCCATCGAGAAGATGCGTCGCGAACTCTATGGCAACCGCTCGGAGCGCGGTGCAAAGCTGCTCGACCAGATGGAGCTTGAACTCGAGGACCTGGAAGCTTCCGCCGTCGAGGACGAGATCACCGCCGGGATGAATGCCGCAACGGCACTGGTTCCGACCCACGCGCGCCGCAAGCCGTCACGCAAAGCCTTCCCCGAACATCTGCCGCGTGAACGAGTGATTGTGCCGGCTCCGACAGCCTGCAACTGCTGCGGCTCGACCCGGCTTGCCAAGCTTGGCGAGGATGTAACCGAGCCCCTGGAGGTGATCCCGCGCCAGTGGAAGGTCATCCAGCATGTCCGGGAGAAGTTCACCTGCCGGGATTGCGAGAAGATCAGCCAGGCTCCGGCCCCGTTCCATGTGGTGGCCCGTGGCTGGGCCGGCCCCAGCCTTCTGGCCATGATCCTGTTCGAGAAGTATGGACAGCATCAGCCTCTCAACCGCCAGAGCGAGCGCTATGCCCGTGAAGGGGTGGACCTCAGCCTGTCGACACTCGTCGATCAGGTCGGCGCTTGTGCGGCTGTCCTGAAGCCACTCCATGATTTGATCCGTGCCCATGTCCTGGCCGGCCAACGGATCCATGGCGACGACACCCCCGTGCCGGTTCTGGCAAAGGGTCAAACCGTGACGGGCCGCGCCTGGGTTTACGTTCGTGATGACCGTCCCTTCGCCGGGACCGATCCGCCGGCGGCGATGTTCTTCCATTCCCGGGACCGGTCGGGCGAGCATCCCGAACGCCATCTCGGTGGATATAGCGGCATCCTTCAAGCCGATGCCTTTGCTGGCTTCAACCGGCTCTATGATCAAGGCCGCAAGTCGGGCCCGATCAGCGAGGCCGCCTGCTGGGCGCACGCGCGGCGAAAGTTCTTCGTTCTCGCCGATATCGCGGCACGGTCACGGAGCCAGACCCCAGCCGCCATCTCGCCGCTGGCGCTCGAGGCGGTCAGGCGGATCGACGCGATCTTTGAGGTCGAGCGGGCCGTCAACGGCAGCCCGCAACAGCAACGCTGTGCCGCCAGGGCCGAGCACACCGCACCGCTAGTCGCCAGTCTCGAAGCCTGGATGCGAACCGAGCGCAGAGCCTTGTCCCGTCATGCCGATGCCGCCAAGGCGATGGACTACATGCTCAAGCGTTGGGCCGCCTTCACCGGCTTCCTGCAGGATGGCCGCATCTGCCTGTCGAACAACGCGGCGGAACGGGCCCTGCGTGGCATTGCCCTCGGCAGAAAATCCTGGCTCTTCGCCGGCTCCGACCGTGGCGGTGAACGCGCCGCTGTCATGTACTCACTGATCGTCACCGCGAAACTCAACGACATCGATCCGCAAGCCTGGCTCGCCGACGTCCTCGCACGCATCGCTGATCATCGCGCCAGCAAGCTCGACGAACTCCTCCCATGGAATTGGAAGCTGCAGCATCAGATGGCGAAAGCCGCCTGACCCGCGTGTCTCACCGGATGCTTAGGTACAGGCAGTTGTGGAGAGCAGAGGTCAGGACACCGAGGGAGATATCGACGGTCGCTCATTCTCTCATTCGGGGATTGAAACCCCATAGTGACCATACGCCGGAGGGCTGCCTCGATCTACGATCTGAAGTGCCGCCAGGGCGGCTTCTGATAACTTGCCGGAGGGTTCCCTCTACCGTTCCTCGATGTCCTGGCCGCCGCTCTCATCTTTGTAAGAACGCCATACCAGTCCGATCTGATCTCCTTATGAATGCTTGGGTTTGAACTCCTGGCCAATGGCCCAGATGAAACCGACAAGCTCGCGCGCAATTGCGGTCGTCACGACCTGACTCTTCTTGCCCCGCGCCATCAGGCGCCGGTAACGGCCACAGAGGCGCACTTGAGCCTTCCAGGCAATCTCCCTCGCGATCTCAGGAAGGGTGCTGTCCCTGCGTATGAGTCTCGTTCCGACTTTGGCACGAAGCCGATAGCACCAAGCCGCTTCAAGAAGGTGGCTGCGAGCGACTTTGTTGCCAGTCTTGGTGATACCCCGCGGCCGAACTGTTGCTCCACTCGATCGCTCACCAGGAACGAGCCCCAGAAACGCCATCAGATGCCGGGCCGACCGGAATCTGGACATATCGCCGATCTCCGCCACCAAACACACTGCAATGGTGAAAGCGACACCACGCAGAGCTTGCAGTGCCTCCACAAGCGGCCTCATCGACCAACTCGGCAACACTTCGCGAAGCTGCTGGTCGAGTTCGGCACGCCGGGCTACTGCTTGCC
>JBKKDI010000223.1:0-7281 GCA_046708645.1 Aestuariivirga sp.
GTTGGCCGGTGGGATGCGTGCGCCGCTCGCACAGTGTGAGCCAGACACGTTAGCATGGTTGTTCTACACCAGCGGCACTACTGGCTTTCCCAAGGGTGCCATGATTTCGCACGGCAACCTGATGACCTTGGTGACGGGGTATCTGGCCGATGTGGATAGTGTGGAGCCAGGGGACGCGTTGTTGCATGCGGCCCCCATGTCCCATGGCTCCGGCCTGTACATTCTGCCGTTCATGGCTGCGGGCGGCGTGCAGGCCGTTCGGGCCTCCGGCGGATTCGATGAGGCGGAGCTGTTCGAAATGATTGCGGCGCACCCGAGATCGTCAATGTTCGCGGCGCCGACGATGGTCAAACGGATGACGCGATGGGCCAAGGAAAATAGACCCGATCACAGCAATCTGCGCACCATCGTCTATGGCGGCGGGCCGCTGTACTATGACGATCTGATCGCTGCATCGGAGTATTTCGGCAACCGATTTGCCCAGATTTATGGACAGGGCGAGTGCCCGATGACGATCACTTCCATGCGGCGCGGAGCGTTCTCGGCTGCCTTCGACCGGCGGGACGAGGCCTATCTGCGGTCCGTGGGCGTGCCTTTTTCCGGCAGTGACGTGCGGATCAAGGACGAGAACGGAAATGATGTCCCGGATGGAGCGGTGGGGGAAATCTGTGTCCGTTCTTCAGCGGTTTGCCTTGGATACTGGAGGGACCCTGAAGCCACGAAGAAGACTTTCCGGAACGGCTGGCTCCATACGGGCGATTTGGGCCGGATCGCGGAGAACGGGGTTTTGGTGCTGGCCGGACGATCCAAAGAAACCATCATCTCGGGCGGTACGAACATCTATCCCATTGAGGTCGAGGATGTGCTTCTCGCCCATCCGGATGTGGTGGAAGCGGCCGTGATTGGCGCGCCGGATTCTGAATGGGGAGAAATCGTAGTGGCCTATGTCGTGACCTCGACCAGCGACAAGGACATTGTCGAGCAGCTTGATCGTCATTGCCTGGAAAACATGGCTCGTTTCAAGAGACCCAAGCAATACCGGTTGGTGCGAGAACTTCCGAAGAACAACTACGGCAAGGTGGTCAAGAGGGCTCTGGCCGAATTGGAACGGCGCTGAAGTCTGAACTGGTGCGGCGAGTGCCTTTTCAGCAGCCTGCTAAAAGCTCCGCGGCTCCGGTTGGCCGATAATGAAACCGGTGCCGTCGAGACCGTATATGTCCGGCCGGAAATTAACTGCTCCATCTTCCGTAGCCCACGCGGTGAGGTACATGATGCGCACATCGGGCGGATTGTTAACCTTCATCTCATGCGGCGTTTCGCTGGCGGTGAGCATTGCATAGCGGGTGTCGTCGAAGCCATCCTGGCGATCGATGATCCAATTGACGACGGTGCTGACCTGGTCGATGCGGATGCAGCCGGAGCTTTCGTAACGGGCGTTGCCATCGAACAATTCGCGGTGCGGCGTATCGTGCATATAGACCATGTGGGTGTTGGGAAAGTTGATCTTCACCGTGGCCAGCGCGTTATGCTCGCCCGGTTCCTGCCGGAAGAAATACCGGTCGGCGGGCGTGCTCAGCCAATCGACGGTGGCGGGATCGATCTCGGGTCCGTCGACACCGTCGAATACGCGAATGTGCATCTGTTCGAGATAGGTGGGGTCTTCGAGATATTTCGGAACGATGTCGCGCTCGACGATGGACGCCGGAGCTTTCCAGTAGGGGTTAAAGACGATATCGCTCACCGTGCTCATCAGTGCTGGACTCGGGCGGTCGAGTTTGCCAGCGACGATGTTATGGCGCGAGAAGACCTGGCCCTGTTCGACGGTCTCGAGCTGGGCTGAAGGAATGTTCACCAGAATGTAGCGTGCCTGCAAGCCTTGCATGTAGGCCTGAATCCGCGGCCAATTCTCATGCAGCGTGAAAAGGCGCGCCTCGGCGGTGATATTCAGTTCGGCCAGCGTCCGCTCGCCCACCGTTCCCGTGGGGGCGACCCCGTGATTGGTCTGGAAGGCCTTGACGGCGCCCACGATCTCATCGCCGTAAATGTCGGCATTTTCGACATTGAGAGAGTCGAAGGGAAGGTAGCCCTCCGCCACCAGTCTTTGGCGCAGCATGGCCACATGCGGACCTTTTGCCCCCTTGTTCAATTTTTTTGCAGTGATCTGGGGCCAGCCGCCACCGGCGACGATTTCCTCATACATGGCAATAGCGCCGGTGAGCGCCTCTTCCGATCCCGGCGTCAGCATGGCAGCAAGTCCACGGTCGGCGACGATTTCAGTGCGGGTGGCGAGCTTGCCAGATATGGCGGTGTGGGGCGCCACCGAAGCGATGGAGCCGGTATAGTCCAATGTCTGCGCCAGGGCCTGACCGGCGCTGAATGCAACGAGAAACCCACTCACCGTCCACAGGCTACGGACTCTGATCTTGTGAAACGGCACGGTGACATCCCCCGGAATTGCAGTCTCGCGTTATCGTGGGCGAGTTTAGTTACTGCCGCCTTAACCTGAATCACCCTAGCTCTCGCTTGCGTCGGGAATGAGGCAATTGTCATGCAAGAGCAGTCACCTCGCGCCGAAACAGAAGATCTCCGGGGCTACTGCCGAATTCCTCGGCAAAGCGCCGTCCCGCATAAACTGCGGCGGCGATGGTGCCGGGACCGTAACAGTCGCCGGCCCGCGACACAGGAAAACCCTTGGTTACAAGCGCGTGAAAGAGATGATCCCTTGGATCGCGGGCGGTCACCAGCACCGTCGAAGCGCAGGGCAGGGCACGCTCCTTTCGGGTGAAGACGCAGGCGAGTGTCACATGATCCGCCGCCACTGAAGCCACTGCCGTGTTGGCAAAGATATCCACACCAATTTCAAGCAGGCGGGTCTGGATGCGGACCTGTTCGAGTGTCCATTTGGTGTAAGTCGAGACCAGCGCCGCGGGCGTCACGAGACTCACACCATAGCCTTCCTTGCGCAGGAGTTCGGCCAGCACACCGCCCATGTAATAGTGGTCGTCGTCGAAGACGGCGATGTGCTTTCCCTTGGGCCTTTTCCCCGCCATGAGATCATCGGGCGTCAGCACGTCCGCCGCTGGCGCAATATCAATGGGGCGAACGTGGTGGCTGCCGGAACCGTCGCGGCGCCAGGCCGCGCCCGTCGCCACGAGTACATGGTCGGCGCCCACCTCGGCAATCGACTCCGGCGTCATCTCGCTTTCGAGATAAAGCGTGACGCCGGGCATCTTGCCAATCTGAAGGAGCCGCCAATCGCGCACCCGGCCCCAGGCCGAAAGACCGGGCAGGCGGCATTCGCGCGCCACGCGCCCTCCAGCTTCGCGGGCGGCATCGGCAATGGTCACCTGATAGCCGCGCTGGCCCAGCGCGCAGGCGGCTTCGAGTCCCGCAGGACCGGCACCGACGATCAGCACGTGGGCGTCCTTCTCCTTCGGGCGAATGCGTTCGGGGTGCCAGTCGCGCCGCCACTCCTCGCCCATGGAAGCATTCTGCGTGCAGCGGATCGGCGTCATCGAGAAGTCGCCGGTCACGCAGATGTTGCAGCCGATGCATTCGCGAATATCGTCAAGACGGCCTTCTTCGATTTTTTTCGGCAGGAAAGGATCGGCGATGGAGGGACGCGCGGCGCCGATCATGTCCATGATGCCCGCCTTGATGACACGCACCATGCTGTCGGGCGAAGTATAGCGGCCGACGCCGACCACGGGCTTGGTCGTCAGTTTCTTGACACCCTTGATATAAGGTTCCTGAAAGCCTTCTTCGGAGAAGCGAGATGTCTGCGAGTCATTGGGCCAATCCGACAGCGACAGGTCCCAGAGATCGGGAAGTTCTGCCATCATGGCAATGGCATCTTCCACCTCGGCTGATTCAAGTCCGGCGGCGCCCTGAAATTCGTTCATGGCAATGCGCACCGGCACCGCGCAGGTATGGCCCACGGCATCCCTGGTGTCCTCGATCACCTCGCGCAGCAGCCGCGCGCGATTTTCCAGGGAGCCGCCATATTCGTCGGCCCGCAGGTTGGTGGCGCGCGAGAGAAAATGCTGGAAGATGCCCAGGCCGTGACCGGCATAAACATATATCAGATCGTAGCCCGCCTGCCTGGCGCGAAGTGCTGCAGCGCGATGGTTGGTGCGCAACTCGCGGATGTCGTGCTTGTCCATGGCGCGGGCCTGGATGGGATCGTGGAAATCGCTTGAAACGGGAATGGCGCTGACGGCAATGGGAATTTCGCGCGACCAGCGGTTGGGGGCGGTGTAGCCGGAGTGGCAAAGCTCGATACCGGCGAGTGAACCGTATTCGTGGATTTTCGCAGCGATGCGGGCGAGCATCGGCACGTCCCTGTCGTCCCAGATGCGCAATTCCGTGTAAGGGGCTACGTCGGCGCCGGGGTGTAGTTCCACCATCTCGGTGCATACCACCGCCCAGCCGCCTTCCGCCTTGATGCCGCGCATGGTGGCAAGAGCCGTGGCATCGCGGTAGCCCATGCCGTTGCAATGGGGCACCTGGTAAAAACGGTTGCGCGCGGTAAGAGGGCCGATACGAACCGGTTCGAAAAGGATGTCGTATCGGGGATCGCGGGGCAAGGCCGGCACCTGTGTTTTTCACCTCCATGTAGCAGGACGTGAGCCTCGTGCGCTATGGTGCCCCGCATGGAACCTGGAATTGCGGAAATTGAAAGGGCGGCGCGGCGGCTTAAGGGCTTTGCCGTACATACGCCGGTGATCGAATCTCCCATGCTCAATGAGCGGACCGGTGGACGAATACTTATCAAGGCGGAATGCCTGCAACGCACCGGCTCGTTCAAATTTCGCGGCGCATGGAATTGCATCTCGCAACTCGATCCCGCCACGGCAAAAGGCGGGGTCGTGGCCTACTCCTCCGGCAACCATGCCCAGGGTGTTGCGGCGGCGGCCCAGATCAAGGGATTGCAGGCCGTCATTGTGATGCCATCGGACACCCCAGAGATCAAGAAGGCCAACACGCGAAGCTATGGCGCCGAAGTCGTGACCTATGACCGGGCGCGCGAGAGCAGGGAGGAGATCGCCGCAGGCCTGGTGCAACAGCGCGGCGCGGTGCTGGTGCCGCCCTTTGAACATGCCGATGTCATCGCGGGGCAGGGTACTGCGGGATTGGAACTGGCCGATGCGGCAGGCGAGCGGGGTGTTCGTCTAGACGATGTTCTGGTCTGTTGCAGCGGCGGCGGCCTGGCCGCCGGAATTGCACTCGCCATGGAGGCCCGTTCACCAGCGACAAAAGTGCATACCGTCGAGCCCGAGGCTTTCGACGACTATGCGCGAAGCCTGAAGTCGGGGCGGCGCGAGAGGAATGCCGCCGCCACGGGTTCGATCTGCGATGCGCTGCTGGCGCGCGAACCGGGAGCCATGACATTTGCGATTAACCGGCCACGGCTGGCGGATGGGTTGACGGTCAGCGACGCGGACGTGCGCGATGCCATGCGCTATGCCTTCGGCATACTGAAGCTTGTCCTCGAACCCGGAGGTGCCGTGGCGCTCGCCGCCGTGTTGGCCGGCAAGATTGCAACGAAGAGACAGACGATCGGCGTCATCGCATCGGGAGGCAACGTCGATGCCGCGCTATTTGCGCATATTCTGGACGGATAAATTTAGGCGCTGGCCCTCATCTCGTCATGCAGCGGCACATTGATGGCCTCACCGGCCTTGTGGCGTATGATCACGATGCGGTTTTTGGGCGGAGCTGCAACGGCAGGGATTTGTGCTTCCACCGTTTGCAGCTGAACGAGTTGCGGGAAATCCATGGGCGGCTCGAGGGCTGCGGTCTGGCCTTGGACACGGGATTCCAAGGGACGGATTATGAGCTTTGCGCCCTTTATGACGTCGGAGCTTGATATCGGGGCGTTGCTCGGTTTAGCGGCCGCGGCGTCTGTTATCGCAGGCTTGATGGGTGCTTCGAAAAGTTCCTCATCCTGCTTGAAAAATTTCATGTGATGAGGCGCAAGCTCTACCGGTGCCGCCGCGGTGGTCGTTGCCGTCCGGATAAGGCCCAGCGCTTTGTCCAGCCGCTCCGCCACGAGATTGTGGTTGGCTGCAACCGCATTCTCAAGCTTGCCAATGGCGGCGAGAAGAGTTTTGGTTTCGCTGCCGCTCCGGCGTCTGGCATATTCCTCCAGAAACCAGCGGCCGCGCCGGGATTCCATCACAGCCTTCTCGATGGCCTCGAAGTCGTCCTCGACAGCCTCGACGCCCCTGGACGTCCCCTCGCTCGACATCACGCAACTCCACTCACAGCCTGCGCACGATGCAGACGCCTCCGCGCGAATATCGCCGAAAGTGGTGAATCATTGGTTTAGATTGCGGCCAGCTTGCATCAGCCCCAGAGTTCGGGGGGTGGCGGGTTCATGGTGCTGCACTCATAGGCGATGCCCGGGTGGCGGTCCTGCTTGAGGAGCAGCGGCCCATCAAGGTCGATGACGCCGGCAAATTGCGCCACCAGCATGGCGGGCGCCATGGCCAGCGATGTTGCGAGCATGCAGCCCACCATAATATGGAAGCCCCGGTCTTGCGCGGCGCGGGCAAGGGCCAGCGCTTCGGTCAACCCGCCGGCCTTGTCTAACTTGATGTTGATGGCGTCATACTTGCCGAGAAGTTTTTCGAGCCTGTCGCGGTCATGGGCCGATTCATCGGCGCATACGATCACGTCACGGGCTATTCCGCACAGGGCTTCGTCATTGCCGGCGGGCAGGGGCTGCTCCACCAGTTCGACACCAACGTCGGCGCAAACCGCCAGCATGTGCGCCACATTATCCGCAGTCCAACCCTCGTTGGCATCGGCGATCAGCCGGCACTTGGGTACCGCCTTGCGCACCAGGCGCAGCCGTTCGGGGTCGCCGTCACGGCCAAGCTTCAGCTTGAGCAACGGACGGGCCGATGCTTTTGCCGCTGCTTCCGCCATCGCCTCCGGGCTGTCGAGGCTCAGCGTGTAAGCCGTGACAAGCGGTCGAGGCGGGACAAGCCCCGCAAGCTTCCAGACGGGCGTGCCGCTGCGTTTGGCTTCGAGGTCCCACAGGGCACAGTCGAGCGCATTGCGGGCGGCACGGGGCGTCAAAAGGGAGAACACATCGGCGCGGCTTACTCCAGCCTCGATCGTGGCGCGCGCTCCCTCCAGCGCTGCCACGACGAGCGGCACGGTTTCTCCGTAGCGCTGGTAGGGCACACATTCGCCGCGTCCGGCATGGGGTCCGTCGCGGAGGGTTACGACGACCACATCGGCAGATGTCTTGCTGCCGCGCGAAATTGTAAA
>JBKKDI010000224.1:0-2678 GCA_046708645.1 Aestuariivirga sp.
CGCTACCGCCGTCTCGGCGGAACGAGGACCGGCGTGCTCGCGGACTTCTTCATCGGCGCCCACGCCGTCGTTACCCAGGGCTATCGCATTTGAAGATTTACGAACTGAGTGAGGATTTGCGTAAGGAAGGCATTGTCCCATCCGGCTTGCTTGCGCTTTCCGCGCAAGGAGGCTTTTGAGGGTTCGAGTTTGGCGAGGTTGAGGACGAGCTTGCGCAGGAGGGCAAGGTTTTCGGGTCCGTGGTCCTTGCGGTTCCTGGCTTGGTCCTCGTCCATGATGACGTCGAGACGCCAATGGAGTTGGTTCTCGACGCCCCAGTGGCTGCGGACGGCGGCGTTGAAGCTCTCGGGGGTGAGCGCCGTGCTGAGCAGGTAATAGCGAGTGTCGGAGGCGGTTCGGCCATCGATCTCGCGGCTGGCGGTGATCTTGCCAATGGCCGTGAGACCCGGCCATTGGTGATCCTCTTGGAGCCAGGCGATGTCGGTCGTAAGGCTGGCGGTTCGGATCTCGATCCGGCCATGGCCCTTGTCGGTATCCTTGGCGCTGGTGAGCACGGTCTCGGGATCGTCCAGGAAACGCCGCACGTCGTCGTGCAGCCTCTGCTGATTGCCCTTGAGCGCCAGCACATAGTCGCCGCCCTGGTCGACAACCTGCTGGGCGATCTTGCGCTGACAGCTCATCGCGTCGGCGGTGACGACGCAGCCGGTCAACGACAGCAGTTCCAAGAGCTTCGGCACGGCGATGATCTCGTTCGATTTGCCGTCGACCGCGATCTGGCCGAGAACCAGGCGCTGATCGGCTGCCCAGGCGCTTACCAAATGCAGCGGCGAGGCCGCGCTCGCCCGGTCGAACGAGCGCCGCATCGTCTTGCCGTCGATCGCGATCACGCCCTGGCAGGTCTCGGCAAAACGCCGCATGAAGCCGAGAAACCAGCCATGGAAAGCCGCTGGGTCGAGCAGCCGGAACACCCGGCTAAAGGTGTCGTGGCTCGGGATGCCATGCTCCAGCCGCAGAAACTCCTGCAAGAACGCGCGCTTCGACCGGCCAAACAGCGCCATGTCCGCGCAGTTCTCCCCGCCGCACAGCACCGCACACAGCGCGATCACCAGAACCTCGTGCAGCAAATGCCGTTTGGCGTTGCCAGTTCGCGGATCGTCGAGATCCTCGAAAACCTCATCAATCCCCGCCATGGCACCGCTCCCCAAAAACTCGGTGCCCTCCCGTAGAATCCCTCTACACCCTCCAACGCAACAGCTTTTTCAAATGCGATTCCCCTGGGCATGCCCGCCGCGCCCCTTGACATGAATGTCGAAGCGGTCGGTCGCGGCGAGCATCGGCCCCGCCCTCGTCGCCATCTGGCCGACCGGGATGCCCGGCTTGTTGTGCATCGCAAAGACCGCGTCGCACGGGAATTTGTCGAACAGCCCCTCCTGGACCATGACCCGGCCGCCGCCGTAGCCTTCCTCGCCCGGCTGGAAGATGAAATGCACGGTGCCCTCGAAATTGCGGGTCGCGGCGAGATAGCGCGCGGCGCCGAGCAGCATCGTCGTATGCCCGTCATGGCCGCAGGCGTGCATCTGGCCGTCATGCCGCGAGCGGTGCGCGAATTCGTTCAGCTCCTGCATCGGCAGGCAGTCCATGTCGGCCCGAAGCCCGATCGCGCGCAGCGAGTTGCCGCGCCGGATCGTGCCGACGACCCCGGTCGTCGCCAGCCCGCCAAGCACCTCGCAGCCATATTCGGCGAGCGTTTTCGCGACGAGATCGCCGGTGCGCAATTCGGTAAATCCAAGCTCGGGATGGGCGTGGATGTCACGACGGATCTCGCTCAACTCGTCGAGACAGTCGAGCACCTCGGGGATGATCGGCATGGCGGCTCCGGGGCGGGCGTTCCGGGGGGACAGCATGGCTCGCGCGAGCCGGTGCTCGGATTGTACCTCGCTGTCTCCCATCATAGCCGCTCGGTGCCGACAGGGTAACCCGCTCCCTTTCGAGACGGTTCGGGGGGTGGCACTGAGGTTCGAATTTTGGTACAACATGGAACCAAAAACACTGCGCGATGTTGCTTGGGAGCCGAACCACCAAACGTTGAGCCATAAGGGAGCCTTCGACATGAAATTTGCGATTTCCGCGGCCGCGCTCGCCCTAGTCGGGGCGGCTTTCACATTCCCGCTATTGGCGGCCGACGAGCACAAGATTGCCAAGCCGCAGGACATCAAGTGGTCGCCTGCGCCCGCAGCACTCCCGAAAGGGGCAGAGGTTGCGGTGCTGTTTGGCGACCCGGCGAAAGAGGGGCTGTTCGCCATGCGGCTCAAATTCCCCAAGGGTTATCAGATCCCGCCGCATAACCATCCGAAGCCCGAGGTCGTGACGGTGATTTCGGGGACTTTCCGGATCGGCATGGGCGACACCGCGGACGCCAGCAAGGCAAAGGCACTGCCGCCGGGGGGCTTTGTCGCCCTCACGCCTGGCATGAACCATTTTGGTTCTGCGGACGAGGATACCGTCGTTCAGTTGAATAGTATCGGGCCGTGGGGCCTCACCTACGTAAACCCCAAGGACGACCCGCGTAAAACCAATTAGCACCGGACCGGAGGGCAGGGCGGCGCCGGTGTTAAAGAACCGGCACCGCCGCTGCTCCGCCGCGGTCAGCTGCGGCTGAAGCCCTCGACCTCGGCGGC
>JBKKDI010000225.1:0-2745 GCA_046708645.1 Aestuariivirga sp.
GGCCAGACCGATTTCGCCTTCCTGCCCAAGCCCTTCTCGCTCAAGCAACTGGTCGAGAAGGTGAAGGAAGTGATGGAAGGCTGAAATTGTATCTCGTGAGCTATAGAAAATATTCCTCGACATAGGTTTTTAGATTTGATAGTGGGGGAATTGTCCACTCCGGAAGGGGTCCTGTTCGCGACGGTGATCTGGATGGAGTGGATGCGGCGTCCCGCAGGTTTGAGGAAACGTGCCTCAAGTTCCGGGAGCTTCGGGCAAGACCCTTGGGCACTAGGACCCAAGCGCCTTCAATGGCTAAACAACTCCAGCGGCAAACTTAGGAAACCGTGCTATCTGGGGCTCTGCAAGAGCAAGCCTTGAGGCCAAAACCGCCGCAAAAGCGTGGGCGCGAGTCGCGCCACCAGCCGGAAGACACGACCGGCATTTTTGCGTCGACTCTGCGTCCACGCAACCCTTCTTAAGGGAAGGGACAAGAACTTCCCCGGTCGCCGGGATAACCGGCGCCACAGACGGCGAAGCTATGGCTGAAGCTCATCCCCAACTTTGTCATCCCCGGACTTGTTCCGCGGACCCATGGCAAACCCAAACTCAGACATTCCAGTCTCGGCACGATGGGTCGCCGGAATGAATCCGGCGATGACAAACTAAATGAGATATCGACTTAGTCTCCTCACCCTGAGGTGCCCGGCGCAAACTTGTCACCGCGCTTCGAGGCTTTGCCTTCGGCAAAGCACCTCAGCGTGAGGAAATGCAACGACCGGCCCGGCGTGAGGATCAGGAGAAAATTTTACCTCCGGCCAAACAACCTCTCGATATCAGCGAGCTTCAATTCAATGAAAGTGGGCCGCCCGTGATTGCACTGCCCGGAATTGGGCGTGGCCTCCATTTCGCGGAGCAGCGCGTTCATCTCCTCCGCGCGAAGCGCGCGGCCGGAACGCACCGAATGGTGGCAGGCCATGGTGGCAAGCACATGATTGATACGCTCCTCGATGGTCACGGCCTCCGTCTCCGCGGCCAGCTCGTCGGCGATATCGCGCACCAGATCAGCGATGTTGCCGCCGCCAAGGGCGGCCGGCACTTCGCGGACGATGACGGCATTTTCACCAAAAGCCTCAACCGCAAGCCCCGAAGCGGCCAGCATGGCGGCAGCACCGCCAATCCGTTCAACCTGCACCGGGTCAAGATCGATGACCTCGGGCACCAGCAGCGGCTGGGTGGCGATGCCCCTGCCCGCTCGCTCGCGCTTCAGCCGCTCGTAGACGAGGCGCTCGTGGGCTGCATGCTGGTCCACCAGAACGATGCCCCGCGCGGTCTGGGCCAAGATATAATTTTCGTGGAGCTGGGCGCGGGCCGCGCCGAGAGGATAGTCCGCAGACGGACCATTTGCCTGAGCGGTAGTGGAAGTTATCAGCGGCAGATTCATGCCAAAGGCAGATTGAGCTTCGGCCAGTCCATCCCCAGAATATTGCGGCACGGCGGCGCGGAAACTCGCGGCCGCCTGGCGCGAAAGCTCCACGTCCGGCCGCTGGCCGTTCCCTCCAAGTGCCGCGCGGATGGCATTGACCACAAGGCTGCGCACCAGCCCGCCGTCGCGAAAGCGGACTTCGGCCTTGGCCGGGTGGACGTTCACATCGACCCGGTCCGGCGGACAGGCGACAAAGAGCACGATGGCTGGAAAGCGCCCGCGGCCCATCAAATCGGCGTAGGCGCCGCGAATGGCGCCAGCCAGGAGCTTGTCGCGCACCGGCCTGCCATTCACAAACACATATTGCATGGAGGCCTGCGCCCGCGACCAGGTGGGCAACCCGGCAAACCCCCGCACCTCGACCCCTTCGCGCCCACCTGCGAATGCCACGGCGTTGTCCATGAACTCAGCGCCCATGACGCGCCCAGTGCGGGCAACTTCGGCCTCGCCTGCCGGAACATCGAGGAGGCGGCGTTCCTCGGTCACAAAGCTGAAGCCGGCATGCGGGTGGGCAAGTGCGGCGCGCCGCACCACGTCGGCGGCCTCGGCGGTCTCGGTGCGATCGGTTTTGAGGAATTTGAGCCGTGCCGGCGTTGCATAAAAAAGATCGCGCACTTCGACTTCCGTGCCATGCATGAGGGCTGCGGGTCTGGCGGCGCGGAAATTGCCACCCTCGACACTAACGCCGTAAGCCGCTTCGCCGCCCCGTGGCCGGGAGACGATTGCAAGACGCGCCACGGCGGCGATCGAGGGCAGCGCCTCGCCGCGAAAACCGAAGGAACGGATTTCAATCAAATCGTCATCGGCGAGTTTCGATGTGGCGTGGCGCTCCACGGCCAGCGCCAGGTCATTCATATCAATGCCGAAGCCGTCATCGCTCACCTTGATCAGGCTGCGTCCGCCGCCGCGAAACGCCACATCCACCTGGGTAGCGCCCGCGTCGAGGGCATTCTCTACCAGCTCCTTCACCACGCTGGCGGGGCGTTCGATGACTTCGCCCGCGGCGATGCGGTTGATGGTGCCCTCGGAAAGCCTGCGGATTCGCATGGGCCGGATCATAGACCGTCACGCCGTAGCCCGCGAGTCCGCCCCCTCAATTCGTCATCCCGGCGCAAGCCGGGACCCACGGCAAACAAGGTACGGATTCTCCCAGAATCTTCACGCTGGAAGATGGGTCCCGGCCTGCGCCGGGATGCCCGGGCTGTGATGCAAACCGCGTTAGTTGGTGAGGCCTTCCGGCCGGCCCACGACAGTGACAATCAACTTGTCGCCGTGCAGCA
>JBKKDI010000226.1:0-10733 GCA_046708645.1 Aestuariivirga sp.
GCCGTTTTCACCGCTTCCTGATGGGCGATCAAATGGGCTTGCTGGCCGATCGTAAGCTCGGCATGGCCGCCGTCGAGTGACAGCGTGCCTCCCGCCAGCTCGCCCAGTCCCGCGATCAGCCGCAACAGCGACGTCTTGCCCGAACCGTTGGCGCCCGTGAGCTGCAGCAGCTCGCCCGGCTTCAGCGCGAAGCTGCAATCGCGGAAGACTGTCCGTCCGCCACGGATGCAGTGGAGATTGTCCGCCGTAAGTTGCATTTCCCCCATGTTGTCATCCCCGCACTTGTTGCGGAGACCCATAGTTCAACACATCAGCTGATCGCATATATGCACCATGGGTCGCCGGAATAAATCCGGCGATGACATTGGGGGGAAGGCCGGTCACACCATATACTGGCCGCCGTTGGCCGACAGCGTCGATCCCGTGATGAAACCCGCATCGTCGCTGGCGAGGAACGTGACGCAGCGTGCAATCTCTTCCGGCTCACCGAGGCGGCCCGCCGGAATGAGCGGGAGGATGCGCTTGTCGAGAACGTCTTTGGGAACGGCGCGCACCATTTCGGTGCCGATATAGCCCGGGCAGATGGCATTGACGGTGATGCCCTTGGCCGCGCCTTCCTGCGCGAGCGACTTGACGAAGCCGATCTCGCCCGCTTTCGCCGCGGCATAGTTCGACTGGCCCATCTGGCCCTTCTGGCCGTTGACCGATGAGATGCAGATGATCCGGCCGAAGCCCCGGTCGCGCATGCCGCCCCAAACCGGCTGGGTCATGTTGAACAGCGAATTGAGATTGGTGTTGACCACCTCGTTCCACTGCTGCGCCGTCATCTTGTGGAACATGGCGTCCCGCGTTATTCCGGCGTTGTTGACCAGAACCTCGACGGCTCCGAGATCGGCCTCGATCTGTTTGAGGCCGGCCACGCAGGCCTCGTAGTTCGACACATCCCATTTGTAGACGGGAATGCCGGTTTCGCCTTTGAAGGTTTGGGCGGCCTGGTCATTGCCGGCATAGGTTGCGGCGACGGTATAGCCCGAAGCCTTCAATGCCCTGCACACCGCCGCACCAATGCCGCGGCTGCCTCCGGTTACGACTGACACTCGCGCCATTGCGTTTTTCCCCTCAGCGTTCGACGCACATGGCTACACCCATACCGCCGCCGATGCACAGGGTCGCGAGACCCTTCTTCGCATTGCGCTTGCTCATTTCATAGAGCAGCGTGGTGAGCACGCGGGCACCCGAGGCGCCGATCGGATGGCCGATGGCGATGGCGCCGCCGTTGACGTTGACGATGTCCGGGTTCCAGCCCATGTCCTTGTTGACGGCACAGGCCTGCGCCGCGAAGGCTTCGTTGGCTTCCACGAGATCGAGATCTTCCACTTTCCATCCGGCCTTCTTGAGGGCGGCGCGCGATGCCGGGATGGGGCCTGAACCCATGATCGCCGGATCGACGCCGACACTTGCCCATGAAACGATGCGGGCAAGAGGTGTTAGCCCCCGCTTCCCGGCTTCCGAGGCGCTCATCAGTATCACGGCGGCGGCCCCATCGTTGATCCCGGAAGCATTGGCGGCGGTGACGCTGCCATCCTTGGCGAAAGCCGGTTTCAGCTTGGCAATTCCCTCCAGTGTCACACCCTTCTTAATATATTCGTCATCGGAAACGGTAATATCGCCCTTGCGGGTGGAAATCGTAACGGGTGCGATTTCGTCCTTGAACCTGCCGGAGCCTTGCGCCTTCTCGGCCTTGTTCTGGGAAGCCACGGCGAAGGCATCCTGCGTATCCCGGGTGATCTGCCACTGGCGCGCCACGTTTTCCGCGGTGTTGCCCATGTGATAGCCATTGAAGGCGTCCCACAGGCCGTCCTTGATCATTGTATCGATGAGCTGCCAGTCCCCCATCTTAACGCCATCGCGCAGATGCGCCACTTGGGGCGCCTTGCTCATGTATCCCTGCCCGCCTGGGCCCACGATCCGGGCATCGCCATTGACGATCTGCTGCATGCCAAGTGCCACCGCGCGGAGCCCCGAGCCACAGAGCTGGTTCAAGCCCCAGGCCGGGCTGGTGTTGGAAATACCGGCGTTGATGGCGGCTTGGCGCGCGGGGTTCTGGCCCTGCCCCGCGGCCAGCACTTGGCCCAGGATCACTTCATCCACCTCCCCGGCATCCAGCTTGGCGCGGCCCATGGCGGCCTTGAGGGCCACGGTTCCCAGAAACGACGCCGCAACACTTGAGAGCGTTCCATTGAAAGACCCGACGGGCGTGCGTGCCGCTGAAACGATGACAATCGCATGATCCGGACTGGCCATTGCTATCTCCTTGCCTGAAAAAACCGCTTATGCCTACCACGGCATTTTTGTGCAATGCGACATAAATTGCACGAGTCGCAAATCTTTTGCGCTTGCAATTGTGCACTGCGGAGCGCAGTTTTTGCGGTGCAGTCCGGGTTTGGCCGTTGGCAGGAGTTACGCCCCTTGAGCGAGGAGAAGACAGCACCCGAAAGCGCCGTGGTGATCAAGAAATATGCCAACCGGCGGCTCTACAACACGGCCACCAGCACCTATGTAACGCTCGACGATCTTGCCGTCATGGTGAAAGCCGGAACCGATTTCGTCGTTTACGACGCCAAGACCGGTGACGACATCACGCGCTCGGTCTTGACCCAGATCATCTTCGAGGAAGAGAGCAAGGGCACTACCCTGTTGCCCATCAATTTCCTTCGCCAGCTCATCCGCTTCTACGGCGACTCAATGCAAGCCATCGTTCCGGGCTTCCTCGAGTTCTCCCTGGGCAACCTGGGAAAGGAACAGGAAAAATTTCGCGCCCAGATCTTGGAGGCCTGGGGGGCGGAGCCCTTCAAGGCCGTGCAAGACCACGCCCAGCGCAACATGGCGATGTTCAACGATGCGATGCGGGTGTTCAATCCCTTCACCGCCGCCATGGGCCAGACCGGCCAGAAATCCGCCACGCCCCAACAGCCCCCCGGCAAGGACGACCTGCAGGCCCTCAAGGACCAGCTCACCGCCATGCAGCGGAAACTTGATACGCTGTCCAGCAAATAGAGGTGTTCAGCCGGTTTTGCTCACCGGCTCGGCAATGCTCTCCGGCATCTGGCCCCGCCTGAATGAGGAATCGAGTGCGGCGATAGCCTGGCGCAGTTTGGAGAGTTCTTGCGGCAAGTTATCTTCGAAGGTCTGGATTGTGGCAGCGGCCGGCGCTGAGGAGGCGATCGCGAGAGCATTTGCAACGGGCTCCGCCATGAAATTTCCGCTCGCCGCTGTCTCCCCCCACGGGGCCTCGAGGCTTGCTTCGCCGAAGATGTTGCCTTGCAGGAAATCGATCTGCCATTCCCGCAGCAGTGCGGCATCCTCTTCGCTTTCCACCCATTCGGCTACGGTTTTGAGCCTGAAAGTGCGGGCAAGATCGATCAGTGAACGGACGAAATAGCGGTTGTCGGCGTTGTCCTTGAGATTACGGCAGAACGACCCATCGATTTTCAGGATGTCCGCCGGAAGCGCCCGCAGATTGCGGAACGAGGTATAGCCTGCGCCGAAATCGTCGATGGCGATCGAGCAGCCCAATTCCCGCAAATGCTCCAGAAAGTGCCGCGTTTGCTCAAGATCGCCGAGCGCTACCGTTTCGGTAATCTCGACGATGAGCCTGTTCGTGACATCCCGGTTGCTGGCGAGAATCCCGGTGATCTGTGGATACCAGCGGGGATCGGCCGCCGTTGTGCCGGATATGTTGAGCGACAACCGAGCCAGCGGATATTTCTGCAGGGTGGCAATCGCCATCTGCATCACCGCCCGGTCGATCAGGCGCACGAGGCCAAGTTTCTCGGCGATCGGGATAAGGTGGGCGGCGGCGATGGTCTCGCCCGCCTCGCTGGTCATGCGCAGCAGCGCCTCGTGGAATTCGGTTTTGCCCGTGGCGGCCGCCACGATGGGTTGGAAGGCCAGCTTGAAGCGGTCTTCCTTGAGGCAGCGCACGATTTCGGTGGCGCTGTGGGCGTTAAGCTTGCGTTCGGCGGTCCGTTGCGGCGATGGCCGGTAGATCACGCGGCCGTCCGAAGGAAAGCGGCGCGCTTCGCTCAGCGCTTCCTCGGCTCTCGCCATCGCAGTGCTGGCATCGGCGGCATGTTTCGGCAGCACCAAACCGCCGATCGACAGGAGCGCCCAAACCGGCCCGCGCGCAGTTTCTATGACACTTTCCCGGGCGACGCCAAGAAACCGGTCGACGGCGGCATTCACTTCCTCCTCACCGCTATGGTTGAGGATCAATCCGAACTTGGCGCCCGAATAGCGGGCGATGGCGTCGCCGGTGCGCACCACCTGGCGCAAGCGCCGGCCCATGTTCACAATGACCTCGTCGGCCACTTCGAAGCCGTAGGCTTCATTGACGACCGAAAGGTTGTTGATAGCAGCGATCAGGAAAGCGCAGGATGTGCCGTCGCGGGCCGCTACCGTCATGGCCTCGCCGAGAGCTTCAGCCATGCGCCCGCGATTCATCATGCCGGTCAAGGGATCGCAGTTGCCAAGGAAATTCAGGTGCTGGTCGCGCCGGTGGCGGTCATCGATGCGGCGCACGGTGCCATAGACATCCATGGGCCTGCCGCCGACGCCAAACCACTTGCCATGGTCTTCAACCCAGATGCCCGCCCGCCCCGCGCGGCCTTCGGGCCGGAACGAATACTCGATGCGGAAGGCAATGCCGTTGCCGTCATCGGCTATCGAATTGCGCATCACCGTGTCGTAGCGGCTGGTGGAGTTATCGGGGTCGAGGAAGGCGGCGAAGGACCGGCCCGAATTCAGTTGCAGGGGATCGCAGCCCAGGACATCCCGGGCGTTGGCCGACCAGGCGATTTCGTCAGTGTTAATAACCCAGTGATAGGCCGCCTCGCCCGCCGCTTCCAAGGCGCGCTCTAGGCGTTCGATCCCGGCGGCACCCACACCCGCCTGAATAAACGGCAAAGGTTGCACCGCAGCTTTTGCCACAGGGCTTATATCGAACGCAAAGGGTGATGCAGACAGTTGCTCGCTCAAGGGGCCTCCGGACGGCAAATTCTCGATTTTCCCGCCTTTGTGGCGGCTGCTGGTTGCTAACCCGGCAAGGTTAAAGAAAATCGAAAAATCTTTCCTTAACGGCCGCCTAGTAGCCCAGCGCCAGCCCGTCCTTGCGCGGGTCGGACCCCCCAACCAGCATGCCCCGCTTGCGGTCGATCACGATAGCCTGGCCGCCCCCCAGGGGAGCAGACGCTGGCACGACCCGGTGACCCTTCCGGACAAGCCCCGCCCGCGCTGCCTCCAGAACGCCGTCCTCGACCAGTACCTCACCTCCGCTCGGAACATAGCGCGGCCCGTCGATCGCCTCCTGGGGGTCCATGTCGTAGACGTATCGGTTCACCGCCACCGTTACATGGCCCATGGGCTGGTAATCGCCGCCCATCACGCCATAGCTCATGTCGACAACGCCATCTTTTCGAACCATGGCGGGGATGATGGTGTGACGTGGCCGCTTTCCCGGCCCGATGCAGTTGGGGTGGCCGGGCGTCGTCACGAAGTCGCTTCCGCGGTTTTGCAGGGCGATGCCGGTCTTTGGAGTGACGATGCCGGAACCGAAGCCGTAATACACCGAGTTGATGAAGGACACCGCCAAACGGCTGCGGTCGACAACCGTCAGATAGATCGTATCCGATGGCGGCAGCACTATCGCTACATCCAGCGCCCGGTTCATGTCGATGAGGCCCGCCAGCCGCTCCGATGTTCTGGGGCTGAGAAGCTCCTGCACGGGAATCTCGGCGAATTCCGGATCGGCGACGTGGCGGTTGCGCAACGACCATGCAAGCTTCATCGCTTCGATTTCGAGGTGCATGCGTTCCGGGCTTGCCGGGTCAAGGCGTTTAAGACCGAAGTTGCTCAGGATGTTCAAAGCGATCAACGCCGTGATGCCCTGCCCGTTGGGTGGAATTTCCAAAATCTCGTGACCGGCGAATACCGCCGAAATGGGCTTCACCCAATTGGATTTGGTTCGGGCAAAATCTTCCATGGTCAGCAGTGAGCCATGCTTGCCCAGATGGCTGACGATATCTTCGGCGATCTCGCCCTGATAAAACGCATCACGGCCCTTCGCGGCAAGAATGCCCAATGTTTTCGCCAGTGCTGGATAGGCCATGGTCTCGCCCACTTGCGGCGTCCTGCCGTCTTTCAGGTAGTGGATGCGGCCGCCTTCATCGGCCGCCAGCACCGGCGTATCCTCCGGCCAGTCGAAGGCCACCCGTGGTGTCACCGGCACGCCTTCCTCGGCCATGTCTATCGCCGGCGCCAGACAGTCGCCAAGCGTCATGGTGCCGTGGGCTTTCAGCAGCGTATCCCAGGCATCAACGGCGCCTGGAACCGTCACGGCGTGGACGCTGCGGGGTGTGATTTCCGTGAGGCCCGAGGCTCTGAGCCAATCGGCGTCGGCACGAAAAGCCGCCCGGCCCGAGCCGTTAAGCCCGTGGATCACACCATCAGGCATTCCAATCAGCGCAAAGCAATCGCCGCCGATTCCGGTCATTGAGGGCTCCACGACGCACAGCACGGCGGAAGCTGTCACCGCCGCATCAACGGCATTGCCGCCCGCCCGCAACACATCGATGGCGGCCAGCGTCGCGGGTGGCGCCGAGGTTGCCGCCATGCCGTTGGCCCCGTAGGCGGCGGAGCGCCCGGGAGTCTGAAAATTGCGCATTGAGGACTTCTACCCGCGATCGCTTGCCATGCAAACGCGTTGGTCGAAAAAGCCACCAATCATGTCGGTCGAGAAATCCTTTCACGCAAGGCCGCTACTATGGTACGCGCCGCCGGAAGGTATTTTCCAGGGGAGCCGTTGATGACCGTGAAGAGCGACATTGAGATTGCGCGTGAAGCCAAGATGAAACCCATCATGGCGGTGGGAAGGAGCTTGGGCATTCCCGAGAAGGATCTCATTCCCTACGGCCATACCAAGGCTAAGGTGAGCCTCGAATATATCGATACGCTTGCCAAGAAAAAAGATGGCAAGCTGATCCTCGTCACCGCCATCAACCCCACCCCGGCGGGTGAAGGCAAGACCACGACGACTGTGGGGCTGGGCGATGGACTGAACCGCATCGGCAAAAAGGCGATGATTGCCCTTCGCGAGCCTTCGCTCGGTCCCTGTTTCGGCATGAAAGGCGGCGCCGCCGGTGGCGGTTATGCCCAGATCGTGCCGATGGAAGACATTAACCTGCACTTCACCGGCGACTTTCACGCCATCACCTCCGCCCACAATCTGCTCTCGGCGATGATCGACAACCATATTTATTGGGGCAACGAGTTGGGGATCGATACCCGCCGCGTGGCCTGGCGGCGCGTGATGGACATGAACGACCGCGCCTTGCGCGAGATTGTCTGCTCGCTCGGCGGCGTTGCCAATGGCTATCCGCGCGAGGCGGGCTTCGACATCACGGTCGCCTCCGAGATCATGGCGATCCTTTGCCTGTCGACGTCGATTGCCGATTTGGAGCGCCGCATGGGCCAGATCGTCGTGGCGGCCAAGCGCGACAAGGGTCAGGTGCTGGCCAAGGATATCAAAGCGCCCGGCGCCATGACGGTGCTGCTCAAGGACGCGCTGATGCCCAATCTGGTGCAGACGCTGGAAAACAACCCCGCCTTCGTCCATGGCGGGCCTTTCGCCAACATTGCCCATGGCTGCAATTCGGTGATGGCCACCAAAACCGCTTTGAAGCTCGCCGATTATGTGGTGACCGAGGCAGGATTTGGTGCCGATCTTGGAGCCGAGAAGTTCTTCGACATCAAATGCCGCAAGGCCGGACTCCACCCTGCCGCCACGGTGATCGTGGCAACCGTCAGGGCCCTTAAAATGCATGGCGGCGTGGCCAAGGAAGGCCTCAAGACTGAGAACGTGGAGGCCCTCAAGAAAGGCCTCGCCAATCTAGGCCGCCATATCGAGAACATGAAGAAGTTTGGCGTTCCCATCGCCGTTGCCGTCAACCACTTTGTCACCGACACGGAGAAGGAAGTCGAGGCTATCCGCGATTACTGCCGGAGCCACGGCGTTGAAGCCTTCAAGTGTACCCACTGGGCCGACGGCGGCAAAGGCACCGAGGCGCTCGCCAAGCATGTGGCGGAGATCGCCGACAAGAGCTCAGCCCAGTTCAAGCCCATCTATAACGACGATCTCGGCCTGTGGGACAAAATCCACACCATCGCCCGCGAAATCTACCGCGCCGACGACATCGTCGCCGACAAGTCGGTGCGCGACCAGCTCAAAACCTATGAAGCCCAAGGCTACGGCAAATTTCCGATCTGCATGGCCAAGACGCAATACTCGTTCACCACCGATCCCAACCTCAAGGGCGCTCCCACCAACCACGTGGTGCCGATTCGCGAAGTCAGGCTCTCGGCCGGAGCCGAGTTCATCGTGGTGATCTGTGGCGACGTGATGACCATGCCGGGCTTGCCAAAAACACCCTCCGCCGAGGTGATTGGTCTTGATGGCAAAGGCCAGATTGAGGGATTGTTTTAAGAGGGGGCCCGCATGCTCCGCCGGATTCTGCTTTCTGCCATAGCCGTCGTCGCGATTGCTGCGGCATTCGTGTGGTGGACGTTTGGCCCTTTCAACGGTCCCTCGCCAGCGGTAGCCCAAGACCAACTGGAAACACTGCTCCGTGAACGGATCAAACTGCCGGATGGTTACCGGATTGACATATATGCGCGCGGTCTCGGCAAGCCGCGGCTGATGCAAATGACGGAGAGCGGCGATCTCATCGTCTCGGGCTACCGTGGCGGCACCATCATGCTGGTCAAGGCGGATAGTGACGGCGACGGCCGCAGTGACAAGCAAGCGATTTTACGCGAAGGTCTCAACTCCCCGCACGGTCTAGTCCTCGAAGAGCAAACGCTTTTTGTGGCCGAAGAACATCGCGTGGTGAGTTATGATTTTAACGGCAGCGCGCTGTCGAACGAGCGGGTGATTCTCGACGGTATTCCCGCCGATGGCGGCCACTCGTCACGCACTCTTAAACGCGGTCCCGATGGCTTCCTCTATCTCGCCACCGGATCCAGTTGCAATTCCTGCATTGAGGATCATCCGTGGCGCGCCGCGATCATCCGTTTCAAGGAAGGCGTGGCGCCTGAGATTTTTGCCGCGGGCCTGCGCAATACCGTGGGCTTCGACTGGCAGCCGCAAACAAACACGCTTTTCGGCGTCGACAACGGCCGCGACAACCTCGGTGACGACATTCCCGATGACGAGGTGAACAGGATCGAACGGGACAAACACTATGGCTGGCCCTATGTGCACGGAAATGGCGTGAAGGATCCCGATCTATACACCGCCATGCCCGAGACCCTTGTCCCGATCCCTCAGGTGCATGGTCTTGGCGGCCACGTGGCGGCTCTCTCGATTGTGTTTTTGAAGCATCAGGTCGATCCCGGACAAAATGGCATGGCGCTGGTGGCTGAACACGGCTCCTGGAACCGGACAAAGAAATCGGGATACCGCATCGTCCGGCTCACATTCGGCAGAGACAGGATCAGCGAAGAGATTTTTATGTCAGGGTGCGAGGCAAACGAAGACGTCATCTGCCGTCCCGTCGATATTCTGGAAGCGCCCGACGGCAGCCTGTTTGTGAGCGACGACTATACGGGCGCCATATACCGCATCGCCAAATCACCGCCCTGAAATGCGGCAATGCGCCGCCACAACCCCGGTTGTGGCCCTACCACAACCCCGTTGCTAGTCCCTATCCGCTGTGATACCTCACGCCCGCACATGGGGCGGGATCCCGTACGTGTGCCCTCGTGCATGCGGAATTCCAATAAAAACAAGAGATTGAGCTTCAGGGATCGTGGCAACCACAGATCAGACAGTTTCCGGTGTTGCGGGCCGTTACGCCAACGCCCTGTTCCAGCTCGCGACCGAGCAGAAATCGGTCGACAAGACTGGCGGTGAACTCCAAGCTTTCCAAGCCGCTATCGACGCGTCCCCTGAACTGAAGCGGCTGGTGCGTTCGCCGGCCTATTCAGCCGCCGACCAGATCGCCGCCATCGATGCGATTTGCTCCAAGGCTGGAATTGGCGGCACCACGCTTAACTTTCTAAAACTGGTGGCCAAGAACCGCAGGCTCGCCGCGATCTCCGGCATCATCGCCACCTATGCCACGCTGCTCGCCACCGCCAAGGGTGAAGTGCAGGCGGAAATCACCTCTGCCGAAAAGCTCTCGGACAAGCATGTAAAGGACATCAAGGCAGCACTCAAGGCGTCCATCGGACGCGACGTGCAGCTTTCATCAAAAGTGGATAGCTCGATCCTTGGCGGCCTCATCGTCAAGGTGGGCTCGCGCATGCTCGACAATTCGCTCAAAACCAAATTGCAGAACCTCAAGATCGCCATGAAGGGGACCGCCTGATGGACATTCGCGCCGCCGAAATTTCCACAATTCTCAAAAAGCAGATCAAGGATTTCGGCAAGGAAGCTGAGGTCTCCGAGATCGGCCAGGTGCTGTCGGTGGGTGACGGCATCGCCCGCGTCCATGGCCTCGATAATGTCCAAGCCGGCGAGATGGTCGAGTTTCCAGGCGGCATCCGCGGTATGGCGCTCAATCTCGAAACCGACAACGTCGGCATCGTTATTTTCGGTAACGACCGCGACATTAAAGAAGGTGATACGGTCAAGCGCACCGGCGCCATCGTCGAAGTCCCTGTCGGCAAGGAACTGC
>JBKKDI010000227.1:0-2739 GCA_046708645.1 Aestuariivirga sp.
TCCGATTGGCGGGCACCCACGCCGACGGCCGCCGCTGAACGCGCCGTGCCGGTGCGGATCGAACTCGTGGCGCAGATTGCCTCGCTCGCCGCACGCCACGAGCGCTGCTGGCGGCGCGGCATGGAGGAGCGCCAGACCCGCGTTCGCGCCGCCGCCCGCGCGCTGCCGCGGCCCGAAGAGATTTTGGCGCTGGCGAGACAACGCCACGATGGGGCGGCGGGACGGCTGACGCAGGCGCTCCGTGCCAACACCCAGTCCCATCGCGCCGGATTTGAACGGGTGTCCGGCCGCCTGTCGCTCAAAGCCGTTAGAAGCACAATGGGCAATGATCGCAAGCGCCTGACCGAACTGGGACAACGCAATGCGCAATCCTTGTTTCGCATTGCCGATTTCAAGCGGCAGAAACTGGAAAGCGCTTTTAAACTGCTGACCTCGCTGTCATACAAATCCGTGCTGCAACGGGGCTTCGCAGTAGTGCGCGACACGAACGGTACGCCCGTGCATTCGGCGTCGGCAGTGAAACCGGCCCAGCAACTTGCCGTAGAATTCGCGGATGGCCGGGTCAATGTGCGCGAAGACAGCAAACCCAAGCAGGGCTCGCTGTTTTAGGCCGTTTCGCGGCAGCTCATTGCAGAATTTACTCCGTAGCTTCTCATCATGGCCGAGCTGACCCACAGCTGTCCTGTTAAGAATGATGCAGGATGGCAAGTTGCGGAGTTGCCCGCTTTTACCCTTCCCCCCTCGCGGGGGAAGGTGGCGCGGTACGCGCCGGATGAGGGGGCTGGTTCAGCGAAACCAGATGCCTGATGGCTATCCTCGCTGAAGCAGCCCCCTCATCCGTCTCGCGGCCCAAGAGGCCCGATCCACCTTCCCCCGCGAGGGGGAAGGGGAAAAGTTTTTGAGCTTCGATTAGGCCAGGAGTCCGCAAACCCCATAGGTGCTCGCACCAACTGCGGGATGTCAGTTTGGCGGGGACTTGCACCTTCAAATCTCGCCTTAAACCCGCTATCTAGTCCCCATGAATTTTCTTGATCCCCTTCTGCCCCGGTCACGGGAAGCCAAGCTCCGCTATCTCGATGCGGACTTTCAGGTGATGCGAGAGGGCGAGTTCGTATATTGCGCCGTGACGGGGGATCCGATCCGGCTCGACAGTCTTCGTTACTGGAATGTCCAGCGCCAGACGCCATACCGGTCTGCGGAGATTGCCTTCGCCGAGCTTCTCAAGTCCGTCAGATAAGCCTGTCGATATAATAGATACCGTCGCGGATTTCCGGCTCAAACAAGAGCAACGCATTAGCGGCTATTAAAATGGTTTGCACGCGCATGGCGCTCTTGGGATTCATTGTTGGAATACCGCGAGCCCGCCGATAGGCGAAGAGAATAAAGAAGATTGTATTGAGGATGAGGAGACGCACCGCCAGCGGCGGATTGCCGTTGGCAAAAAAATCATAAATGTGATGCCAAGGGGCGTCCTGGACAAGTTCGATCAAGGTGACTGCTCGCTGGTGGCCTGTTACCGTCTCCCTCCAGTGTCCCGGAAACGGGTTAACGTTTGGTTGCATAGAGCGCTGGCGCCGGCGGGCTGGAGGTGTAAAAGCCTGCGCGACGTGATAGATTGTCCGCAAGGTCAGGTATCTTGCGCGTCTTTGGAGCAGAGTGATGTTGATAAACTGGACGCCCGAAAGCTGGCGCACGTTCCCCATTGTGCAGGTGCCGGAGTATGAGGAAAAGGCGAAGCTGGTGGCCGTTGAAAAGCAGCTCGCCGGTTACCCGCCACTGGTGTTTGCCGGGGAGGCGAGGAAGCTGAAGCGGAAGCTTGCCCGCGTCGCTGAAGGCAAGGGCATCCTCCTCCAGGGCGGCGATTGCGCCGAAAGCTTCGCTGAACATTCCGCCGACAATATCCGCGATTTCATCCGCGTCTTTCTGCAAATGTCGGTGGTGCTGACCTTTGCCGGCGGCCAGCCCGTCGTTAAAGTCGGCCGCATCGCCGGGCAGTTCGCCAAACCGCGCTCGAATCCCACCGAAACCGTCGATGGTGTTGAATACCCCACCTACCGGGGCGATATCATCAATGCCCCCGAAGCGGTGATGGCGGCGCGTCAGCCCGATCCCGAACGCCAGATCATGGCCTATCGCCAATCGGCGGCGACGCTTAACCTGTTGCGGGCGTTCGCCCAGGGTGGTTACGCCAACCTAGAACACGTCCACAAATGGACGCTGGGTTATATCAAGGATTCACCGGCCTTCGAGCGTTATCAGGAACTTTCGGACCGCATCACCGAGGCGCTGGGCTTCATGCGGGCCTGCGGCATCAATGCCGATTCAGCGCCACAGCTGCGCACCACGGATTTTTTCACCAGCCACGAGGCGCTTCTGCTGGGTTACGAGCAGGCGCTGACGCGCATCGATTCAACCAGCGGCGATTGGTATGCGACGTCGGGGCACATGCTGTGGATTGGCGACCGGACCCGCCAAATCGACCATGCCCATGTGGAATTCTGCCGTGGCATCCGCAATCCCATCGGCCTCAAATGCGGCCCCACGCTCAAGGCCGACGAGCTCATCCGTCTCATCGATAAGCTGAACCCTGACAACGAGCCCGGGCGCCTCACCCTCATCGGCCGCTTTGGCGCCGACAAGGTGGAGAAGCACCTGCCCGAGTTGATCCGCGCGGTGAAGCGTGAAGGCCGCATCGTGGTGTGGTCCTGCGATCCCATGCACGGCAACACCATCGTGGCG
>JBKKDI010000228.1:0-5171 GCA_046708645.1 Aestuariivirga sp.
GCGGGAACACGAGGAAGCCATCAAGCGGCTGGAAGCTGAAGCGAAGCGGCTGGACGATCGCATTCACGCGATGTATGTCGATAAGCTCGACGGGCTGGTGGACACGTCCTTCTTCGAAAGAATGTCGAACCAGTGGCGCGAGGAGCAGGCCCGCTGCCAGCGCGAGATCGAACGGCACCGGAATGCCGACAAGTCCTATCTCGGTGAAGGAATCGCGCTTCTCGATCTTGCCCGCAACGCCCAACGGCTGTTCGCCAATCAGGAACCGCGCGAAAAACGCCGCTTGCTCAATTTCGTACTATCGAACTGCACATGGGAGAACGGCGAAGTGGTCGCCACATTCCGGCAGCCGTTTGATTTATTGGCGGAAACCACCGCAAGAGCAGCCCGCCAAGAGCCGGTTGATGCAGGCAATTCGTCTAAATCTGAGATTTGGCTCCCCGAGCTGGACTCGAACCAGCGACCATTCGATTAACAGTCGAATGCTCTACCAACTGAGCTATCGGGGAATGTGGTGGCCATATAGCAGAGCTAACCCTGCCGGAAAAGAATAATGTCAGTGTGGCATTTGAGGCCTTCAATTCGGCGTAGATTGCAACATATAAGACCGGACAACCACGCAAGCGCCTCAAAACATGAAAAAAATCAACATTGGCGGCCGTAAATTCCCTGTTCCAGGCCATCCCTTCATGCGGATCGGCCTCGGCTTTTTGCTGATTGTTGGAGGTTTGTTCAGTATTCTTCCGGTGCTCGGAATCTGGATGATTCCGTTGGGATTGGCAGTACTTGCAATCGATTTTCCGATGGCGCGGCGCATGCAGCGGCGGCTGACAGTGTGGCTTGGCTATTGGCTGCACCGGACTTGGCCCAGCCTTGCGCGCCGCGTCGGCTTTGGTGCACAACGTTCTGGCAAGGGATAAATGGAGGCCTCGCCCGGAATCGAACCGGGGTGCAAGGATTTGCAGTCACCGGCCAAAGCTTTTATTTCAAGGACTTCGGGTGATTGTGTTGCAACGGTGTTGCGGCTAGCGCAGGAGGCGGGCCTCGATTTCGGCCATGGCGGTCTGATCTGCCTCGTCCGACCTGAACCACTTCCCATAAATATCGAACGTGACCCGGATCGATGAATGCCCGGCCAGGAGTTGAACTCTCTTGGGTTGCAACCCTTGCTCGATCCAAAGGCTCACAGCGGCGTGGCGCAAGGCGTGCAGGCCGTATTTCGCTACCGGCAGGCCAGCCGCCACCTGGAGTGGGTGGAAGCCGTCCTTAAGGATGCAGGAGTGCGAAAGGATGCCGCCAGTCGGCGAGGGAAACACGAGATCAAGCTTGTTCGCGTCGCCCTTCGGGCAACCCAGCTTCCATTCCCGCAACACGTTGGAAACCATCGGGGGCAGGGGTATGTCGCGCTTGCCGGACTTCGTCTTTGGAGCGCCGAACGTGCCCCACGAGTCGACGCGGCGCCGGACTTGTATGACGCCGGCCCTCAGGTCGACGTCTTCCCATTTTAGCGCGCGCAGTTCCGACCCGCGCATGCCGGAAAAAATCGCCGTAACAATGATCGGCCGCCAGCGGCCCGCCACGGTGGCGAGCATGGCGCGCAACTCGTCCTTTGTCGGCATCTCGACCTCGTCGCCTTCTTTCGTCTCATCGTGAGCAGCGCGCAACCGGACAGGGCGGGCGGCGTTGTAGCTGGCAAAGCCACGGCGGATCGCCTCGTCGAGAATTGAACCGAGGCTTGTCAGCACCTTGCGCGCGAGAGCCCGGGAGTGCGTTTTCAGAAAGGCATCGGCGAACTCGTGAATACATGGCGTGGTCAACTCCGAAAGCTTGAGGCGACCTAAAGACGGCTCGATGTGGTGCGTCAGGTGCGCCTGGTATTGGCGTAGCGTCGAAGTCACGAGGCGATCGCGTTCAGCCCGCTCGATCCAAAGTTTACCGGCATCCTTGACCGTAATGCTCGCCCCCGGCGCGACATGGACGCCACGTTGAAGGTCACTGCGAACCGTGACGAGATAGGCGTCGGCGTCTCTCCGGCGCTCGAACTGCTTGGCCCGGCGCTTGCCCTTGGCATCGACATAATCCGCCATCCACCGGGTTTCGCCGCTTGGAAGTACCCGCTTACGAACGATCGCCATCTTTCTTGCCTCCGAAGTTGTAGCCATCGAGCCTCAGGCGGAGGGCGACCTTCCCAAGCATTGAGCGGATCGCTTGGATATTCCGCTCTTCAAAGAAAGCGTCCGCCCAAGCGCTCTTGCCGGTGCCATCAATCGCCATAGCCAATTCACCTGCATAAATAATCGGACGCGCATCCGACCTTAATCGTCGTATTGCATCGGTTGCGGGATCGCCAGGCGGCCTTGCGCGGTCCAGCATATCGATCATGGCGCGCAACGCCTGATCGAAAGCGTAAGGATCGTCGATCCAGTTGCGTGGTTCGGTTCGGGTTTTCCTCGAAAGATCGCGCCCGGCGTCGGACCCCACTGTCGTCATTACCATGCCAGCAGCCATCAATAGGCCCCCGGCTTCTTGGCCAAAGGCGAGGGCGAGTGTTTCAGGAAGCAAGTCTTGCCGCTCGAACGAGCGTTCGAGGCGTAGCTCTGCCTCTTGGCTTTGCGATCGCCCATTTTTCGCCGCAGCATCATCGAGACGCTGTTTGATTTGGGCTGTGACCCTCAATCCGAGCGGGATACGCTTTCCTTCAGTCGGGTGTTTAGCGGGTCTTCCACGAGGCCTAGATACTGCGCTCTCGGAGGGGGATTTCATAATTCTGCTATACGGGTAAAGAATAATATTGTCAAGCACGGCGAAGTAGTGTAGGGGAGTCATCGCAGTAAGAATCGCGTTCCGTGCCGTGAGGGCACCAATTCCCATTGATGGAGAACTGCGTTGTCAGACGAAACCCGTCAGACCTTGACTGTCGAGGAAGCCGCGAAGGCGCTCGGCATCGGTCGTAACCAAGCCTATCAAGCAGCACGCCGGGGAGATTTCTTGGTACTTCGCATCGGCAAGCGGCTGTTAATTTTGGCCGTTCCTTTCAACCGCATCGTGCGCGGCGAAACCTCCAAGACGGAGGCCGCGTGAACGATGGCCGCACATTCAACGAAAAACCCCGGCGCTTTGCGGGCGCACGGGGCTTCGAAATTTGATCTCACTTCGCAGAGGATCAATTTCAAAACTAGCACCGCTTCACCCAATACGCAAGCATCTCGCATCGTCGCCTACACGGTGACGCGCGAGCTCCTGGTGGAGGATTTCCGCCATGGCTGAGCCCGTCATCATCGCAGAATGGCCGCGAAACTCTCGCGAGACCCTCCGCGTGCGGCTGGATCAATTCAACGGCCGCGACATCATCGATGTTCGCTCCTGGTATGAGGCCAATGATGGCGGGTTGAAGCCTGGCCGTGGTGGGATTTGCTTATCAGTCGCGCACCTTCCCCGTCTCGCGGCGGCGATGGCCGACGCCCTGTTGGAAGCGAAGCGTCTCGGGCTGATTGAGACACCGTCATGACGACCGCACGGAACATCGCGAAAGCGCTCGGCGGAAAATATTCAAACTCCGGGTGGATAGCGACTTGTCCGGCGCATGATGACCGCACGCCGAGTCTGTCAATCCGCGACGCGAGCAACGGCAAAACGCTTCTAAAATGCCATGCGGGATGCAAGCAGCTCGACATCATATCGGCGCTTCGTTTTCAGGGTTTATGGGATATTGAGCCTCGGCGGGGATTGAGCACATTCGCAATTACCGAAATTTCGGTAATTGCACCCCCTAATGATCGCTCAGCCAGCGCCATGGCCCTCTGGGCCGAGGCTCGAAGCCTCGATGGCAGTGTAGGTCTCACCTATCTCGCGAACCGCGGCGTCGACCTGGGCGCCTTGCCGCCGGAACTGCACCGAGCCCTACGCTGGCATCCGTCATGCCCTTGGGAAGGCGTCCGCCACGCATGCATGATAGCGCTGTTCACCGACGCAATCACCGGGCAGCCGAAAGCAATACATCGCACCGCCATCAACCAGGCCGGCGAGAAGATCGGCCGCAAGGTGCTTGGGCCGATGGCCGGTTGTGTCATCAGGCTATGGCCCGACGAGACGGTCACCGATGGCTTGGTCCTTGGCGAAGGCATCGAGACGACGCTGGTTGCCGCCACCCAGATTGAGCATCGGGGAACTTATTTGAGGCCAGCATGGGCGGCAGGGTCTGCGGGTTCTTTGGCAAAGTTTCCGGTGCTGGCTGGAGTCAAATCACTAACCCTGCTGGTGGACAACGATGAATCCGGCGCGGGACAGAGGGCCGCTGAGGAGTGCAGTGCCAAGTGGACTGCCGCAGGGCGTGAGGTGTTTCGGCTGGTGCCGAAGGCGGTGGGCGTCGACTTCAATGATCTCGTGGTGGAGCGCGCGCATGCCTGAGACCCACGCCGGCGCTTTTGATGAATTCGTTGACGGCCCGAAGCCAAACGGCGCCAGCCATGGCCCATCGGCGACAAGGGCGGGCGCCTTTACCGGACCGGCAGTCCTTTCGAGCGCTGATTTCATTCGGGGCTTCACTCCGCCAGATTTCTTGTGGGACGGGATATTGCAGCGCGGTTTCATCTACTCGCTTACCGCTCCGACCGGTGCCGGAAAGACAAGCATTGCACTCCTCGTCGCGGCGCGGTGCGCGCTCAAGCAAATTTTGGCAGGACGCGAGGTGCAGGGCGGCCGCGTCGTCATACTGGCGGGTGAGAATGCTGATGACGTCCGGATGCGCTGGATAGCGATGGCCGAACGCATGGCCTTCGACATCAACACTATTGATGTCCATTTCATCCCAGGCACGTTCTCGCTCGCGGGTTTCGCCGAAGGCGTCATTGCTCAAATTGGCGAACTTGGCGGATGCGTCTTGGTCATCGTCGATACCTCGGCAGCATACTTCGAGGGCGGCGAAGAGAACTCAAATGTTGAACTTGGCAACCACGGCCGCCAGATGCGCCGGTTCACCGGCTGCACCGGCAGACCAGCAGTTCTTGCGTTGTGTCACCCCACTAAAAACGCTGGTCCTGACAACATGCTGCCCCGTGGCGGTGGCGCTTTCCTGGCCGAGGTGGACGGCAACCTGACGCTCAAGGCATCGGAGCTCACCATCGAAATGCACTGGCAAGGAAAACTCCGCGGTCCTGGCTTTGAGCCGGTGA
>JBKKDI010000229.1:0-2987 GCA_046708645.1 Aestuariivirga sp.
CCGGTGGCAAAGCCAGTCACCGGCTCGCTGAACACCACATCGAAGACGATCGGCGTGCCGCTGGTTGGATCCGACTGGCTGCCGCCCTGGTTGATCGTCACCGACGGCGAGGTCGTGTCAGCCGAACAGGTTGCGGTCCAGTTCAGAACACTGTTACCATTCCCAGCCGTCGTGTTCGACACTTGATATGACACTGCACCGGTTGCCGTGATTGTCGAAGTCTGACTGCCGGTAGAGCCAGTCGAGGGGAGCGACACAGAGGCGGGTGTCAGAGATGTAGCCGAGCCACTCGACAATGTCGCTGCTGCCGTTCTAGCCGGACCATTTGCAGCGACATACGAAAATGTTACAACTGTACCAGCTGGCGCTGAAGTTATATTGAGGGTATCGGTTGCTGTTCCGGGGCCGTTGACGCTCAAATTGTGTGGTCCCGATGTACCAGTGCCGGTGCTGCAAGCCAAAGTAAAAGAAGCCGCCTGAGCGGAGTGCACGCCTGAAACCACTAATGTTATAATTGCAGCCAACCAGAACAAAAACTGGCGCGCAAACAGCAGCTTACCTTGCGTCTTCATTCAGCAATCCCCCGGCGACTTAATCCCGATCAGCCTATGCCGAATTGGGTAAGATATAGCCCCACAACCCTTATCGATTAACGCTAGCGTGCAGTTGCAACGAAGCAAGTTGTCGTTGCTCATTCTGTTGAGATATTAGCAGATATTATGATTCGCAAAGCAGCCGAGACCCGACTTATGGGCCAGTCCTGCCGATGCTTCATGGGATCGGCCACCGGTGAGAAGCCGACCACAAGGACAAGATCGCTGTACCAACTTTTTTTGGAGGCTCTGGCGCATTTTTTGAATGATTATCCGACCTTTGCGCGGAGTTCACGCCTGAAACGAGCGGTGTTAGAAATGCGGCTGGCGCGCTGTGAGAGCATCATCGTTGACGAATGCCTTTTAACTGAATTGCTGGTCCGGCGCGCTTCCCCTCCGGTGCTGCCGCAATTCGACCGCCAATCGCTTCCGATGCACGGCGAAGTGGATCGGCGTCGAGGTGCGCATAAAACCCGGTGTCTTTGGGGTATCTGTAGCAGAGGTTATTGGTTTTGCGCGCACACGCGTCGGCTACAAGGCTCCGGAGGAAATCACAGTGCTCGACCTGATGCCCCTCACCTTGTCGGAAAAAGTCGATCGTGCTGCGCTGAAAACGTTGATCCAGCTTTAGGTTAGCGAGTCAACGGAACAGCCGCTGCGAATCATCAATTGCCGACACTCCAACTCTACATCTTCGATTTCAGACTGGCTTCCGCTTCTGGCCCTTTTGCGACATGGCCTGGGGCGCGAACGAAGGCCGCTTCAATTCCAGAAGCGGACACCAGCGCGCTCGTCGGGACATCCCCGTTTATGAGTTCACGCCCTAGGGTCTTTTCAGAGCGACAATCTTTGCGCTTTGTTTTTTGCCTTCTCCCATGGCTGTCGCAAGCGAATTTCCAATGGTATTGGTGGCACGACGCAACGGGTCATCGTGGAGGTGGGCATAACGCTGCGTCGTCGCCTGATTGGCATGGCCGAGCAATTTTCCGATGATCGGCAATCCCATGCCACCGCCTGCTCCAAAAGCAGCGAATGTGTGGCGCAAGTCATGGATGCGAAGCTCTAAAATGCCAGCCTGCCGCAATACGACTGTCCATGGCCGCTTTAGGTCGCTCCGTGGCTTTTCCTTATCGGTCCCTGCACTTTCTCCAGCAATCACGTAGCGCCCGATGTGCGGCACGCGTGAAAGCACGGCGATAGCTGGTGCATTGAGCACGATTGATTTCTTGCCGGTTTTGGAGTCGGCCAAATTCAGTAAGCCACGTTCCAGATCGACCTGGGTCCATTCCAAATGCAGGATTTCTCGAAGCCTAGCGCCAGTAAATATCAAGAGACGTAAGGCAGCAGCAGCGAAGGCATCGATGCGGGTTCTCTGTGCTTTCTTTGGAACATGCTTCTGCTTGCCATTTGGCCGGATACGCCAAGAAACGCCATCAGTTTCGGCTTTTCTGATGGCCGCGCCGAGCACTTCCAGTTCGGCAACAGATAAAAACCGCTCCCTTCCGGACTCCGGAAATCGCTCGATGCCTCTTGCAGGGTTCTGCCGCTCGGGAATCAGGCCGTGTTTGAAACCGAAGGAATACATGGAACCCGCAATCGCCAAGATTCGGTTTGCCTGAAAGGGTGTTCTTTTGTTTGCCAGATGCAGGCGGGCAAGATCGGCCCTGTTCACGTTCTTAGCCTTCATCTTGCCGATGGATGAAACAATCAGGCGGTTGATCACGTCGGCGTAATGTGTGGCAGTTCCGGGTTTCCGCTTGGCACCGACATGAGAGATCAAGAACTCATTCGCCAGTTCTTCTACTGTTATGGCCTTGCGGTTCTTCGCCCTTTCACCTTGCGGGTCGGAACCCGTTTTCACTTTCGATCTCAGGTCGTCGGCGATCTTTCTAGCCTTTTCCGGCGTGAAGTCTCTCAGGCTACCAAAAGTTATGCGCTTTTTTGCGGTACGCCTTCCTCCTTCGCCGGGCCGGTACTCGAAAACCCATGACTTCTTGCCCGACGGAAAGACCCGCAAGCCGAAGCCTGGAACTTGACTATCGAAGATAGTGTAGCGAACTTGCGCGGGCTTCGCGCTGTCTACCGAATGCTTGCTGATTTTGATCGCAGCCATCGCCTTTTTCCTCTGGGTCGCCACCGGGTCGCCACTGAATTTGGCAACCCAGTAAAGCTCAAGGAAAGAACATATGGCACAACTTCATGTTTTTCAATGTTTAAGCAACAGACGGCAATTGTGAGAAACCGCGAGCAACTTATTTCCTAAGACTACGAATCTGGGGGTCAAGAGTTCGAATCTCTTAGGGCGCGCTAGTATTTCAATCAGTCTGCCGGGGTTTGAAGGGTGGGCCTCAGAGTAGAGGCTGAAAAGGGTTGGCCTTCAAAGCGGCCCTCAGC
>JBKKDI010000230.1:0-6510 GCA_046708645.1 Aestuariivirga sp.
TTGCAGTTTGCGCAGCGACTTGTATTGGCGCGCGATCGAGTCGAAAATTTCGAGAACCTTGGGCTTCAGCTCCAGTTCCATGGCGGAGAGCGAGACGCCGAGATCGTCGCCCTCATCATCGTCGTCATCCTCAACCGTTGGCTTGTCGAAATCCTCCGGGAAAAGAACATCGCTGTAGTCATCGTCGCCGGGACGGCGCAGCGCCTGCGCGGCGCGGCGGTTTTCCGGGCGCTTGGCTTCGGCTTTCGTCTTCACATCTTCCTTGGGCGGCACGTAGGGTGCGGGCGTCTGCACCGTCATCTGCTTGTTCTTGGCGTCGGGCCCGGCGTAGGTCGCTTCGAGATCGATAATGTCGCGCAACAGAATCTTGGCTTCGTTCAGTTCGTCGCGCCAGATGATGATGGCCTGTAAGGTGAGCGGGCTTTCGCAAAGCCCGGCGATCATCGCCTCGCGCCCCGCCTCGATCCGCTTGGCGATGGCGATTTCGCCCTCCCGCGACAGAAGCTCCACCTGCCCCATTTCACGGAGATACATGCGCACCGGATCGTCGGTGCGATCGGTCGGCGTCTTGGCGGCTTCAACCTTGATGACGGCCGTCTCGGTGCTTTCAGGCTCCTGCTCGGCATCGACCTTGGCGGCGACGGTGTCGGCCTCATCCTCGCTTTCGGCTACCGTGATGCCCATGTCCGTGAGCATGGCATAGATGTCTTCGATCTGATCGGAGGTTACTTCCTCCGATGGCAGCACTGCATTGAGTTCGTCCATGGTGACAAAGCCCCGCGCCTTGGCGAGCTTGATCATCCGCTTGACGGCGGCATCCGAGAGATCGAGGACCGGCGAATCCTGTCCGTCGGCTGCGGCTTCCGGGGCCTCGGTCTCGTCCTGCGGGTTCTGCGGTTCCTGGTCGTCGGTTTGCGGTGCGCGCACTTGGGCACGTGCCATAGGGTCCGTCCTTGGTTATCTCGATGGGGGCGAATCGGTTCGCCTTAACAGCTATGTGATTCGGGTCAAACTAGGGCTCACGGACTTAACTGCCGCTTAACCCTGTCCGTTCCGCAAATTGCGCTCAATAGATGGCGTCGGCTGGCCTTCCGGAGGCAGCGCCAAAACCCTCAATCTGGGCTTCGGAACCGGCAATGGACGTCAGCTGCTCGCGCACCTCATTGAGTGCGTTAAGATTATCCTCCGTCGGATCGGCAGCAAAAGCGGCTTCCGCCGCCTTCAACTCCCGCTCGAGAGTGACAGCTTTCCGGTGCAGGGCGATCATCTGACGAAGGCCTGTGCGGGCGTCATCTTGCGCTGCCCCGCTCCCAAGGAACCATTCGTTCAGGCGTCCAGCCTGGTTTTCAAGGCGGCCCAAAATTGGGCCTAAACCCTTGGCAATCAAGTGGTCCCTAAGACCCGGCCCGTCAAGGCCCGATCCCAAGGCGGCGCTATCTATGATTTGTGTGCGGAGTGAGTCAAGCTCCCGCGATTCGAGCTCGAGTGCCGCGAACTCATCCAGGAACGTGTGCAGGAGCTCTGGATGATTGACCATGGAGAGGATGATCATCCGCTCCCGCCGCTCAGCCCCTCTGCGAAATTGTCCGCCTCCTGCCAGTGCCATGAGCTGGGGCGATGGCGGTGCCGGGATATCCCAGGATGTCTGGAGCGAATGGCGAGTGGCGAATGGCGAATGGCGTTTTTTCTTTTTCCCCATTCGCCATTCGTTATTCCCCATTCGCCAAAGTTTTCCAAAACGTTTTGATATATCAGATAGATAATGCTTGCGAACGGTCTCGTCACCAATCCGCAAAACCAGATCGCGCACATCCCGCTCAAATTGGGCCTTGCGCTCCGGTGTTGAGCGGTCATTGCCGGCGAGGGCCCGCTGCCAAAGCATATCGGAGAGCGGCAAGGCGCCCTCGACCACGGATTTGACCGCTCCCGACCCCTCGGATTTCAGGAGATCGTCCGGATCCTGGCCCTCCGGCAACAGGGCGAATTTGAGCGAGCGCCCGGGTTTGAGGAGCGGCAGGGCCAGATCAAGGGCTCGATGGGCCGCTTTCAGTCCAGCGCTATCGCCATCGAAGCACAGGGTGGGTTCCGGCGCCACGCGCCACAGCAGGCCAAGCTGGTCTTCGGTGAGTGCGGTTCCGAGCGGTGCCACGGCATGGGGCAACCCGGCCCGGTGCATGGCGATAACGTCGATATAGCCTTCCACCGCGATGATAGCGCCCTTCTCGTGGGCGGGAGCGCGAGCCTTGTCGAGGTTGTAAAGAACGTTGCCTTTGTGAAAGAGCGGCGTCTCGGGCGAATTGAGATACTTGGCCGGAGCATCCTGGCTGAGCGTCCGGCCCCCAAAGGCAATAACCCGCCCGCGCGGATCGCGGATCGGGAACATCACCCGATCGCGGAACCGGTCATAGGCTACGGGAACGTCGGGGCCAGAAATCACCAGCCCCGCCTCCGCCATCTGTTCAACAGTAATGTCTTTGGCTGCCAGATGAGTGCGCAACGCCGACCGGTCATCAGGCCCATAGCCCAGCCTGAACTCCTTCTGAATAGCTGGCGAAAGCTGCCGGTCCGCCAGATAGCCGCGCGCCTTGGCGCCCTTGGCCCCCTGCAATTCCGCTTCGAAGAAGCCGGCGGCGATTTCCATGACATCATAGAGGCTTGCGCGCTGTTCCTCGCGCCTGACATCAGCTTCGGAAAGCTGCGGCATTGGCAGTCCCGCCTCCATTGCCAGCCGCTCCACCGCTTCCGGGAACTTCATCCCCTCCTTTTCCACCAGGAACGTGAAGATGTCGCCCGACACCTTGCAGCCGAAACAGTGGTAGCGGCCCTTGCGGTCCTCCACATGGAAAGAGGGCGTCTTCTCGCCATGGAACGGGCAGCAGGCCCAGAAATCGCCCTTTCCCGGATTGGTCTTGCGCCGGTCCCACGCCACCTTGCGTCCGACTACGGATGAGATCGGCACGCGGCCACGGATGTCATCAAGGAATGAGGGCGGGAAACGCATTGTGACGACCAGAAATCCCTTAAACTTGCCAGCGTCAAGGTGCGCACGGCAGACAAGTGGATAAGTCAGCGAACCTCAAGTTTCCGGCATGGGTATTTTCGGCCATTCGGCAGTGACCTGTGCCTGAACCGGGCGCTCGACATAGGTTGCAAGCACAACATAGCTTTTCGTCGCCCGGACACCCGGCAGGACGTAGAGTTGAGACAGAAACTGCTCCATCGCATGGGCGCTCGCCGTGCGCACCTTCATAATCACACACGTATCGCCCGCCACCGAATGCATCTCTTCGATTTCGGGAAAATGCCCGAGCTTCATCATGCGCTGGCTCTTGCCCCAACCGTCGGCATCGACATGAACAAAAGCCAGAAATGGTTTGCCCGCGGAGGCAGGATCGATGCGCGTGGTGGTTCCCATCAGCGCACCGGATGCCTTCATCCGCCTCACACGCTCATGCACAGCGGGCGGCGATAATCCGGCAATTTCGCCGATTTCCGCGTAGGTGAGCCGTGCGTCGCCCGTCATGGCCCCTAATATCTTTCGGTCAACCGGATCAAGTGGCCGGGCTGCCCCGCCGTTCGGCCGAATCTTCTCTGTATTTTCGATCATTGCCGATTTTCCTGTTTCGCTGCGTTGCGGTTCTAGAATAGCAGATTGTGCGAAAGGATATTCAACATGCACATGACACCCCGAAACCCTGCAGCTGGAATATATCCGGCGACCGATTACTCCCATGCAATGGAGGTAACGGGCGTGGCGAGATTGCTGTTCATCAGCGGCACCATGGGCCTTGATGAAAAGGGTAGAGCCGCCGATGGCCTGGAACAACAGCTCACGCTGATCTGGAAAAACATAGGGACAGTTCTTGCCGATGCCCGCATGACGGTGGACAATATCGTGCGCCTGACCAGCTATCTGCGCGAAGCAGCCTTTGCCGAAGCCAATATGAGCGCCCGACTGAAAGCTCTCAATGGCAGGCGAATTCCAACGACCGCCATCGTGGCAGCGACACTGGAACCTGGCTGGCTCGTCGAAATAGAGGTCATTGCTGCTGCATAGCGGCAGGCGCGGCCTTGCGGGTTGCAATCGAGCGTGACATCGTACGCGTCCTGATAAGGAGCGACACGATGAAGAAACTCTACACCGCAATTGCAACATCGACGGGCGGCCGCGGCAACGGCCATAGCAAGACCGCCGACGGCATGCTCGATCTCAAGATCGGTACGCCGAAAGAACTCGGCGGCACCGCCGATGGCGTCAATCCCGAACAGCTCTTCGCCGTGGGCTATTCGACCTGCTATCTCGGCGCCATCAAGTTTGTGGCCGGCAAGGAAAAGCCGCCGGTGGCCATCGCGCCGGAGTCGAGCGTGACGGCCCATGTCACAATGGGCTCGCGCAAGGATAAGAAAGGCTTCGGCCTCGCCGTGCAACTGGATGTGAACTTGCCCGGTGTTAAGAAGACGCAAGCAACCAAGCTGGCCAAGAAGGCCCACGTGGTGTGCCCCTACTCACACTCGATCAGGAAGACCGTGAAGGTCGTGACGAAGATCGTGTGACAACGAAGCCTCCGCCTCCGCCATATACCCACGGTCGAGCGGCAGAATGCCCACATTCTTGGCGAGCTGGATCTGGAAAACCATCTGCTTGCCAAAGCGGAAGCCGAATTCGCAGCCGATCAGGTAAAACTCCCACATCCGGCAAAACCGTTCGTCGTGGAGGGCTGCTATCTTGCTCCGGTTTCTCTGGAACCGCCGTTCCCACTCCAGCAGCGTTTCGGCATAATGCAGGCGCAGCACTTCGATATCGGTGACCCAGAGTCCCGAACCTTCAATGGCGGTCAATGTCTCGGAAAGGGCCGGAGCGTAGGCGCCGGGAAAAATGTATTTGCGCATCCACGGGCCGGTCGTTCCGGGGCCACCCTTGCGCCCGATGGAATGGAGGAGCGCCACGCCATCATCCGTCAACAGGCTGGAAACCTTGTTGAAGAATTCGCCATAGTGGCCAACACCCACATGCTCGAACATGCCGACCGACACGATGCGATCGAACTTTGCCGTCACATCGCGGTAGTCCTTCAACTCGAAGCGCACCCGATCCGAAAGCCCGCGTTCCCGGGCGCGCTTTGTCGCGAGTTCATGCTGCTCGACGGAAAGTGTGACACCGGTGACGTCGACCCCCGCCGCTTCGGCGAGATACATCGCCATGCCGCCCCAGCCCGATCCGATATCGAGAACTTTTTGGCCGGGCTTCAGCGCCAGTTTCGCTGCGATGTGGCGCAGTTTGTTGCGTTGCGCCGTTTCCAGTGAATCGGTGGGCTTCAGGAAATAGGCGCAGGAATATTGCATGTCGCTGTCGAGAAACAATCTGTAAAGCTCATTCGACAGATCATAGTGATGGGCCACATTCTTCCGCGCTCGCGCCGCTACGTTTCTTTGCGAAAGGCCGCGAAATTTTTTGTAGGCCCCGCGCAGCAACCGTTGCACCGGCTGGCTCCGCAGATTTGGCCGGTTGAGTGCATAGAGCGTCAGCAAATCCCGGAGGCTGCCCTCTTCGATCACAAGGGTTCCATCCATATAAGCTTCACCGGCGCGCAGCTCGGGATTGAAAAACAACGAGTGATGCAAACGTCGATCCGTCAACCGGATGGTAACGCTGGGTTGGGGCGTGGTCCCATGGACATGCAGCTTGCCATCCGCATCGACAATGCGAAGCGTGCCGGTAGAGACGAAGCGCTGCATTGCATAGTTGAGGAGTTTCATAGGATCACCCCAGCAAGCCTTTTACGATCCCCCCGGCCTTGGCCATGTCCATTTGTCCAGCATATTTCGCCTTCAGACCGGCCATTACCTTTCCCATGTCCTTGATGCCGGCAGCACCCACTTCCTTGATGACGGCGGTGACGGCGGCTTTCGCTTCGTCCTCGGAAAGCTGCTTCGGCATATAGGACTGGATGATGGCGATTTCCTCGCGCTCGGCTGCTGCCAGTTCCGGGCGGCCACCCTGTTCAAAAATGGCGACGCTCTCCTGGCGCTGCTTCACCATCTTGGCGAAGAGATCGATGAGCCCGGCATCAGGTGTCAACGCCGAATCATGCCCATCGGTGCGGCTGTTGATGTCCTTGTCCTTGATGGCGGCGTTCATCAGGCGGAGCGTCGAAACGCGGCGCTTGTCGCCCGCCTTCATGGCGTCTTTCAGGGCATCGTTGATGGTGGCACGGAGACTCATGTGCGTCGTCCTTCAAAGTCGTGGAAAGCGGGTTCAATAGGAGGTTTCGGGAGGCCCCGCAACCTTGACGCCGCCCGCCCCCGCCCCAATCGCTCCGCAAATTACCGGAGGGCGACCGCTGCCCAGTCCCAACAAGCCCGCCAAGGCCAAAGCGCCGCCACGCGCAATATTCGGTGACTGGAATGTGCCGCGTACTCCCGGCCTTCTCGCGCTGGCTGACGGCTCGGTGATAGAGGGCGCAGGCTTCGGCGCCGATGGGGAAGCGGTTGGCGAAGTCTGCTTCAACA
>JBKKDI010000231.1:0-13977 GCA_046708645.1 Aestuariivirga sp.
GACGAAAGCAGCAGCCATTCCACGGCGCTATGGCAATCTTGTCGCGGCGATCGCGACAGTGGCCTGCTGCGATATCGCCATGGGGCTCACCTTGCAGCTCTTGCCGCTGTTGATGGAGGGCCAAGGCATTCCCGCCTGGATCATGGGTGTCAACGCCGCAATGGGCCCCATCGGTATTCTGATGGCGGGTCCAATGCTGCCCCATGTCATTAGCCGCGTCGGCTCCAAGCGCATCGCAATCGGTGTGATCGCCATCCTGATCGCCACGATGCTCGCTTTTCCTTTAGTGCCCTCCATCTGGCTGTGGTTCCCCATCCGCTTCATCTTCGGCATCGCTGCGGGAACGCTGTTCACCATCAGCGAAGCCTGGGTGCTGACCTTTGCCGGCGACGGCAATCGCGGCCGCATCATGGGGCTCTATGTCAGCGTACTGGCCGTCACTTTTTCGGTGGGTCCGCTCATCCTGCCGTTCACCGGCATCGCCGGCTGGACACCATGGCTCATCGGCATGGCCTGCATCGCCGCGGGCGCCTTGCCTCTTGCTTTCGTCGCGGTCAGCGACGATGTCTTCCGCCAGAAACAGGGCGGCGGCTTTTTCCGCTTCATCGGCCGGGCACCGCTGCTTCTCTTCGCCGTGGCCGCCACGACGCTATTCGACAGCGTCTTCATTTCCTTTTTCACCATCTTTGGCCTGCGCCATGGAATCGAACTCGAAACGGCAAGCCGCATTCTCGGCATCGCCATCATCGGCAACACGTTTTTATTCTATCCCATGGGGCTGCTCGCCGACCGCTGGTCGCGGATCGGCGTCGTAGTCGTGACGGCGGGCCTGACCATCGTCTTGAGCCTCAGCCTCATACCGTTGATCGGCACCTGGGCCATCTGGCCCGCCGCCATCATGTTGTCGGCCTGCGCCTTCGGCGTCTATGTCGTGGCGCTCGCCACCATGGGGGATACGTTCAAGGGACCCGACGTGATCGCGGGTTCAGCCGCCTTCGCCGCCATGTGGGGCGTGGGCGGATTGCTTGGCCCGCCCATCGCGGGAGCCGGCATCGACGCCTTCGGCATCAATGCCATGCCGGTGACGCTTGCGGTCTTTTACGCCATCCTGCTCATGGGCCTTGCCTTGAACGGCGGCCGCCTGGTGCGCGAGCCCGCCCATGGATAGGCGCAACCTCGTCAACCTGGCCGCTGCCATCGCCGCCATCACGGTCTTCGGCTTCACGCTGGGCCTGATGTTCCCGCTGCTCTCGCTCATCATGGAGAAGCGCGGCATCAGTGCGGATTTGATCGGCTACAACGCCGCCATGCAGCCCTTGGGCATCGTGCTTGCGGTCTTCGTCATTCCAACGCTGGTGCGGCGTTTCGGCGCAAAAGTAGCGGTGATCGGCGCGTCACTTCTCGCGGCGGCGGTCGTTCTCGCCTATCCGTTCTTTCCAGTGTTCTGGTGGTGGTTCGGCTTGCGCATCCTGCACGGTTTCTTCGTCGCCACGCTGTTTTCCATCAGCGAGGCCTGGGTGGTGCGCTTTGCCGAGGGGCCCTATCGGTCGCGCCTGCTGGCGCTCTACGTCAGCGTGCTGGCTGCAAGCTTCGGCGGCGGCCCCATCCTCATCACCATCACCGGCATCGACGGGGCGTTGCCTTTCGTCATCGGCGCTGCGATCCTCGTTCTCGCCACGTTGCCCATCTTCTTCGTGCGCGACGATGCTATCGATAGTGCCGATGAAGATCCACTTTCGGTGCTGGGCTTTGCCCGCAAGGCGCCGATGCTGCTCGTTGCCGTCGGACTCTTCGCCCTGATAGATGCCGCCAATCTCGGCTTCCTCCCGGTCTATGGTGTCAAAAAGGGCCTGGACCAGGAAACGGCGGCGCTCGTACTCACCGCCTTCATCGTCGGCAACACGGTGTTGCAATTCCCCGTGGGCTGGCTCGCCGACCATTTTCCGAAACGCATGGTGATGGCCGGTTGCGGCATCGTCACCGCCTCAGCCTGCACCCTGATACCGCTGTCCTTTGAAACCTGGGCGCTGTGGCCCATCCTCACGGTTGCAGGTGCAGCTTCCGCCGGCATCTACACGGTGGCGCTTGCCGAATTGGGTGAACGTTTCTCCGGCCATGATCTCATCACCGGCACGGCCTCCTTCGCCACCACCTGGGGCCTCGGCGCAGTTCTGGGATCGCTTCTCGCCGGCTGGTCGATCCAGGCCTTCGGCCCCGATGGCCTGCCCTATACGCTGGCCATTGTCTTCGCTGTTTTCCTCCTCGGCGCCTTTGCCAGCGGTGTGCGGAAACCGGCATGAGTCCCAAACCCATCAGCTATGCAACTGGCGTCATCTTCGCCGCAGCGGGGGCGGCCTGCTGGAGCCTCGGCGGCGCGCTGGTGCGCCTGACCGACCGCATCGACGTCTGGCAGATCATCTTCTATCGCTCGGTGGTGGTTCTCGTTTGCATGGGGCTATGGTTCGGCATCCGCTTCGGGGCCGCCTTGCCCGCACGCCTGGCAAGTGCGGGGCTCAATGCCGTGATCGCCGGTATTGCGGTGGGCACAGCAGGGCTCAGCTTCGTGGCGGCGCTCTTTTACACCACGGTGGCCCAGGCAATTTTCATGGTGGGTGTTACACCTTTCCTCTCCGCTATTCTCGGCTTCTGGGTCCTGCGCGAACATATTCCCGGCATAACGTGGATCGCCATGATCGTGGCCCTCGCCGGCATGGGCATAATCTTTCTGGGCGCGGGCGGCAGCGGTGCCTTTGCCGGAACCGCCCTCGCCATATTTTCGGCCTTCTGCTTTTCTTGCTACTCGGTGCTGCTGCGCTGGGGCCAGAAAACCGAGATGTCCGCGGCGCTGATCTGGAATGCACTCTATCTCATTATTGTTTGCGGCTTTGTGCTACTCGCACAGACAGGGCTTCGCGTCGAAACCGGGCTCGCCCAATTTGCCATCGGCTGGGGAAATTTCGCAGCCATATTTGTCATGGGCGCGGTTCAACTCACCTTGGGCCTTATCCTGTTCACCGTGGGTTCGCGGAGCGTCCCCGCCGCTCAGCTTGCACTGATCGCTTTGGTCGAACCCGCGCTGTCGCCCCTTTGGGTTTGGTTTGCCGCCAGTGAACTTCCACCCATCTGGACATTCGCCGGTGGAGCGGTGATCCTCTGCGCCATCGTCATTCAAACGCTGTTCAGCCCCACAAAAGAAACCTCCGATGCGCGCCGGCTCGCCTGAACTCCGCACAGTCCGCGATTTTTTGCGCTACGCCGTAAGCTCATTCCGGCGGGCCAAACTTGTTCATGGCCACGGCGCCACCTCGGCACTTGATGAGGCGGCTTTCCTCATTCTCGAAACGCTCCATTTGCCGGTTGACGACATCAACCCGTGGCTCGACGCCAGACTGACCGCGCCCGAACGCAAGAGCCTCGGCGATATCATCGACAAACGGATCAAAACCCGCAAACCCGCCGCCTATCTCACCCGGCGCACCTATATCCATGGCGTGCCCTTCTATGTGGACGAGCGGGTGATCGTGCCGCGTTCCTATATCGGCGAACTGATGTTTTCAGGGCTCTTTGGCGGTGAAGGCGTCAACCTGATCGAAACCCCCGCCAAGGTCGGCACAGTGCTCGATCTCTGCACCGGCGGAGGCTCGCTGGCGATTCTGGCGGCCAACACATTTTCCAAAGCCAGGGTGGATGCCACGGACCTGTCCAAGGACGCCCTCGAAGTCGCCCGCATCAACGTGGACGACCATGGATTGGCACGGCGAATCAATCTGTTACACGGCGATCTTTTCAAAGCCGTTGAGGGCAGGGCTTACGATCTCATCATCACCAACCCGCCCTATGTGCCGAAGGCCGAAGCCGAGGCCTTCCCGCGCGAATACGCCCATGAGCCCAGGATGGCCCACGTTGGCGGCGAAGACGGGTTGGATATCGTGCGCCGCATCCTGCGCGAAGCTGCCGGTCATTTGAATTCCGGTGGCGGGTTATTGTGCGAAGCGGGAGAAGGCCGCGAAATTCTCGTTGCCGAATATCCCGATCTCGATTTCCGCTGGCTCGACACCGAAGAAAGCGAAGGCGAAGTCTTCTGGCTCACCCGCGAACAGCTCGCCGCCTAGTTTCACTTTCCTTCTCCCCTTGTGGGAGAAGGTGGATCGCGCCGGGGGCGCGAGACGGAAGAGGGGCTGGTTCAGCGAGTGTCGCGGTTGAACCTGACTCGCGGAGCCACCCCCTCATCCGGCGCTTCGCGCCACCTTCCCCCGCAAGGGGGGAAGGGACCCAAAAGTTGCTCACTTCTTCAATCCCGTCGCCGCCATCAGATTATCGTAGATACGACGCGTCATCACCGCCATCTGCGGCATGAGGGGAAATGCCTCCTCAAGCAACTTCCGATAGGCGCCCGCCCCGCGCGCCCTCTCAAGAGCCTCGATGTAGCACGGCAGCGATGACCATCCTCCCATGGATTGCGGCGTAAATTCACAATGAAATTGCATTCCAATGGCGTGGGCGTCGAGTGCAACAGCCTGAACTGCAGTCGTTTCCGATGAAGCCAACACTGTGACCCCCTGCGGTGCCCGCGTTACTTCCGCAAAATGCCACTGCATCACCTTGTTGCTGGCGGGCACTCCCTCGAACAGGTTGTGCCGCAGTCCCTCCTCGGTCAGCGCCATGTCGAAAACGCCCACTTCGTGCGCCTTCGCCAGCCCCACCTGGCCGCCGAGCGCTTCACACAGCAATTGATGGCCAAGACAAACACCGACATAGGGCTTGGCCCGGTCCCACACCCATTCGCGAATCGCCGCCTTCTCCGCCGTCATCCACGGGAATTCGGCCTCCTGCCAAGTGTCCTGCTTGCCGCCCAGCACGAACAGCAAATCGTAAGGTGCGAGGGCAGGAATTTCCTGCCCCTCCCACAGGCGCACGAATTCGGGGATGATGCGATCCTCGGCGAAGTAATCCAGAAACCGCCCCGGATGGTCATGGTCCATGTGCTGGAAAATCAGGGCGCGTTTCATGCGCGTACGCTAGCACAAGCCAATTGCCGAAGGCACGGCGCCGTGGGCGTGGGAGCTATGACCGCCGCGAGTGTGGCAAAACAGGCTTGGGGGGAAGCGTCACCAGTGGGCAGATATCGGCTATAACTTTCCACGATGTGTTGTTGAGCGCCATCTCGCAGCGCTGCAATTTTCCCCGGATGCACAGGATCTGCCCCTGGCTGTATTGCTGGCATCGGCGCGGCACTTGCACTCCGGGCCAGCGCTTGCAGGGCTGGCCAATTCCGCCAAGCCCAGCGCCGCGGCTAACACTGCGAATGTTCCTATCTTTACCCCATGTTCTATCCTAACACGAAAGCGGTCAGATAAGTTGCAGATCGACGGCCTGGGGACCGCGGCCCCTTGTATCCTCCTGCACTTCGAAGCTGATCTTCAAGCCTTCGCTGAGTTCCGGAATGCCCGAACGCTGGACTGCGGTGATATGGACGAAGACATCCTTTCCACCGTCCTCGGGGGACACGAAACCGTAGCCCTTCGCCTGATTGAAGAACTTCACAGTGCCATTCTGGCGCATGGCAAGATTATGCGTCAGGGCCGGAAGTCAGGCAAGGGGGCTTTTGGGTGCAACTTTCATCGGCTTCCCGCTTGACGTGATCGAATCGCCGGTTCAATACTCTGAAACTTCGGCGGGGGAATCTCCAGATGATCCGACGTCTGCTGCAGGTGACTGCGACATTGAGTTGCTTTGTGCTGTCCACCGGGGCCGATGCCAGGCCCATACACACGACGAAATACACATATTATTCGATCGGTGGTGCTTCTGCCGGGGCGATTTATTCCAATATGCTCCGCCGCGGCCCCCATGTGAACGGCCAGAAGGCCTATGCCGCCACTTCGGCCACGACCTCGCAGGACGGCAAACTTCTTCAAGCCAAGAGCTGTATCGTCCAGGATTACCGCTTGAAGATCGACTTCGTCATCCGCCTGCCGCAGATCAAGAACGAGTCCGTCCTGCCTCCCTCCGACAGAACGCGCTGGCGGCAATTCTCCCAGTTCCTCAAGAAGCATGAGGAAACTCACCGGGCCATTTGGCTGGCCTGCGCCCAGGATTTGGAAAACAAGGCAAGGGCCATCGATTCGGTGAGTTGCGACGGTGCCGATGCCAAGGCCGCGAAACTCTGGGAACAGATGCGCAAGACATGCAGCCGCAAGCACGATGCCTTCGATGCCGCCGAGCAGAAGCGTTTGATGCAACAGCCCTTCGTCAAATACGTGATGCGCAAAAAGGGCTCCCTCGCCCACGCTGTAAAGGCGCAGTAGCGCCTCATTCTCATCATGCCCGCGGTTTCTTGGGCGCTGAATGTCCTCGCCCCGCGAAGCGGGGAGGGGAAGGGCACCCGTCATGCGAAGCATGATGGGGAGGAGAGGGGCAAACGGTCATTTCGTGACAAAGTGGCCGGGGAGCGGCATCGGCCCCGCATGAATGTTACTGACGACGATTAGTTTAGGCGTGAGGGAAATCCGTTGGCCCCTCTCCTCCCCCATCGCTGGCGCGATGGGTCCCCTTCCTCTCCCCGCTGACGCGGGGGAGCGAGGACAAAATCAATGAACCCTGGCCCAAATCTTCTTCTTCACCAGAAAGAGCAGCAGCGCCAGCACCGCGAGGTAGATCATGGTCATGAAGCCCATGCTCTTGCGCTCCTCCAGTTTCGGTTCCGCCGTCCAGGCGAGAAATGCGGAAACATCTCTCGCCATGTCGGACACCGTGTTGGGGGCGCCGTCATCGAACGTCACCTGGCCATCGACTAGGGGAGGCGCCATGGAGATCCAGTGGCCGCTGGCGAAGTATGGATTGTAGGCTTTGCCTTCCGGTTGTTCCGGCTTGAGTTCTGCTGGAGGTTCCTCATAGCCGGTCAGCACCGAGTAAACATACTCCGGACCGCCGATGCCGTGGATGAGATGTTCGAGCGTACCATACCAGCCGGCCCTGGATTTGGTAATCAGCGAAAGGTCGGGCGGAACCGCGCCGCCATTGGCGACGGCTGCTGCCTTTTCGTTGGCGAAAGGCGAGGGAAAGCGATCCGACGGAACGCCAGGCCGGTCGAACATCTCTCCATCCTCGCCCGGCCCATCTTTCACCGTGAAAGTAGCCGCCAGCGCCTTCACCTGCTCTTCCGAAAACCCAGGCCCGCCCGGCTCCGCCAGATTGCGGAACGACACATATTTCATCGCGTGGCACGCCGCACAGACTTCCATGTAAACCTTGTAGCCCCGCTGCAACTGACCCTTGTCGAAATGGCCGAACAGCCCTTCAAAGGAATAGGATACATCCTTCGCATCCTTCTGGCCCTCGGCGGCCACCGCCCAGCCCCCGAGCAGCACCAGCCCGGCCGCCGCGAGGCTAAGCCTCCTGAGCATTCTCATGTATATGTCCCCCAAAATCATTCGGCCGGCACGGCAGGCTTCTTCTTGGCGAGCACCGCCTCGGAAATCGACGCTGGCAGCGGCTTGGGCGATTCGAGCAGGCCGAGCAGCGGCAGGATCACCAGGAAGTGGATGAAATAATAGGCCGTGAGAATGCGCGACCAGATGACATACGCTCCCTCGGGCGGTTTCGAGCCGAGATAGCCAAGGCCCACGCAGACAATCACGAACACCCAGAAAAACTGCTTGAAGATGGGCCGGTAGGTCCCCGAACGCACGCGCGAGGTATCAAGCCACGGCAGCACGAAGAGAATGAGGATCGAGCCGAACATGGCGATGACGCCGCCGAGCTTGTCGGGGATGGCGCGGAGGATGGCGTAAAACGGCAGATAATACCACTCCGGCACGATATGGGCTGGCGTTGCCAGCGGATTGGCTTCTTGATAGTTCACGGCATGGCCCAGGTAATTGGGCGAGAAGAACACAAACGCCGCGAGCACCATCAGGAATACGACGGTCGCGAAACTATCCTTCATTGTGTAATAGGGGTGGAACGGCAACGTATCCTGCCCGTTCCTGACCGTGACGCCGGCAGGATTGTTGCTACCCGGCACATGCAACGACCAAATGTGCAAAACAACGAGGCCCGCCAGCACGAAGGGCAGCAGATAGTGCAGCGAGAAAAACCGGTTCAGCGTCGGGTTGTCGACGGCGTAGCCGCCCCACAGCCAGGTGGTGATAGTCTCGCCGAAGAATGGAATGGCGGAAAACAGGTTGGTGATGACCTTGGCGCCCCAAAAGCTCATCTGGCCCCATGGGAGCACATAGCCCATGAAGGCCGTGGCCATCATGACCAGATAAATCAGCACGCCGATCATCCATAAAACTTCCCGTGGCGCCTTGTAGGAACCGTAATACATGCCGCGGAAAATATGGATATAGACGGCGACAAAGAACATCGAAGCGCCGTTGGAATGCAGATAGCGTAGCAGCCAGCCATAGTTCACATCGCGCATGATGTGCTCGACCGAGGCAAAGGCCATGTCGACGTGGGCGGTGTAATGCATCACCAGCACGATGCCGGTGAGGATCTGCGCCACCAGCATGAAGGTGAGAATGCCGCCGAAAGTCCACCAATAGTTGAGGTTTCTCGGCGTCGGATAGTCCAGCATGTGGCCGCTGAGATCGCTCAGCGGCAGCCGCTCGTAAAACCATTTGCCGAGTGCGCTCTTCGGCCGCGAATGTGGATGTCCGCTCATGGGATGTCCTTAAGGTGAATCGCCGTTTCCTCATGCTGAGGTGCTTTGCCGAAGGCAAAACCTCGAAGCATGGCAGCGGGGCAGGACCCTTCGAGGCTCGCGTTCCGCGAGCACCTCAGGGTGAGGATATGCGTTGAAAGGGATGAGACTGTCATCCTGCTCTAACCGATGCGGATCTTGGTGTCAGTGAGGTATGCGTATTTCGGCACGGGCAGATTGGTGGGCGCCGGCCCTTTGCGGATGCGGCCCGCCGTATCGTAGTGCGAGCCATGGCATGGGCAGAACCATCCCCCGGTTTTAGCCGAGCCCTCGACCACGGCGTACTCGCCCTCATTGCCGATGGGCACGCAGCCCAAATGAGTGCAAACGCCCATCATCACCAGGAACTGCTCCTTGCCGCCGACCACGCGATTTTCATCCGTCGCCGGGTCCCCGTCCTTGACGTTCTCGTTGCGGGCGATGGGGTCTTTAAGATCTTGGGGGCTGACGGCCTTGGCCGCCTCGATCTCCTTGGGCGTGCGGTGGCGCACGAACACCGGGTTGCCGCGCCACTTGAGCGTGATCGCCTGACCTTCCAAAATGGGGGCCAGGTCGACTTCAATGGTGGCCAGCGCCAGCACCGAGGCATCCGGGTTCATCTGGTAAACAAAGGGCCAGACCGCCAGCGCGCCGCCCACGGCCGCCACGGCCCCCGTGGCGATATAGAGAAAATCCCGCCGGTTTACGTCCGCGTGTTCGGCATGTTCCGCTGTGGCCACGTCTTTTTCCCCGGCGCTAATTTGGGGCGTTTTTGACATTGCGATGGTAATAAGTCTAGCCATCAAGTGTCGCAGTGCCGCTGGGGTATTTTCCGCCATGACCGCTTTGCCGGGCCGCCAATCCAAGGCTCAAATCTGGTTCGAAACCCTGCGGGATTCGCTATGCGCCGGCCTTGAGGAGATCGAGGACGGTGCCCGGTTCGTCCGCAAACCGTGGGATCGTCCCGGGGGGGGCGGCGGCGTCATGTCCATGCTCCATGGCAAGGTCTTCGAGAAGGCCGGCGTCCAGTGTTCGACGGTCCATGGCGAATTCACCCCAGAATTCCGCAAACAGATGCCGGGAGCCGAGGAAGACCCCCGCTTTTGGGCTTCCGGCATTTCGTTGATCGCCCACCCGCGTAACCCCCATGTCCCCGCGGTTCATATGAACACGCGGTTCGTGGTGACCTCCAAAGCCTGGTTCGGCGGCGGTGCCGATTTGACTCCGGTTCTCGACCGCAGGCGCACTCAGGACGATCCCGACACACTCGATTTCCACGTCGCCATGAAGAGCGCTTGCGAAGCCCACAGCGTCTCCGACTACGGGCGCTACAAAAAATGGTGCGACGACTATTTCCATCTCGCCCACCGTAACGAACCGCGCGGCGTCGGCGGCATCTTTTTCGATTATCTGGACTCGGGCGATTGGGACGCGGACTTCGCCTTCGTGCAGGAGGTGTGCCGCGCCTTCCTTCAAATCTATCCCAGCCTCGTCCGCCGCAACATGGACAAGCCTTGGACCGAGGCCGACCGCGAGGAACAACTGATCCGCCGCGGCCGCTATGTGGAGTTCAATCTGCTCTATGATCGCGGCACGATCTTCGGCCTCAAGACCGGTGGCAATGTCGAGGCAATCCTGTCCTCACTCCCACCTGTAGTTAAGTGGCCCTGAGAGGAAAGATATGGACCTTCGCAACGGCTTCGACATCAAGCGCTACATCCGCACCATCCCGGATTATCCCAAGCCCGGCATCATGTTCCGCGATATCACCACGCTGCTCGCCGATCTCCACGCGTTTCGGGCGGCGGTCGATGAACTTGCCTGGCCGTTTCTCGGAAGCAACATCGACTACGTGGCGGGGATCGAGGCGCGCGGCTTTATTCTGGGTGGCGCCGTCGCCCACACGCTGGGACGAGGCTTCATTCCCATCCGCAAGAAGGGCAAGCTGCCGTCCCGCGTGATCGGCCAGGACTACGCGCTGGAATACGGCGTCGACACCATCGAGATTCACGCCGACGCCATCAAGAAGGGCGACTGCATCCTGTTGATTGACGACCTCGTCGCCACCGGCGGAACCGCCGGCGCTGCCATCGACCTATTGCGCAAATCCGGCGGCGAAGTCGTAGCCGCCGCCTTCGTGATCGATCTCCCCGAACTGGGCGGCGCCGTCAAACTCAAAGCCAAAGGCGTGAAGGTCCACACACTGGTGGGTTTCGAAGGGCACTAACGCCCCGCTTTGTCATTGCCGGGCTTGTCCCGGCAACCCATCGAGCCTCAATTTCAAGCCTTCAACGGTTGATAAATGGGTCGCCGGAACAAATCCGGCGATGACAATTGTTTGAGAGCTAATTCGCAAACCGGAAGTGCATCACGTCGCCATCTTTCACCACGTAGTCCTTCCCCTCAAGCCGGAACTTCCCCGCTTCGCGCGCGCCGGCTTCGCCGTTTCCCGCCACATAGGCCTCATAGGTGATGGTTTCGGCGCGGTTGTAGCCCTTTTCGAAATCCGTGTGGATGACACCCGCCGCGGCGGGCCCCCTGGTGCCGGTGGTGACGGTCCAGGCGCGCGCTTCCTTCGGCCCCACGGTGAAATAGGTGACGAGATGCAGCAGATCGTAGCCTGCGCGGATCACCCGGTTAAGGCCAGGCTCCGTGAGACCCACGGCTTCCAGATATTCCTTCTGCTCCGCTTCCGGCAAAACCGCGATTTCGCTTTCGATCTTGGCGGAGACAACGCAGGCCACCTCACCTTCTTCCTTGGCGCGCGCGAACACCCGCGCCGCAAATTCATTGCCCTTGTCGGCGGAAGCCTCCTCGACATTGCACACATAAAGCACTGGCTTCGAGGACAGCAATCCAAGCCCGCGAAATATCTTCTCTTCATCCGCCGTACGCTCCACCAGCCGCGCCGGCTTCCCCTCAACCAAGAGCGCCAGCGCCCGGTTCATCAGGCCGGCCAGTTCCTTGGCCTCCTTGTCGCCTATCTTGGCGCGCTTTTCGAGACTGACGAGGCGCTTCTCCAGCGAGTCGAGATCGGCCAGCATCAGCTCCGTTTCGATCGTCTCGATATCGGAGACGGGGTCGATCTTGTTTTCAACGTGCGTGATGTCGTCGTCCACAAAGCAGCGCACCACATGGGCGATGGCATCGACCTCGCGGATATTGGCGAGGAACTGGTTGCCGAGCCCCTCACCCTTGGAGGCGCCCCGCACCAGCCCCGCAATATCAACGAAGGTCAGCCGCGTCGGAATGATCTCGGCACTGCCGGCGATCTTCGCCAGAATCTCAAGGCGGGGATCCGGCACGCCCACATCACCCACATTGGGCTCAATGGTGCAGAACGGATAATTCGCTGCCTGCGCCGCCGCCGTCTGCGTCAGCGCATTGAACAGCGTCGACTTGCCAACATTGGGAAGCCCCACGATGCCACACTTGAAACCCATCAGAAAAATATCCTCTACACAAATTCTCCCTCCCCCTTGTGGGGAGGGATTGAGGGTGGGGGTCGCTCCGAACCATCAAACAAAAAAGAAACTCTTCCGAGAGACTACCAGACCCCCACCCCTACCCCTCCCCAAGGGGGAGGGAGATTTTAGTCGACGTCCTTCTTTGGCGGTTTTTCCGGCGGCGGCTTCAATGCGAGATGAACCTTGTTCTGAAACGAGCCCTCCTCGCCATTGATCAGCAGCCCGATATTTTCAGCCACCGCATCGATCAGCGGATCGAGCCAGACCTTGTCAGCCTTGGCGAAATCGCTGAGCACATGGGGATGCACCAGCCCCTTCTCGCCCGGATGGCCAATGCCCAATCGCACCCGCTGAAAGTAAGGGCTGGCATGGGCGATGATCGAGCGGATGCCATTGTGCCCCGCCGCACCTCCGCCGAGTTTCACCCGCAACTTGCCTTCCACCAGATCGATCTCGTCATAGAGAACGATCAGGTTTGTGGGATCGATGTCGTAGAAGCGCAACGCCTCGCCCACCGCTCGCCCGCTGTCGTTCATGTAAGTCATGGGCTTGAGCGCCAGCACCTTCTCGCCGGCAATCAAGCCCTCGGCGGCCTCGCCCTGGAAGCGCTTGCGCCAGGCCGCAAAGCCATGACGGCGGACGATTTCGTCCACCGCCATGAAGCCGATATTGTGCCGGTTGCCGGCATATTTTGGCCCCGGATTGCCGAGACCGGCGAGCAGATACAAAGCCTACTTCTTCTTGGGAGCCGCAGCCGCAGGTGCCGCAGCGCCCTTGGCCGGCGCCGCCTCCTTGGCGGGAGCAGCACCCTTGGCGGGGGCTGCACCCTTCGCATCCTTGGCATCCTTGCCGCCAGCGGCAGGAGCCGCCGCATCGCCGGCCGGAAGTTTCTGCGCGGTCGCTGGAACTTCGGCCGAAACCTCAGGCTCCACCACCGCCACTTCTTCTTCCTTGGCCTGGGCCGAGATCGTGCAGAGCGTGACATCCGTGCGCGAAACCGAGGTAACCCGGTCCGGCAGCTTGATATCGGACAAATGGATCGACTGGCCGATCTGCAAGCCGGTCAGATCCACGAGGATTTCATCGGGGATCAAATCGGCCGAGCAATAGAGCGGCAGCGTATGCGACACGATATTGAGCACGCCGCCCGCCTTGATGCCGGGCGAGGCTTCCTGGTTCTTGAAGTGAACCTGAATATCGACGGCGACGCGGGCGTCCTTGCCGAGGCGCAGGAAATCCACATGGATGATGCGGTCGCGCGAGGCTTCGAATTGCACATCCCTGGGGATGGCGCGGACGCTTTGGCCTTCGACTTCGAGATCGACAAGCGTCGACAGGAAGCGCCCGGTCTGCACATGGGGGAGCACGTCGGCATATTTCAGCGACACGAGTTGGGGTTCGCGTTTGTCGCCATAGACGACACCGGGAACGAGGCTTTCGCGGCGCACTGCCCGGGAGGCCCCCTTGCCTGCCCGCTCACGCTGCGTAGCCTTGAGCTGCACGATCTTGGACATGATGAACTCCTGTTAGCGCGAGAAAATCGCGCCATATTAGAATGAAGCCCGAAAAGCCTTCCTCCAGGGGTGAACGACGCTTTCCGGGCGTGGGCGCTATAGCTGGTTAGGGGCTGGAGCGCAACTTTAGGATACATCCATCGAGACAAGGCCGACGTAATAATGATCAACGGTGTTGTTAGTGACCTGAGCCCCGACCCTCATCCGGTTATGGGTAGAGTCTTTGCCTGATTGCTCTGAGCCCAAACCTTGGATCACTCGAGGCTAGAGTTTTCGGCCTTTTCTCCCAATGGCGGGCTGGATGCGC
>JBKKDI010000232.1:0-12855 GCA_046708645.1 Aestuariivirga sp.
AAACGGTAGGAGAGGGTGCTACCGGCGACGCGGCCGATCCATTGCCCACCCAAATTGCTTGCGCGTTGACATAACGGCCCAGCCTCCTTCTGGCGAAGCCAATCCATCAAATCGCGTTCCGAAATGAGGCGCTTTCGTCCTTTGTGAATGTGCCGGATGTGGCCCGCTCGTGCAGCGCGACGCAGCTCAATCGCCGTGAATAATTGAGGCCAGTATTCAGCACAGACTCCAAGGTCATGAGTTCGTCAAGAGTGAAGTTGGTGTTTTGGGCCAAAGGAAGATTCTCAAATGCAGCCTGTTTCTGAACAGAGATCATGTTCGCTAGTGCTCGGTGCAATTGGAAAAACCGGGATATCGCGTGACGTGTGGAGTCCATCCAAATCGCCAATCGGGCGCACCCAATGGATTGTGGACTGCGAGGTTGATCGTTCGTGTTCAGGCTACCACCTGCCCGTGTGCTATCCATGTGCAGTAGCACAATGTATTCCCTAGATATTTGGTGAAATGGCGTGTGGCCGTGCTCCGACACTTTGATCGAGGAACTACCGTATTAATCGCAGCTTCTCATTCAACTGCTGCTATTTTCACTTGGTTGTTCCAGTGATGGATTGGAATGACAATCCAAAGAAATCAATAGGTTAGAAACCGCCGTGTGTGCTACGTGTGCAGTAGGGAGCAGTGGTTTGCGTGAATTTGAAAGTAGTTGGCGGCTCGGATTTATTTTTGACGGTGGAGTGTACCGACCTTGCCCCCAAGTTTTATCGAGCTCTAAGACGTGATGCTGTTCGAGAGACTGGCGTTCATGCCAAGGCGGAAGCGGCGGTGAGCCGCACCGCAAGGCGCCGCCGGCACGAAGTAGCAACTAGTATTTCCTCTCTCGGGCGGCGAGAGGGGAAGTCTGTATGCGGACTCTCCGCGTCGTTCAAAATCTGCCCAGCTCTACCGGTCATGGCGGCTCATCCAGTTGATGGCGTAGGGCACGAACCACGGGTTGCCCCAGTACAGCGGGTTCGACGGCATGGGGCGGTCGAAGGCGCTATCGCCGCCCTTCCGGCCGAGGATGCGCCGCGCCAGTTTTTGTCCGAACAGCGTGCCCATGGGGACGCCGGCGAAGCAATAACCGACAGCGTAATGGATGCCCTCATGGCAACCGATGTGAGGATAAAGATCGAAGGTGCCGCCGCACTTGCCGGTCCACACATGGTCGAAGCGAAGATCGGAAAGTTCCGGAAAGATTCGCATGAGCCGAATGTGCAGCCGCTCGGCCATAATGCGAAGATCCTGGTTGCGCCCTCCCGTGAGGCCGCCAAAAACGATGCGCGTCGGATCACCTGGCACACGCCTCACCCAATCAACATTGAAATTCCAGTCGATGAAGGTGCGGTCGCCCGGCAGCAACTGGCGCACGCACTCCTTGTCCATCGGCTCCGACACGGTCTGATAGGCATCAAACGGCATCACGCGGCGCTTGAGCCAGGGAAACGCATCGCCGGAATAGCCGTTCGTCGCGACGATCACGGTCCGTGCCGTATGGAAAATGAATTTGCTCTCGTTGCGCGATGATTTTTCTTGCAGTTCGAACCGCCCGCGTTGATCGTCGCAGCGCCACTGGACAGATAATAATTGTTGAATTGAGCGTTGGCATCCGAGATGACGGCCTTGCCGGTCGAGAAATAGTAGGATGGTACATTGTCGGAGTAAATGTCACTGGAGTCTGTTCCATCGATGATTGCGTGACCGCTCGACAGGTAACAATTGCCGCCATAAATGCCATCGAGATCGAGCACCGCGTCGCCCGAGGCAAGATAGATCGCGGTGTCGTATGCATAGCCGCTGACGCTCATCGAGACATTCATCCGGTTGCGTAGGTGAAGGGCGAGGGACACCGCCCGCAGGATCAGCTTGTCCAGGGTCAGATCGGAGATCGCTTTCCGCCGCCGGACGCTCTCAAGCTCCGGCTCCTTCAGTCGTTTCACCTGATCCAGCTTCAGGCCCCATACCCCTGCCGCCACTGGTAATAAGTTACCTCGGTCACGCCAATCTGACGGATCACATTAGCAATCGGCGTTCCCTGCGAGGCCAGGACATCCAACTGGCCGAGCTTCGCAACGATCTCTTCCGGTTTGTGTCGCTTCTTTGGCATATCTGTCCTCTTTGATGCCATAAGACATACTTTAAGTCGGACCACTTCAATAGGAGCGGATCATGAACACCAGATTGTTCACGGTCGACGAGCGAACGGCTAGAAGATGAGGTAAAGGATAGCTGAAACAACCAGCAGTACAGATCCAAAAACCAATAGATCCTTCAGAATCAGATCCGTCCTGGCGCTGAGACCGTGATTGTTTTCCTTGGCGGGCCTGTGACCCTGCACACGGGATTGTTGGTCACTCAGAGCCCGGTGTGTCATTGCTTCCCTCGACAAAGCCTTGTGTCCGCTTCGCTGTGATGCTTTCGAGCATATTTCATGGACACTCCTAGATACCCGCCGAGATCCCATTTTGGACATTGGATGAGTCGTGTCCTCCCAATGGGTATCTCGTTTCACTGAGATCCTGTCGCCTGAACTGAGAAAGCTAGCCCGCTTTTGGCCCTGATTGAATTCAGAGGAGTACATGCGTCAGAGCCCGTGAAGACTGCCGCATCAATGCGCCCATCGAGCAAAGGCGCAAGCGAGTTTTTACCCGTGGTGGGCACCCGCTCGTAATTTGTTCCAAGTGCTCCAAACACAAGCTCAGCGGCTATGAATTCAACACTATTGGCAGAGCCAGTCGCAATTCTCATGCCTGGCAAATCTTCGATTACACCAATTTCCTTGCGCGCCAATATGATGACATTCATGTTTGCAAGCTTTGCGAGATAAGCAAGCTTGCCAGTCTCGTCTTTGTAAAGTTTGTTTTGCTTGACAAAGGCGAGGCTATTGGAAGAGAGCAGCGCCACGTCGACGCCGCGCAAAAACAGCAAATCATTGATGGACTGCAGACTGCCGCGACCGATAATAGGGAGAACCCGCATACCATCCGCGTGGTCCATGGCATTGGCAATTTCGAGCACATTTCCAGCAAGGCCCGGCTCACCGGCAAGCAAACCTACAATGCTTTGATTGAGCTTAAGGCAGCGCACGTCCTCAGATCGGGCCTCACTACCAAACGCAAAAGGCCAACCACGCAACCACAAACACAACGAAGGCATTTTTCAATACCCCAATCCCGTCAACTCGGAGGCCGTCCCGCCAGCGCGCTTTCCGCTTGGGTGGTTTCACCCAAGCGGAAATTCGCGCCAATTCCTAACTTGGAGCATGATGTCATCGATGAAGTCGTCCAACTTTACCGCAACATGCTCCGAGCACGCGTACTTTCCGCCTGTGAGCTTAATTAACTTGAGGCGCGGATTGCTGCCAGAATGTGGCAAACGCTCGACCAGAATATGATATTTGACTTCGGCCTATGAGATTTTTGGAGTAGCAGACTTGAGTCCAGTTGACCAAGCAAAGGCGCAAATTAGCTAAAAGCCTGCGTCTAGTGATGCCGGAAGGCGAAGACGAGCGCATTCGCGCAGCCGCAGAAATACTCCGCTCCCAGGGTCTGGCCGTTCCAATTCTATTCGGCCCTGAAACGCCTGAGCCAAGTGGGCGGCATATTGATCTCGTTCTGCGCCAGCGGGAAGCCATGGCCTTGTGGCTGGCGGTATAAATCCAACAGCGCGCGTTATTGAAGCCGGACTTATGATGATTGGTCTAGCACCGGGAATTGCAACGTCATCAAGTTTCTTTCTTATGCAGTGGCCAGACCGCCACCTAATATTTGCCGATACCGCGTCGGCCGAAGCAATAGCTCCGGATAACGGTCGAATTTTTCAGGCCTCGACATGTAGTCCTGACCCGCAAACTTCAAGGCCTTTTGAGGGCTGTGCGTAGTTCTTCGACGCCTTCCGGACATTGTGGTGTCTGCGGCCCGCCCACTTCGAAGTGGCGCAGACATAACCATGCTTCAAGCCGCGTCTTGTTACCGGCGCCTGCCGGCGCCAGTAGGTCGGATGGCAGCTGAGGCGGAGGTTCACTGCTCGGCGGAACGGTATCACCGCCAACCTCAAGTGGGCTGTCGATGACTTTTCCACCGCCGCTTTCAACTCCGGACACAATACGGGTGTCCGTGTTGCCTCTTTCTGCTGGACGAGAGCCCGCAAACCTGCTTACCCAAGCCCACACATCCTGTGCCGGCATCACCTTCCAAAATTTCGAGACGGTGGCCGGGTCCGAACTGAGCGGCTGAGAGTCCGGCCTAGACTCGCCGCTGCTCGCCCGGCTATCGCAGCAATGGTTATCCGCGGCATATATTTCGGCTTCGGGTACGTCGAGGTCGCCCTGAATCTGGAAAGCGGTGATGTTGTCGCCGGTGTCTGGCCCTTGCTTGGTGACGTTGCCGATGAGGGAGGCCTTGGTGCCAGCGCCTTTATAAACGTGAACCGAATTCCGGCCAGGATTGTAAATGAAATTGTTGGCAACAAAGGCGCTGGCACCTCCGCCGACCACGGGATTGCGCCGCAGGTTACTGACGAAGAGATTGCCTGCGACTTCGACGCCCGAGACCTTTGTGCCAATCAACAGACCCATGGAGTGCACACCTTTCGGGTGACCAGCATTGCGCAACGCCTCGGCGATCAGCGAATTGCGGACCGTGACACGCTGAAGGTTCTCTCCCCACAGTCCTATACCTTCATCGACAGACCAGCTTACACTGACATTCTCAAGCAAAATATCCGATGCCGGTGAGTTACAGGTCTCGCACGCCGTCACGGTGATCGCGTCGAGCTGGTCGCCCTTCTCAGGCGCCGTCTCGCGCCATGGCCGCACAGTTATATGCTGAACAACGACATTGCTTGTCCTGATCTTCAGGGAGCGGCCATGAAGAGTAATGCCCGGCGCCGGAGCGCTTTGGCCGGCAATTGTCACGTTGGGCGTCTCGATCCGAAGATCGGATTCGAGTTCGATCGCGCCGCCAATGTCGAAAACGATGACCCGCGGCCCAGCCTTCTTCAAGGCCGCCCGAAGCGATCCAGGACCCGCATCATTTAGATTCTTCACATGAATGATCTCTGTCGATTTGGACAGGCCTCCGGTGGCGGCGGTGCCGGCCTCGATCGGGGCGGCCGAAGCCGTCGAAAACGACGCCCCCATTGCGAGCAATGAGAGCAAGGCAGAAACACGAACTCGCCCGCCGCCAAGCTGCCAGAACTTTTTGTACAGAGCAGGGACGGACATAGCGAAGAAACTCATGGCGGAGCGCGCTGGTTGGAGCAGCACTTCGGCTATCCGGCAAATCCTCATTGCGCCAATTTGGGAAAGGCAAGCGGACATCGCGTTCAATCGGCGCTTGCAGGCTGGTCGGAAACCGCTGCATTATCCGCGGTCTTGGCTCGCGAAATAACTTCCAGTACGTCCCCCGGAACCAGGAGGGTGTTTTCGTCCACAGCCATGTTCGTGGCCATGCCGTCAGTATTGAGGCGAACGATCTCGAAGGCTACTGCCATCTCGTTCTCGCTTCCGGCACTTGCAATGCCCGGCGATGTACCTCCCACAATCTGCAGCCTGGACTGATTGTCGAGTCGCGTCTTCAATGTCGCGATTTCCTTCTCCGAGTCCACGAGAGCCTGGGCAACTTCTGCCTGGCGTTGACCTGTGAGTATGGCTGCCTGCTTGTCGAGGTCATTCAACTCGCGCCCCGAGCGGGTGACTGTCAAGTCCGACTGCCGTCCTTGTAGCTGGATGTCAGAGACGTAACGCTGCATGGTCAGTACTTCGATCCGCCGCGTAAGGCCCTTTTCGCGAAGGTTGCTCATGTTTTCGAGCTCCTTCTGCATTGCCGGAACCGACTGGTTCACGGTGGCCGCGTAATTCCTGGAACTCTCAATTTCCTGTTGCACGATCTTTCTTTGTGCGTCGATGACTTCGAGGCCATAGGCCATACTTTGCTTGCGGGCGTTGAAGACATCCTTCTCCCTGTCCAAAACGCCCAGCCGGCCGGTGCCGTTCAACTGGTCGACAAGGTCCGCCGGGAAATCAATTGCGTCAGCCCCCGACTGCTCTGCGAGCAGTCTCGCGCGCCGTGCCACAGCAGACCAGTATTGCAAGGTTTCGACCTCGTACCTCTCCTGGCGATCAACAAGTTCCGCCGGGTTGATTGCCAGAGCGTTTCTGCGGATCAGCGGATTTCCGATCCCACCCGCCAAAGCCAGCGCCTGCAACACAGTTGTACGGGCCGAATAAGGATACCGGCCAGGATTGTTGACGAGACCGAGCACGAAAATGGGCCGATATTCGATGACGCTTACCACGACCCTAACGCTTGTTATTTCAGACAGGCTGGTCAGCTTCTCCCTAATTGCAGTTTCGATTTCCTCGGCCGTGAGGCCACTCACCTGCACACGGCCGAGCGCCGGAAGGGTGATCTGGCCCGCGTCATCAACTTTGATCTCAGCGGAATGCTCGGGAGATAGAAATACATCCACCCGCAGCATGTCACCGCTCATAACGCGATAAGATTCAGCAGAGGCCATAGAGAATGTCAAAGGCGCGAGAGCAAAGGTGGCGGCAAGAACCGTGGCTCGCAACCATGCCCTGTATGCCAGCCAGATGCTGCGGCACACTGCGACGGACATGACCTTCATTGCTCGCGCTCCGATCACGCTGATATGAGCCGGACTTTTCAGGACGCCTCGCATTCTCCGCTTATTGCAGCTTAACCCAGAAATCAGCTAAAGCCAAGCAGCCCAATTTTCCAAAAGGGATAGAAGTGGGGCTTTTTTGCGAATGGTTAACGGCGTTCCGAAACTTTTATCCAGCGTTGTGTTGTAAATACCGGGTTGGGAGGGGTAGCGGCCATCGCACCGAACACGATCCCGTTATCCTCAAATATCTTGAGGATGACCGCAAATGAGAACCAGAAGAAATAGTCTCCGATAAACAGGCCATTGTTGTGAACAAAGATGTGAACGATGTATGCGAAAAGGTAGAGGGACGAAATGAAGACAAAGCGTGGATCGTACATCAGGACAATCGCGGCCACCAGCGTTCCGGCCAGACCATACACCAAAAAGAAGTTGAGATAGGCGTTGTGCAGGCCGAGCCTAAACACGCCGTCAGCATTGACGAATTCGGAAAGGTGTTCCCAATAGAGCCAGGCATAGCCACCTGGATCAAAGCCCCAGCCAAGGCCGAAAGGATTGTCGGCTGCGAGCCTCAGGCCGTAGTTGTAGAGAGCGATCCGGCCCAGTGCAGATGCGTCCTCCGTCTGAACAATACGGGAGCCGGTTGCCTCGGCGTAAAAGTAGACTGCGGCACCGATTGCGGCAATTGCGGCGACGGGAAGCAACGACAGCAATTTCCCCTTGCGAAGCTGCATGAGAATTTCGCTTGCCAAGATTGCCAGGATTGCTGATCGCGTACCATTGGCCAGAAATGCAACGAGGACCATGAAGAAGCTGCCATAGTAGAACAATGGACGAATCTGGCCGAAGCGGTACATGACATTCAAAGCAAGGTACGCAGAGATGATATGATAGGAAAACACGATGGGCGACAGCGAAAGGCCCAGAGCGCGGCCACGACTGGCGACATAGCTTTGGATTTCCGCGGGCTCGTTCTGAATTTCACCCATGATCTCGCGCAGGCGCCAGCCTATTTCGATGTTGGCGAACTGGAGCAGTGCGACCAGGGCGCTCAGCGCGGCCCCGGAAAGACTCAGCCATGCGACCATCCGCAGGCCGATGATATTGATGAGCATCAGGGTGCTGAACAGGATGAGGTAGGGTTGAACGATATTCGATGTCAGGCCATCCAGCGTGCTTCCCAGATCTCCCTGGTGCAAATAGGTCAGAATGACCCCAATGATGCCTAGCGCCCCGAAAGCCAATGTGATCTCAGCATGCTTTCGCAGAAATTGGCGCGATTCCCTGAAATAGCAAACGAAGATTATGGCAGACAGAAATACCAGGGCCAGCGTTCTCAACGGCAGGCTGACCGATAATTTGGTGAGTGCGGTGTAGAGCAACACCACGCAGAGATAGACTGCCGCCAGAAAAATTCTCACCGATCATTCCCCTACCGTCAGGTACTCCGGCCGACCGTCAACTCACATGATTCAAGACTGCGCCAGTCAACTTGTCCGCAAGACCGGGCACCAGATCCTTGGCGGCGTCGATGTTCTCCACAGTTGTACTGCGGGCATCGACAACCAGAATGACGATGTCCGCCAAGCTTACAAGTGCTCTCGTTTCCACATTGTTCAACATGCCAGGCGTGTCCAGGACAACGAGATCATGCTTGTGTCCGGTCGCCTTGATGAAATTCGTCATTCCCGGGGACATCAGCATTTCGATGTCACTGAGCGTATTTTCTTCCGCCGGGGCGGTGCAGAGCGAGAAAGCGCAGCCATCGGGGACCGTCATCACGCGGGCGGGCGTCAAAGTTCCGTGGACCGCCTGAGCAAAGGAATAGGGCGCACCAGGCGCGAAACGCTTCGAAAGGGTACGCCGACGAACGTCGCAATCGATGAGTGCCGTCCTTTGATGGACGATGGACGCCGCATATTGCGCTAGTGCCGCGGCGACCGTTGACTTGCCGTCTCCGTCGCTGGCGGAGACAATTGCGACGATGCGTTGTTTGGGACTTCGGGTCTCTGCGAGAAAACGATGTATGGTCAATAAGCCTTGGACGAACGGCGAGTTCGGCTGACTGGCGAGAATGGTAAACGGGTCGGCGTTCCGCCCATGCAGCCGGTTTAGCGAGGCAATGTGAGGCACGCCCAAATGACTATGGACAAGCAGGGGGGTGCGCAGGACCGTCAACATATGGTCTTTTATCAGCGCAAGAGTAAGGCCAAGCCCCAAACCGCCCAGGAGGCCACCAGCCAAGACCAGCCGCAAGTTCGGACTGGAAGGTTCCTCCGGTACGGCAGCGCGATCGAGTATCTGAATATCGAGCATAGAATAGTTCTGCTCGGTCTCCAGTTGTTTGATGCGGGTGGCCAATGCCAGATAGCTGTCACCGGTAGCCTGGGCTTCCTTCTGCAGTTCGAGATAACGATTCATCGCCGGGCTTTTCCTGGCGTACTCCCGTTTCACGTCTTCAAGATTCTTCTCCAGGATCGACACTTGGTTGCGGGCGACCTCATAGTTGCGGCGGGCGTCAGCGATCTTGCCAATTGAGGCAATGCCGGTTTTGTCTTCGGAATGGGATTCCCACTGTTGGAGGTCCGCTAGGATTTTTGCTGCGTCGGAGCGCGCAAGATTCAATTGCGTTGCGGTGTCTGCCACGCCGCGTTCGTCGAGCGTGGTGCCGCCTACGGGGAATAGATTGTTCTCTTCGCTGATCTGCTGGAGCTGCTTCTCGTTATTCGTAATATCTTGCCGCGCCTGGGCAACCCGCACCTTGAGGGTTTCGATAGCTCGCCGCGAAGCGGCCTGCTCCATGCTATCGCGTTCGGCAAGATACTCTTCAACAATAGTATTCGCCACAAGTGCCGCGCGCTCCGGGTCCCCGTCGGTGAACTGGACTAGCAGGATCAGTGTTAGTCCCTTGCGCCGGACGTCGAGCTTCTGCTGGAAACGGTTAAGGGCAGCGAGCGAGATATCGCTTTTAGCGTGATTTCCTGCCGCCTGCCCGGGAGTCGGATCAGCGGAATCGCGGTATCCCGTCTTTTCGATGACGCGGTGCAGAATGCGGCTGGCACGGATGATTTCCGCCTGGCTGTCAATCGCCGGGCCCATCATGAAGCGCGTTGTATCCGCACCTATCGATTGCGCTTCGTTGGTCAGGGGCCGGTTGAGGTCGATCAGGATTTGGGCCGTCGCCGTGTAGGACTTTGGCGCGGTGACGAGGTAGAGTCCGGCAACGGCCATGGCGAGCATCACAGCCGCAATGACATAGATCTTTTGGTGCCAGAGGGATGACAGGAATTCGCGGACATCCATGAAGGGACGATGGTGGGCCACACCCTGGCCACCCGCGCTGAACATTCCTGCGGAGTCGGGCGCCGCCAATTTCTTGTTCTTCCCGTTCACTGCATAAATCCTCGGAAATTCAACGACTGTTGTTTAGCGGGTCTTTTGGCGGCCTTCCAGAAAAGAAGCGAGTCACTGGCTGTATTTATCTGCTTGACCATGCATCAGGAGCTTCAGTGCAGGACAGAACCATTTGCCGCCGGATCGCCTTTAACGACCACATCACTTCAGAGGCTCCAATAGAGAATGTCGCGGCGCAGGGAAGCCGGGTCAAGAGCGGACTTGACGTCGATCAGCACGCCGCCGGGCCTGACGCGGTCGGTTAGGCTATCGGCCATTTCGAGGTACTGACGATGATTGACTGCGAGAATTAGCGCATCAAGGCCGGTGAGGTGGTTCAACCCACGCAACTTGAGGCCATATTCTTCGTGGACTTCGTGGGCGTCGGCATAAGGATCGTGAACGAGTGCCTCGATACCGAAATCCGCTAGTTCCAAAACGACATCGGCGACTTTCGAGTTGCGGATGTCTGGAACGTTTTCCTTGAACGTCAGTCCAAGCACGCCAACCTTGGCGCCGCGCACGGGCGAGCCCGATTGGACCAGCATCTTCACCGTCTTACGCGCGACAACACGGCCCATATCGTCATTGATGCGGCGGCCAGCGAGGATGACCTCCGGGTAGTAGCCCAGCGCCTCTGCGGCCGTCGTCAGGTAGTACGGGTCAACGTCGATACAGTGTCCGCCGACAAGCCCTGGCGAGAATTTCAGGAAGTTCCATTTTGTGCCGGCTGCGTCCAGTACGTCCTTGGTGCGGATATTCATTCTATCGAGAATGAGAGAAAGCTCGTTCATCAGGGCAATGTTGAGATCGCGCTGGGTGTTCTCGAGGACCTTTGCTGCCTCGCCGACCTTGATGCTCTGGGCACGATAGACGCCAGCCTTGACGATCTTGCCGTAGGCACCGGCCACGCGGTCGAGCGTTTCTGCATCTTCGCCGGAAACGATCTTGGTAATGGTCTCAAGGCGATGCTCCTTGTCCCCGGGGTTGATGCGCTCGGGCGAGTAAGCGAGCTTGAAGTCGCGGCCGCGCTTCAGCTTTGAAACCTGTTCGAGAAGCGGGCCGCAGATGTCTTCCGTTACGCCTGGATAGACGGTGGACTCGATAACAACGACGGAACCCTTGCTGAGATATGGGCCGATAATGCGGCAAGCGTTTTCGATGGGACCGAGATCCGGCCGATGAAGACGGTCGACCGGAGTTGGAACGGTGACGACAAAAAAGGTGCTGCCCTTAAGATCCTCGGAATCGGAAGTGATCATCAGAGTCGAGCTCTTCAGTTCTTTGGTGCCGACCTCGTCCGTCCAATCTTCATAGCGCTGCAATGCCTCAGTGCGCCGCTTTGAAATATCGAAACCAACCACATGCTCGTATGCTCGGGCAAACGCAACGGCGATCGGTAGTCCGACATAGCCCAGGCCAATGACGGCAATGCGTTCTGATTCCAAATTTGTGGTTTCCATGCTCAAAGTGCCTTTGTTGAATTGATGCAGGTGAATTTTGTGAATTTGCCCAAATCACGAATTCTTTAGGTGGCCGGGGTCTACGTTTTCTTGCTGCGGCTGGTCAGAACAGAAATGTACCATGGCATTGCCTCGCGTATCCCTTCGATGACCGTGTGCGTTGGATTGTAGCCGAGGTGCTTTCTTGCCAGTGAAATGTCGGCTTGCGAGTGACGTACGTCACCTGGCCGGAACGGCACGTGGACTGGCTCCCGGGTGTAGTGGATGTGGTGCTCCCGCAGCACGTCCTGCAGGCACTTGAACAACTGCTTCAGTGTCAGGGTACCACCGAGGGCAATGTTATAGACTTTCCCCTGCGCTACAGGTCCTGATAATGCGGCGAGGATGTTCGCCTGTACAACATTGGCGATGAAGCAGAAGTCGCGGCTGGTTTCTCCGTCGCCATTGATACGCACTTCCTCGCCATTGATCATCGCTGCCGTCCATTTGGGAATCACGGCGGCATAGGCGCCATCAGGGTCCTGCCTTGGGCCGAAGACGTTGAAATAACGCAGTCCGATCGTGTTCAGGCCATAGCAGCGCCGGAATACATCGGCGTAGACCTCATTGGTGTACTTCGTCACCGCGTAGGGCGACAGCGGATTACCGATCTGATGCTCGACTTTGGGCAATGCGGGCGAGTCACCATAGGTCGCGCTTGACCCTGCATAAACGAAGTTGCGGACCCCGGCCTCGCGTGACCCGCCAATCATGTTGACGAAGCCGCCGATGTTCACGTCATTCGTGGTGTAGGGATCTTCAATCGAGCGGGGCACGGAGGCGAGCGCCGCCTGGTGGAGAACATGGTCGCAACCGGCTGCTGCCTTGCGGCACGTCGCTTGGTCACGGATATCGCCTTCAATGAGGGTAAAGTTTCTCCACTGTTGGCTGGAGACCTTGGACTGAATCTCATCCAGATTACGCCGATGCCCGGTCGCGAAATTGTCGAGGCCCATAACGACCTGATTATTCTTCAAAAGTTGTTCGATCAGATTTGATCCGATAAAACCAGCCGCGCCCGTGACGAGCCAGCGCCGAGGAGAGTTTCTTATCGCCGAGAGCTGATCGAGGGCGGTCATGACTTACACTTGTGCCTTTGTGTGGGCAGCGCAAAGGTTTCAAGCAAGACTTGTGCCAAATCTCAAGCTGGAGCCGCGTTTGGAGGCGTACGGAACCGCCCCGGGATTGCCGGAGGCGGGCTTATTTAAGTTATCGCCGCCATGGGGATATTGTCCATTGCTGCATAGTAGTTTTGCTCGGCCTCGGCTGGCGGGATATTGCCGATAGGCTCCAG
>JBKKDI010000233.1:0-5856 GCA_046708645.1 Aestuariivirga sp.
ACTCCTACCGCCGCCTGTGGGACACGGGCTTCTGGGCGCCGGTTTTCGCCGACTGGGGCTTCCAGAACCGCACCACGGGCCTTCGCGTCTCGGCGCCCGGCCGCTTCGAATACCGCGCCGTCGACTCGATGGTGAACCCCTACATCATGGCGGGTGCAATTCTGCGGGCGGCTGATGATGGCCTGCGCCACAAGATCGATCCGGGCCCGCCCGAAGAGCGCAACATCTATGCCGCCATGGAAGCTGGGAAACAGGTGAGGAAACTGCCGATGACGCTCGGCGACTCGCTGGAAGCCCTGAAGAACGACGAGGTCGTCAAGTCAGCGATGCCGGGCGAGATGCATCGCCTGTTCGACGAATACAAGCGCGACGAATGGGAGCGCTTCCTCCACACCTCGACCGAGTGGGATATCGACACCTACATGAACTGCTTGCCGTAAAGGAGAAAAACCATGTGCGGGATAGCCGGACTTATCCATCGCGACGGCACGGGCAACATCGGTCAGGAAATGACCGCTATGCTCCAGTCCCTCAAGCATCGCGGGCCCGACTCGACGGGCTACGCCATCTACGGCACGCCGGGGCGCAACGAACACATCATGCGCTTCAAGGTTGCCGAGCAGGAAGACATGGGCAAGGGCTTCGACATTCAGGCTGAGGTGAAGAAGCGCCGCGCCACGGTTGAAGAGCGCCTCGCCTCCCTCGGCGTTGAAGTCATGGACCGCGAGGATGCAACCGAGTACGCCTATCGCTATCGCATCCACTATGACGGCGACATGAAGAAACTCGCCGACTACGTGGAAGATGTCGAGGGCACCGAAATTCTTTCCATGGGCAATGCCCTGGAACTTGTGAAGGACCTGGGCGACGCCGCGCGGGTGGCTGACCAGTACGCCTTGCACAATTTCAAGGGCACCCACGGCATCGGCCACACGCGCATGGCGACCGAGTCGGATGTCGATATCCGCTCTGCCCATCCCTACTGGGCCTATCCCTACAACGACATTGCCGTCGTTCATAACGGCCAGATCACCAACTACTGGGACATGCGGCGTCAATACGAGCGCAAGGGCCACCGCTTCATGTCCAACTGCGATTCCGAATTGCTGGCGGTCTACACCGCCTACAATCTGGAGCACGGCGCCACGCTGGAAGATTCGCTGAAACAATCGATCCAGGACATCGACGGCGTGTTCACCTATCTGGTTTCGACCAAGGATGCGCTGGGCATGGCCAAGGACACGATGGCCGCGAAACCCATGGTGCTCTACGAGAGCGACAATCTCGTGGCGCTGGCTTCGGAAGAAGTGGCGATCCGCGCGGTCATTCATCACGAGATCGACACTTGGGACCCTTACGATGAGGAGGTTCGCGTATGGCGGGCGTAGCAATAGCGAAGAAAGACCATCTCTCCCACGAGATGGGCATGCATACGGAAAACCTTCTCGGCCGCAACCAGCGGCGTTTCTTCGATGTTTCCGAGGAAAACACCGGGTTCGGCTATCCGGACGCATCGGATGTCGATTTCAACAAGCGGGCCGAGATCGACTGTGAAAATCTGGAGTCGAAGCAGATCAACCTCCAGATTCGCGAACTTATCCGCCACGGGGTCGGCACCATCGTGCTGAAGAACCCTGGGTCGAAGCATTCGATCGCGGTTGGCATTCTCAACCGGCTCAAGCTCCACATCGAGGGGTCCTGCGGCTACTTCGCCTGCGGTCTGCTGGATGGCCCCAACATCCACATCAAGGGACGCGTCGGCTGGGCCTGTGGCGAGAACATGATGGCGGGCACCATTTTGATCGAGAAGAACGCAGGCTCGCAGTTCGGTGCCGCGCTTCGCGGCGGCGATCTTGTCTGCAAGGGTGCTGTCGGCGCCCGCACCGGCATCGACCAGAAGGGCGGCACCATCCTCGTCGGCGGCGACACCGGCTCTTTCACCGGCTTCATGATGCAGCGTGGCCGCATGGTGATCTTGGGCGACGCCGGCAAGAATCTTGGCGACTCCATGTACGATGGCACGATCTATCTTGGCGGCGAAGCGCGCTCGCTCGGCGTTGATGCCGTGCCCGGCGTGATGACCGACATCGACCGCGAGTGGCTGACCCGCAAGCTCAAGATCTACGGCATGTATCCGAAACAGGGTATCGGCCACATCAAGAAGATTGTCGCGGGCAAGCAGCTGTGGAACTACGACAACCTCGAACCGGGCGAAAAGAAGCTGGTGCTGTGATGGGGATAAAAATGGCAAAGAAGAAAAAAACCAAAATAGTGGCAGCCCGCAAGGCGATTGCCGTCAAGCGTTCAGCGCCCGTCAAAGCCAAGAAACCGAAGGCTGTGGCGATTGCGTCACGCAAGACATCGACGGCCCGCACTAAGACCGGCATGGTAGCGCTTGCCGGCAGGGCTCCGGCCGAAACCAAGAAATACATCTTGGGCTCGTCGAAAATCTTCACCCCCGAGGTGATGAACGACATCCACATCAAGTCGGAGCTTGGCCGCTACCGCATGCGCGGCTTCTCGCTCTTCAAGAAGATCCCGCATTGGGACGATCTCACCTTCCTGCCCGGTACGCTCACCCGCTTCGTCATCGAGGGTTACCGCGAGAAGTGCGAGACCCGGACCGTCATCGGCCCCCGCGCCAAGCGCCCCATGGTTCTCGACATTCCGGTCTACGTGACCGGCATGTCGTTCGGTGCATTGTCTTATGAAGCGAAGATTGCACTTGCCCGCGGCACGACGATGGCGGGGTCCGCCACTTGCTCCGGCGAAGGCGGCATGATTCCAGACGAGCGGCGCTACTCGATGAAATGGTTCTACCAGTGCATCCAGTCGCGCTACGGTTTCAACCCGCACCATCTGCGCCTCGCCGATGCCTGCGAGTTCTTCATCGGCCAGGGTTGCAAGGTGGGCCTCGGCGGCCATCTCATGGGCCAGAAGGTGACCGACCAGGTGGCCGAAATGCGCTCACTGCCGGCAGGCATCGACCAGCGTTCCCCTGCCCGCCATCCCGATTGGCTCGGCCCCGACGATTTGTCGCTCAAGATTCAGGAAATCCGTGAGGCGACCAATCACGAAATCCCGATCCAGTTGAAGCTCGGCGCGGCGCGCGTCTATGACGATGTGCGAATGGCGGTCAAGTGCGATCCGGACTCGATCTACATCGACGCGATGGAAGGCGGCACCGGCGCCGGCCCCCACATCGCGACGGAAGACACCGGCATTCCCGGCATCGCCGCGATCCGCGAGGCCCGCCGTGCCATCGACGAGCTTGGCAAGAAGGGTGAAATCTCGCTGGTCTATGCCGGCGGCATTCGTAACGGCGGCGACGTTGCCAAGGCCATGGCTCTCGGAGCCGACGCCATCGCCATCGGCCACTCAGTGCTCATGGCGCTGAACTGCAACAAGCACATCGAAGGCGTCACCGACTACCCGAACGAGATCGGCGTCGATGCCGGAAACTGTTATCACTGCCATACGGGGCGCTGCCCGGTTGGCGTGGCGACACAGGACCCGGTGCTGCGCCAGCGCCTCGACCCCGACAAAGCGGCCGAACGCGTCTACAACTTCCTGCACACGCTCACCATGGAAGCCCAGCTTCTGGCGCGCGCCTGCGGCAAGACCAACATCCACTCGCTGGAGCCCGAAGATCTCGCGGCGTTGACGATGGAGGCGTCCGCCATGTGTAAAGTGCCGCTTGCCGGGACCAATTACGTGGTCGGCATGGAAGGCGGAAATTACCACAAGTATTGAGCGGAGACAGAAAATGGCAGGCACAAGCTACAAGGGCTCCGAGATCAAATCGGTCGACCAGTTCATCAAGGACAAGGCCGGCCTCTCATCGAGCCGTGAAAAGGAAATCGGCCAGCATATCGGTTACCGCTATGACGTGAACCTGGTGCCCGATTACGCGATGCTCACGCCCTTCCTCCGTGGCTACATGGAGTACATGGGCTGGGACGATCTCAATTGGCTGGAAGACGTCCACATGGGTTACGAGGAAGGCGAGCCCGCCATCTTCGACCGTAACGTGAACGGCTGGGTGCGCATTCCGAAGAAGGTGAAGCTCCCGGATAATCAGCAAGAGCGCGACATGATGGCGAGAGAACTTCTCATCAAGTTCCAGATGTCTCCGAACCATCCGATGGTTCAGCTTAACCAGGCCTATCGCAAGTTCTGATTGGATATTTACGGCATCGGAATGGCTACGGCGCTTTTCCAGTCGGGCTTGAAGCCAAGAACAACCGCACCGCTTGCAATGCCAGAATTAAAAATCCGCGCCTGCCATAGGCTCGCTTCACGGCCATGGTCCTTGCTGGCGAGAGTTCGAACCTTGCAGAACATTCGAAAGCTCTGGGAAAACTGCTCGAAATCCAGCACCACCTCTTTGCTTTTCGGCATCAGCTTGACCGCCTCAGACCCGGCGCCAAACACCGCCGTCAGTTCATCCGAGAAAAGCTCCGCCTGTTGGTAGAAGCCTCCCGCGAAATAATTGACACCGGCACCCCGCACGGCACCCGGATCGACAGTCTTCTGCACCTGAAATTTGAAAAAGGCCGTGCTTACGTCGCTCTCCTCCGGAATGAGCAGCACCGTCATGGCCGGAAGCAGGACCTCGCCGCTCCTGCGGCTGACCCTTGGCCGCATGGCCGGCAGAGGTTGACCATCGTAATCGCGTGCCGAAATTTGTCTTATCCGGCATTGCCAGCCGAGAAAGTGGCTCCGGAGCATTTCATTGCTGATTTGTCGCATGCCGGAGCGGTTTTGCCCTTTACAGATTGGTTCGAAATTGGCCTAATAATGGTCTGAATTGGATTCCGCACGCAAGCGGAATCAACAAGGGAGGATCGACTCGCATGACGCGTGTAGCCGTAATCGGCGCAGGCCCTTCGGGCCTCGCTGTGCTCCGTGCCTTCCAGTCCGCGGCTAAGAAGAAGGCCAAGATTCCGGACATCGTGTGCTTCGAGAAGCAGGCCGATTGGGGTGGCTTGTGGAACTACACTTGGCGCACCGGCCTCGACGAATATTGCGAGCCGGTCCACGGCAGCATGTATCGCTATCTCTGGTCGAACGGCCCGAAGGAATGTCTGGAGTTCGCCGACTACTCCTTTGAGGAGCATTTCGGCAAATCCATCCCCTCCTATCCGCCGCGTGCTGTCCTGTGGGACTACATCAAGGGACGCGTGGATAAAGCCAAGGTGCGCAAATGGTTGCGCTTTAATACGCCGGTGCGCATGGTCGTGTGGGACAAGAAGAAAAAGAAATTCCATGTCACGGCGCACGATCGCGTTAAAGACAGGATGTACACGGAGGATTTCGATTATGTCGTGGTGGCGTCCGGCCACTTTTCGACTCCGAACGTACCGGAATTCGAGGGCATCAAGACCTTCAACGGCCGCGTAATGCATGCCCATGATTTCCGTGACGCGCTGGAATTCAAGGATAAGGACGTCCTCCTCGTCGGCCGCAGCTATTCGGCCGAGGACATCGGCTCACAATGCTGGAAGTATGGCGCCAAGTCAGTCACCACGACCTACCGTTCCAAACCCATGGGCTTCAAGTGGCCCAAAAACTTCGAAGAACGTCCGCTGCTGCAAAAGCTCGAGAACAAGACGGCATTTTTCAAAGACGGCACGACCAAGGAAATCGACGCGATAATTCTGTGCACGGGTTATCTGCACCATTTCCCTTTCCTGCCAGACGATCTCAGGCTCAAGACGGCAAACCGCCTGTGGCCGCTTGGCATTTATCAGGGCGTCGTGTGGGAGGAAAATCCACGGCTTTTTTATATCGGTATGCAAGACCAGTTCTACACCTTCAACATGTTCGATGCCCAGGCCTGGTACGTGCGAGACG